>NZ_CP108644.1:943500-1258000 GCF_041435495.1 Streptomyces sp. NBC_01116
ACCCCGACGCCTACCTGGACCAGGCGTCGGGCCTCGACCGCCTCAGCGCACGGCAGTCGGACACGCTCCAGCGGTTCCTCTCGCAGCAGCGCGCCCTTCAGCAGCAGCGTACTCAGGCCACGGAGAAGCTCGACAGCCTCCAGGAGACGCGCAAGGAGCTGGGGAGCAAGAAGAAGGAGATCCAGGGCAAGCTGGCCCAGGCGCAGCGGCTCCTCAACACCCTCACGGCCGAGGAGCGGGCCGAGCGGGCCGCCGAGGAGGAGCGGGCCAACCGGGCGAGCGAGCGGACCCAACTGGCGAGCGAGCAGGGCGAGCTGGGCAACGAGGCCAGTGCGTCCGGTCGTACGGCCGCGGCGTTCAACGCGGCGAAGAGCAGGGTCGGCATGCCGTACGTGTGGGGCGCCACCGGTCCCGGGTCCTTCGACTGCTCGGGCCTGACCTCCTGGGCGTTCCAGCAGGCCGACGTCTCGCTGCCCCGTACGTCGCAGGCCCAGGCCAACGCCGGCACCCGGATCAACTCGATCGGTGCGCTCAAGCCCGGCGACCTCGTCATCATGCGCACCGACCTGAGCCACGTGGGCTTCTACGCCGGGAACGGCCAGATACTCCACGCGCCGAAGCCCGGCGCCCAGGTCCGGTACGAGTCGATGGCCCGCAGCGGGATGCCCTTCATGTGGGGCGTACGGATCTGAGGCCGCCGGCCGGTCCGCGGCGGCCGAAGGGCGTCACCCGAGTCCGGCGTGGCAGGTCAGCAGTACGGGGAGCACGGGCGTGATCAGGGCGCCCGTGCCGACCGCGCAGCGCAGGGCCGGATGCGCGCGGTGCGCCGGGGCCAGCACGCGCCGGAGGCGGACCAGCACCGTCCGGCCGCCCGCCGCCAGGGCTCCGTTCGGCGCCTCGCCCGCCGCCAGGGTGAACATGGCGGCGGCGAGCGCGCCGCGCGGGCAGCGGCGCAGTGCGCGGTCGTCGGCGGCCATCTCCAGCAGCAGGGGGATCTGCTCCTGGAGATGGCGGGCGAGCGGCAGACCGGGGAAGACCCGGGTGAAGCCGTGGGCGGCCGCGAGGACGAGGTGGTGGCGGCCGCGGATGTGGGCCCGCTCGTGTTCGACGACGGCGTCGAGTTCGCCGCCGGTCAGGAGGCCGACGGCCCCGCTGCTGAGGACGATCCTCGGACGGCGGCCGGGCAGGCAGTAGGCGGCGGGCTCGGCGTGTTCCAGCACCGTGGCCCGCGAACAGGCCGACCGGCGGCCGACCTTGTCCAGGATCTCGCGGTGCCGGGCGCGGGCGGCGTACGCCCGCACGGCGTGCACGGCGAAGCCGGTGAGGTGGGCGGAGACCAGGACGGCGACGGCGGCGAGCCCCGAACCCGGCAGGAGGCCGCCGCCGGACGGGCCGAGGCCCAGGGCCGAGCGGCAGGAGTAGAGGACGCCGTGCAGGTGTGCGCCCGGGGTGGTGAGGTGCAGGGCCGCCAGGGCGACGCAGACGGAGAAGGAGGCCGCCGACGCGAACCACACGGCGACCGCCAGCAGCGGTGACCGCTGGGGCCAGCTGCTGCGGAGCAGCACGCGCGGGGCGAGGACGCCGACGGCCGCGGCGTAGCCGAGGAAGAAGGGTGCGGCGTTCACAGCTCGCCGCCGCGGCCCGTCGCGCGCAACGCGTCGCGGAGCGCGGCGACTTCCTCCTCCGTCATCCGCTCCACGAAGTGCACGAGCGCGGCCGACCGGTCCCCGCTCGCTCCCAGGGCGTCCTCCATGAGGGCTGCGGAGTAGGCCTCGCGGCTGCGGACCGGCGTGTAGAGCCACGCCTGCCCCTGCTTCCGGCGGGTCAGCCAGCCCTTGTTGTAGAGGATGGTGGCCACGGTCATCACCGTCGTGTAGGCGGCCGGGCGGCGGAGGTTGATGTCGTCGACGACCTCACGGACCGTCGCCGGCCTGTCCCACTTCCACAGGCAGTCCATGATTTCGGCTTCGAGCTCTCCGAGCCGTCGCATTCCACGTCCCTAATTCCGTGCGCCGTCGCGCCCCCGGGAACCATAGTAGGTTCACGCCCGCCGCCCTCCGACGGCCGCGACGGACCGCGACTGCCGGCAGGCGGCGCCGGGCGTCGAGCAGCCCCCGAACCTCAGGGAGTACCCGTGCTGACCACGGATGCGCACGGCCGGGCCGTCCCCCGGCGTGACCGGCACGCGCGCGAGGGCGACGCCGGGCAGATCGCCGGGCTCCAGGTCGCCGCATGGCGCGCGGCATACGCCGGAATCCTGCCGGCCGCCGAGCTCCAGGCTCTCGACACCACCGCCCTCACCGGCTTGTGGCGCGACCGGATCGGGGCCGGCACCGCGGGCGGAGCCCAGGTGCTCGTGCACGACGACGGCCGGCGGATCGCCGGCTTCTCGTCCTTCGGTCCGGCCCGCGACGAGGACCTCGGGCAACGGCCCGACGTCGAGGAGCTGTACGCGTTCTACGCCCGACCCGACTGCTGGGGCACCGGGGTCGGACGCAGCCTGATGCGCTCCACGCTGTCCGTCTGGGCGGAGCGGGGCACGCGGGCGGGATATCTCTGGGTACTGGAACGCAACACCCGGGGCCGCGACTTCTACCGGAGGGGCGGCTGGCGGCAGGACCCCACGGCCGCCCCCTCCGGCTCCGCCCCGGACGCCGTGGAGATCCGGTACGAGCTGACCGGAATCGGGGCGGGGACCTCGGGGGATTCGGAGGGACTCGGGACGGCGCGGCGGTGAACGCGGCGCGCATCCGTGGGCGGTGGACCGCTACCGCCGCCCTTCTCCGCCCCTCCGCCCTTCTCCGCCCCTCCGCCCCTCCGCCCGGGGCGGCGCGCTACCACCCCCGGCGGGACTCCCGCACCAGCAGCACCAGCAGGTACGCCCCGCCGACGCACACGGTGACCGCACCGGTGGGCAGCACCACATCCGGGATCGCGTGCTGTGCCGCGATGTCGGCGCCGAGCAGCAACAGCGCGCCGACGAGCGCCGAACCGGCGAGGTCGACGGAGGTTCCGCGCCCGGTGAGGCGGCGGGCGATCTGCGGGGCCGCCAGGGCCACGAAGGCGATGGGGCCCGCCGCGGCGGTCACCGCGGCTGTCGCGGCCACGCCGAGGACGACCAGCAGGAGCTTCGTGCGCTCGACGCGTACGCCCAGCATCGCCGCCGTGTCGTCGCCCAGTTCGAGCCATCGCATCCGGCGTTGCGCCACCGGGGCCGCCAGGGCGACCACCGCCACCAGGACGGAGGCCATCGTCACGGCGGGCCAGCCGATGGCGCTGAGCGAGCCGGCGCCCCACACCGCGGCCCTCAGCGCGGTGTCCACGTCGGCCTTCACCGAGAACCACGTGTTGACCGAGGACAGCAGCGCGCCGACCGCGATCCCCACGATGATGAGCCGGAAGCCCCGCACACCCCGCCGGAACGCCAGCAGATACACGCCGAGGGCGGTGACGAGCCCGCCGGCCAGGGCGCCCGCCGCGAGCGCCGAGTAGCTGCTCGCGCCCGCGAGCAGCGTGAGGACGACACCGGTGTAGGAGCCGGTGGTGAAGCCGATGACGTCGGGGCTGCCGAGCGGGTTGCGGGTCAGGGACTGGAAGACCGCGCCGCCCATCGCGAGGGCGGCCCCGAACAGTACGGCGGCGACGATGCGCGGTGCCCGCCACTCCAGGACGACGGTGCGGACGCTGTTCCCCGCGGTGCCGGACATCACCGAGGCCAGGTCGCCGAGGCTCAGGGAGTAGCTGCCGAGGGTGAAGGCCCACAGGGCCAGGGCGAGCAGCCCGGCCGACAACAGCCCGCACACGAGGACCCCGCGGCGCGTCGCCCGCAGGCTCAGGGACCCCGCCCTGAGGACGAACGCCCCGCTCACAGCTCCCTCACCCGGCTTCCGCGCACCAGCAGGATCAGTACGGGCGCGCCGATGAGCGGCATCATGACGCCGACCTGAAGTTCGGACGGGATCACGATCAGCCGGCCCAGGACGTCGGCGAGCAGCACGATCGCCGGGGCGAGGACGGCGGAGTAGGCGAGGATCCAGCGCCAGTCGGGTCCGGTGAGCCAGCGCACGGCGTGCGGCACCATGAGGCCGACGAACATCAGCGGGCCCGCCGCGGCCGTCGCCGAACCGCACAGCAGCGCCACCGCGACCACCACACCGCACCGGGTCGCGCCGACCCGCAGCCCGACGGCCCGCCCCGCGTCGTCGCCGAGCGCGATCGCGTTGAGCGGGCGCGCGCAGAAGGCGGCGGCCAGCAGTCCGGCCAGGACGAAGGGCGCGACGTCGGCGGCGGTGCCCGTCGGGCGGTCGGTGATGGTGCCCGCTCCCCAGAACCTCATACGGTCGAAGGTCTCCGTGTCGATCAGGGCGAGGGTCTGGGAGATGCCGAGCAGGACCGCCGTGAAGGCGACCCCGACGAGGGTGAGGCGCAGCGGTGTGGGCCCGCCCCGGCCGCCGCTCGCGGCGAGGTAGACCACCGCCGAGCCGACGACGGCGCCGCCGAAGGCGAAGGGCAGGTACTGGTCGATGCGTGTGACGCCGAAGACGGCCACGGCCAGGGTGACGGCGAAGCTCGCGCCGGCGTTGACGCCGAGGACACCGGGGTCGGCGAGCGGATTGCGGGTGAGCGCCTGGATGAGCGCCCCCGCCACGCCCAGGGACGCGCCGACGACGACGCCGAGAAGCGTGCGGTCCACGCGGGCGCCGCTGATCGTGGCGTGCGAGGCGGAGCCGTCCGGAGCGGTCAGCGCCTGCCACACCACGTCGAGGGGAAGCAGTGCCGAGCCGATCGCGACGCTGAGGACCACCGCCACGAGGAGCGTGCCGACGGCGACGACCAGGCCGAGGAGCCGGCGGGTCCTGCGACGCGACGACCTCGACGGTGTGGCCGGTGGTGGCGCGGTCGTCGGCGCGAGCGCCTGTGCCATCTGTTCTCCCTGTGCAACCCGCCACCCGGACAGGCCGAAGTGCCGTGCGTGATCGACGTACATGAACTGCTGGAACGGCCCGGCTCCCGGTTCAACGGCCGCCGAGCGCCCCCACCGCGTCGGTGGTGAGCGCGCTCACGGGCACCCCGGACTCGCGGCTCAGCGCGCGCAGCAGTCCGGCCCGGGTCGCGTATCCGGCCGCCCTGGCCGCCGCCGTCAGCTCGCCCCCGCCGCGGAGGTGTTCGACGGCGGCGTTCATCCTGGCCCGGTTGCGCCACCGTGTGAAGGGCAGTCCGGTCTCGTCGAGGAAGACGCGCTGCACCTGGCGGGGGCTCATCCGGTGCCGCTCGGCGAGCCTTTCCAGAGTCGTGGAGGGTGCGCGCAGGGCCTCGCGGGCCAGGGCGCGCACCGCGGGATGGACGGGCAGCACGACCGGGAAGTACTGCCGGGAAATGCCCTTCAGTACGCGTCCCAACTCCTGGCGGAACGGCTCGACCTGCTCCGGCGTGGTCGGCGCCGCGCCGAGTGCGGTGGTCATGACCTCGACGATCGCGGGCACCGCCCCGAGCGGCTGAACCCGGCATCGTGGCTGGTCAGCGGGGTCGAGGAGGGGGCCGAGTGCCATGCCGCCCGGCTCGATCCGCAGCGCGTGCGGCACACGTGGAGCGAGCCAGAGGGCCTCGTGCCGTCCGAGCCGCCACTCCTCGCCGTCGGCGGACAGGCGGGCGCTGCCGGTCACCAGGTAGATGAGGTGCGGCGCGTCGTGCCGATGCGTGTCGTGCCCCAGAAAGCGGATGGCGTTCTCGGCGACCACGGTGCCGAGGGATGTCGTCGGCAAGCGTGCCTCCCGTTGTGCGACGCGTCGTGTCCGTCACCGGCGATGTCGTACGCGGATCGACGCGGCGGAACCAGCGAGGTTAGCCTCACCTTACCAACAGCTCGAACATTCGAGCGTACCCAGCCACATGAGGTCCCATGTTTGCTCCTGCCCGCCTTCTCACCGTCGCGGTCGTCGCCGCGCTGGCCCTCACCGGTTGCTCGGCCGCCGACCCGTCGGGCGACGGGGACAAGGCCTCCGCCGCGAAGACCCGAACCGTCACGACCGACTACGGCAAGGTGAAGGTGCCGGCCGAGCCCAAGAAGGTGGTCGTGCTGAACCACGCCCTCGCCGGGTACCTCTACGACCTCGACGTGCCGGTGCGGGCCACGATCCCCGAGGACGCCGAGAGCAAGGGCGCGTTCTCCCCGAACTGGGCGAAGGAGGCGAAGGAGGACGGCACGACGTTCCTGCCGTGGAGCGTCGACGGCTTCGACCTGGAGGCGATCCTCGCCCTGGAGCCCGACCTCATCGTCGGCGGCGGCATCGGCTTCCCGCTGTTCCAGGCGGAGAAGGTGTACGACGACCTCACCGACATCGCTCCCACCGTGCTCGTGGGCAAGAAGCTCGGCGACTGGCGGAGCCAGTTCTCCTTCCTCGCGGGTGACGTGTTCGGCAAGTCCGACGTCTACGACAAGCACCTGGCCGCCTACGACCGGCGGATCGGCGAGGTGAAGAAGGCGATCAAGCCGCCCGCCGGCCCCGTGTCCTTCCTCACCTTCACCGGCGACGGCACCGCCTTCGGCCTGGTGGAGAGCGTGGGCCTGCCCACGGAGCTGAAGAAGGTCGGCATCGAGCCGGCTCCGCTCTTCGCCGACGGCGGTTTCAGGGTGTACGGGCAGGGCGGTGACATGTTCGAGCTGTCGACCGAGAAGGTGGGCCAGACGATCACCCAGCCGTCCGTGTTCGTGATGGGCTTCAACGCCGACACGACCGACGTCGCCACCCTCAAGAAGAACCCCGTCTACGGTGCGCTGCCCGCCTTCAAGGCGAACCGGGCCTATGACCTGCCGCACTGGGTGCTGCGCGGCGACTACGACGAGTCGATGGCCCTCCTGGACCTCATCGAGAAGCAGTTCTCCTGATGGCCGCCCAGCGTGCGTACACGACGCACCCCCTCGTCCTGCGCCGGGTCACCGTCCGCCGCGTCCACGAGGTGACCCCCAGGATGCGCCGGGTGGTCCTCGGCGGCGAGGACCTCGCCGCGTTCACCCGCGACGGGATCGCCCACCCGGCCTTCGCCGCACCCGGGTTCGACGACCACATCAAGCTGATCCTGGCCGCGGACGGGGACGTCCGGGCGGCGCTCCCCGCCCAGTTGCCGCACGGCATCGAGTGGACGCCGGCCGAACACCGGCTGACCCGCGACTACACGCCCCGGCGGGTGGACCACCGGGCGGGAGAGCTCCACCTCGACTTCGTGGTGCACGGCGAAGGGCCCGCGGAGACCTGGTCCGCGTCGGCCCGGGAGGGCGACGAGTTGTGGTTCGTCGGGCCCAAGTCGTCGCTCCGGCTGCCGGAACGGCTGGACTGGATCCTCCTCGTCGGGGACGAGACGGCCCTGCCCGCGATCGGCCGCTTCCTCGACGAGCGTCCGCTCGACGCCCCGGCGCACGTCCTGGTCACCGTCCCGGACGAGGCGGCACGCCAGGAGCTGGCACTGCGCGACGGCGACACGATCACCTGGGTGGTCGCGGAACCGGGCGACCCGGCGGCGCTGGACGCCGCCGTCCGCGCCCTGCCGGCGCCGGCGGGCGAGGGATTCGCCTGGGCGGCCGCGGAGAGCCGGGCGCTGCTTCCGGTACGCCGGTATCTCCAGCGGGAGCGGAAGCTCCCCAAGGACCGCGTGAACGTCACGGGTTACTGGCACTGCGAGGAGGCCGCCGCCCCGGAGGCACAGGGCCCGGCGGACGCCGTCGCGCAGGGCCCCGCCGAGATCCCCTCGCCGCTGCCGTGGCTGGTGGCACGGGCCGCGTTGCAGCTCGGCCTCGTCGACGCGGTGGCCGACACGCCGGGGCTCTCCGCCGACGCGCTCGCGACGCGCCTCGGTGTGTCCGGGCCGGGGATCGGCGTACTGCTTCCGCTGCTCGCCGCGTACGACGTGGTCGTCGACGCGGACGGCGGGGCCGGGCTGCGCCTGGGCCGGGCGGGCGAGGAACTCCTGGAGGACCACGAGCGCGAGGAGTACGCCGGCCACGAGGCCGAGCTGCTGCTCGCCCTCACGCACCTGGCACCCGCCCTCCGGGACGGCGTGTCCCCCTGGCGGCTCGCCTCGGGCGCCACCCTGCACGACACGGTGACCCGCGACGCGGACCGCTACGGCGAACTGGTTCAGGAGTGCGAGCAGTTGGTCTTCCTGCTGGCCGGCCTGACGGCCGACTCCCTCTGGGAGGGCGTCGGAACCTGCCTCCTGACGGGGCCGGGCAGCGCCTCGGTGGTCGCCGCTCTCGACGACGCCGGGCGGCGGCCCCGGCTGCGGATCGCGGAGGAGGCCGCCCCGGCCGAGGTGCTGCGCGGCCAGGTCACGGCGCCGGACCGCGTCGAGTGGACGGCCGGCCCCGCCGATGTCGCCGTCGCCGCGAAGGCACTCGGCCACCGCACCGACGAGGAGGGGGTCGAACTGCTCACGCGGCTGGCCGGATGGACCGGGACGGCCGTCCTCGTCGAGGCCTCCCGCCCCGACGGCCTGAGCCCGCACGCGGCCGAGGCGGCGCTGCACGCGTACACCGCGACCGGCAGCACGCTGCGCGACTCCGCCGCGATCGCCGCCCTCGCGGAGCGGTCGGGCTGGAGCGTCGACCGGACGATCGCGCTCGGCTGGGGCACGGAGGCCACGGTCCTGCGCCGGGTGTGACGCCCGCCCCCACCGGGGAGGGCGGGCGGTGAGGCCGCCGGGGTCAGCCCGACCTCGGCGGCCTCTGCGCGTCGAAGGCGAAGAGGGTGTTGTCGGCCGCGGCCACGAACACCGCGCGCCCCGCGACGGCCACACGGGGGCTGGCGTCCTGCTCGCCCGTGAGCGCGTCGATCCGGGGGTCGGTCGCCCACAGCGGTTCGCCGTCCTTCGGCGAGAGCGCGACGACCCGGCCGGTGGCCGAGCTGAAGAACAGCGCCCCGGCTCCCGCCACGGGGCCCGACGCGCCCTCCACGCCCGTCTGACGTGACCACTTCTTGCGCCCGGTCGCGGAGTCGAAAGCCGTCACGAGACCGGCCTGCCCGCTCACGTGGACGGTGCCGTCCGCCATGCCGGGCGTGCCCGCGTACACCTTGTCGAACCGTGCGTACGTGACCTTGCGCGAGGCCGGGTCGAACCGCGCCACACCGTCGTACCCGGCCGACGCCGGTCCCTCGTAGTGCTTCGCGAGGAGGACGAGCCCGCCGCGGTCCCCGCCCATCGGCACGACGGGGCCGTCGACCGTGACGGGCCTGCCCAGTGCCCCGGAGGGGAGGGCGAGCGTCCGCAGGGTGGGACGGCGCACCTGGAGGTCGTCCACCTCCACGTCGGTCGCGCACATCGCGAGGAGCCGCGGTCGGAGCGGGACGGGGGCGCACTGCGTGCCGGCGGGGAACGGTGTCGTCCAGAGGACGTCACCGCTGTGGGCGTCCCGGGCCTCGAAGCGGGAGTTGGAGGCGTCGACCGTCACCACGGCGGAGCCGGCCACGACGGCGTCCATGGTCCGGCCCGTGACGGCCGTCGACTGGGCGCCGGACGGTGCGGACCACAGCTCCCGGCCGCTGTCGGCGTCGAGGGCCACCACCTCGCTGCGAGGGCCCTCGGGGTCGTCCTGGGCGGCGAAGCGGTAGCCGAGGACCGTGTCGTCGGTGGCGCCCACCAGGTGCATGCCCTGGGCGGGGACGCCGGGGCTCTTCGCGGTCCACACCCGGGACCCGTCGTGAGCCCTCAGACGGGCCGCGACGACGCCTCCGCCCCCGCAGAACAGCGCGTCGCCCCGCACGACGCAACGCAGTTCGTCGGGGATGTCCTCGCGACCGCCCAGCACCGTCCCGCGCCACGGCTCGAAGCCGGCCGGAAGCACGCCCGCCGGCACCGCGGTGCTCTGCCCCGCGCCGCCGGGGCGCTTGCCGTCACCGCTCCCGTCGGAGCCGCCCGTCGTCAGCGCGGCGACTCCGCCGCCGATCGCCGCCACCGCGACCGCCGCCGCGAGCACGGGCCGCCATCGGCGGCGCAGGCGGCCGCCGACCGGTGCGCCGGTGCTTCCCGTGCCGGTGTCCGTCGGGGCGGTGCGCGCCGGGGTGTCCGTCGAGGCGGTGCGCGCCGGGGTGTCCCCCGTCGCGAGGTGGGCCTGCGTGTTCATGTCGCGGGTGCGGCCCGCGCCCGGAACGCCGGTCCTGGCCCCGCCGAGTTCGGCGGGCAGGTCCCGCAGCAGCACGAGGAGTTCGTCCGCCGAGGGGCGCCCCTCGGGCTCCTTGTCCAGGCACGGCTCGACGACCGCCCGCAGAGCCTCCGGGACGGCGTCCAACGACGGTTCCTCGTGCACCACCTGATAGGCCGTCATATAGGGGCTGTCCGCGTCGAAGGGCCCGTGGCCGGTCGCCGCGTACACCAGGAGCGTCCCCAGGGAGAAGACGTCGGACCGCGGTCCCACACCGCGCGGCGCCTGCAACTGCTCGGGCGACATGAAGGGCGGCGTACCGATGACCCGGCCGGTCATCGTCAGCGTCTGCTGGTCCACCGCGCGCGAGATGCCGAAGTCGATGACGCGTGGGCCCTCGGGCGAGAGCACGACGTTCGAGGGCTTCAGATCGCGGTGGACGACTCCCACCCGGTGGATGTCGCGCAGCGCCTCCGCCAGCCCGATGGCGAGCCGCCTCAGCTCCGCTCCGTCCAGCGGGCCGCCCTCGGCGATGCGCTGCGTCAGCGTGGGCCCCTCGATGTAGGTCGTCGCCATCCACGGCTGCTCGGCCTCGGGGGCCGCGTCGACCACGGCGGCGGTGAACGCGCCGCTGACCCGCCGTGCGGCCGCCACCTCCTGACGGAAACGGATGCGGAACTCGTCGTCCCCCGCGAACTGCTGATGGATCAGCTTGATCGCGACGGGCCGCCCCGAGCTCGTACGGGCCAGGAAGACCGTGCCCATGCCACCCGAACCGAGCCGCTCCTCCAGCGGATAACCGCCGATCTCGACCGGATCACCTCCGCGCAGCGACACTCTTCCCGACCTCCCGTCCCCCGTGCGTCCGTGCCACCACGGGCCCGCTCACCTGTGCTGCACCCAAACTAGCCGCAGGGCCGTGCGGCGGGGCGAAGCGGGTGCCGAACAGGGAGAGTCCGGCCACACCACTCCCCTGGCACGTCGTCCGCTCAGGCGCTCACGCATCGGCTGCCGCACCGGCTCCCGCACCGGACAGGACGGCTGCCCCGGCCAGCAGTGCGGCCCGGCCGATCAGGTCGCCGCCGGTCGCCGGCACCGTGCAGGCGTGGGCCCCGGCGATCGCGCCGTACCGCGCGCAGCGTGCGAAGGATTCGCCCGTGAGCCGGCCGAAGAGGAAGCCGGAGGCGTAGGCGTCGCCCGCCCCGTTGGAGTCGACGACCGGGCCGGGCGGGGCGACGGCCGGGATGTGCACCGGCCCGTCGGCCTCGCGGCTGAGCAGGTAGGAGCCCTCCGCCCCGGCGGTGGCGACGACGGCCTCGGCCCGGCCGCGCTCCATGATCCGCCGCATGGTGGCCTCGTGGTCGGCGAGGGCGGCGGTGGAGACGAGGACGAGGTCGCTGCCGTAGGCGAACTCCTCGTGATAGGGGTTCTCGCCGTCCCAGTCGTGCAGGTCGGTGGAGACGGTGACCCCGGCCTCGTGGAGCAGGGGAAGGGCGTGGGCGCACGGGTGGGTGATGGAGACGTGCGCGTGCGTGCTGACGGCGGCCAGCGTCCGGACCGTCTCCTCGGGAAGCCGGTCGGACGCGTGGGAGCGGCTGCCGTCGTAGAGGGAGAGCCTGCGTCCGTCCGGGCCGACGAGGTTGACCGCGCGCTTGGTGCCGCCGGGCAGCGGCACCGCGGTGAAGTCGATGGCGTGGTCCCGGTGGAAGGCCCGGACCAGCTCCCCGGAGGGATCGTCGCCGACCATGTCGAGGTGATGGGTGCGCAGCCCCAGGGAGCTGAGACCGAGGGCGACGAAGTCGCCGGTCTGGCCGGCGCGGGCCTCGATGCCGGAGCGGATCAGGTAGCTGTCGGCGTACGGAAGCGGGAGTTCGGGGACGTACACGATCGTGTCGACACCCGAGCCGCCCAGGACGAGGACGTCGTACGCGCTGCTCATGGCAGTTCCTTCCGGGAACGGGAACGGGGACGAGACCGGGAACGCGAACAGGAACAGGAACAGGAACGCGGGCACCAGGACATTCCAGCCCCACTCGGAATCTTCGGGCAACTCTCCTGCGATATCCGATAGTCCGGCGTTCACCTGAGGGCCCTCAATCTGTTCGTATACCCCGACAGGTTGTAAAGAGGTAGGAAGCGTCCCGCTTGAAGGGGTAAATCGCCGAGACACCCGGACATCCCAGGTCACAGGGGTGGGTCCGGCGGGTTGGCGGGATGCAGGACGAAGATGTTTTTTCGCACGATGCGCCAGCGCGCATCGCGGTAGACAAGTACATTGCCAACATCACTGCGAGGTTGATTTCGACCTGCCAACTGCTGTTCACCGACTGGTATTTGGCGGCCGTTCACCATGTGGAGAGTTCCCGACGAACACCGGGTCCGGGTAAGTATTCGGTCCACGATCGGGCCCGGTCGGGCCGACCGTGCTGGACGGTCGCGGTGTTCGCTGTCGTTTCCGACCTGATCCGGCTGTCCGGGGACACCCCCCACACGGCCGGCCGAGAGCATGAGGAACGTTCTGTGAAGGTTCGTACGAGGCGGCCGAGCACCCTGATAGCCGGGGCACTGGCGGCGCTGTTATTGACGGCGTGCGGCGCCCAGGACTCCGAGAGCACGATGGCCGTCGGGATGTCCGACGACATCCTCGCCACTGATCCGGCATCGGGATACGACCCGGGGTCCTGGCTGTTGTTCAACAACGTTTTCCAGTCCCTGCTGAGCTTCCCGCCCGGAGCGTCCACTCCCGTGCCGGAGGCCGCCGAGAAGTGCGGGTTCTCCGACGGCAGCAAGACCTACACCTGCACCTTGCGGGACGGGCTGAAGTTCAGCAACGGCAACAGTCTCACTTCGGCGGACGTCAAGCACTCCTTCACCCGGACGATCCGGATCAACGACCCGGCGGGCCCCGCGCCGCTGCTCTCCACGATCGCGTCGATCGGCACCCCGGACGACAGGACCGTCGTCTTCCGCCTCAAGGTGCCCGACGCGACGTTCCCCAGCAAGATCGCCTCGGGGGGCGGTTCCATAGTGGACCGTCAGGTCTACCCCGAGGACAGCCTGCTGGAGGAGGGCAAAGCGGTCGGTTCGGGCCCCTACGAGCTGAACTCCATCGACAAGAAGAGGGCGGTCTTCTCGGTCTACCCGGGCTATCAGGGCACCGCCGAGGTGAAGAACTCGGGCGTGAGCCTGGAGTTCTTCCGAGGCGACCAGCAGGCCCTCCAGTCGGCTCTGGAGAAGGGCGACGTCGACATCGCCTACCGCGGCCTCAGCGCCAAGGCGATAGCCGATCTGGACACCTCGTCCACCGCGGAGAAGGACGGCATCGAGGTGGTCCAGGGCAACAGCGCCGAAGTCCAGCACCTGGTCTTCAACGTCGACGACCCGGTCATCGGCAAGCTCGCCGTCCGGAAGGCCATCGCCTACCTCGTCGACCGCCACTCCCTGGTCAGCGAGGTCTACCAGTCCACCGCCGCACCGCTCTACTCGATCATCCCCGGCGGCATCACCGGCCACGGCACCTCCTTCTTCGACACCTACGGGGACAGCCCGAAGCCGGAACAGGCGAAGGCGGAGCTGCGGAAAGCCGGTATCGCGGACAAGGTGAGGCTCACCCTCTGGTCCACCCCGAGCCGGTACGGGCCCGCTACCGACGACGCGTTGGACACCATCGCCGATCAGCTGAACCGGAGCGGGCTCTTCGACGCCCGTATGAAGTCCGTCCCCTTCGGCGAGTACGAGAAGGGCATCGCCGAAGGGAAGTACGGCATCTACGTCAAGGGCTGGGTGCCGGACTACCCCGATCCGGACAACTTCACCCAGCCGTTCTTCGGCACGGGCAACGTCCTGTCGAACAACTACGACAACGAGGAGATCGTGGACCGGATCATCCCGCGGACCTCGTCCATGACGGACCGCGCGAAGACTCGGCAGGCGTACATGAAACTGCAGGACATCGTGGCGCAACAGCTGCCGATCCTGCCGCTCTGGCAGGGCAAGCAGTACGCGGTCGCCCACGAGAACGTCCGAGGCCTGCAGAACTGCCTGGACACCTCGACCGTCTTCCGGTTCTGGGAACTCAGCACCGCCTACTGATGGCGCCGGACCGGAGGCATGGCGCCGGTCATGCCGCTTGGCGCGGCCCCGACTCACCCGGGGCGGTCGGCGTTCGGCGCATAGTGCTGGGGAAGTCCGCGGCGCTCCTCGGGCGGCAGGTTCCGGGGCGGTGTCTCCACCGGGCCCGACACCGAGCGGCCCCGCTCGCGGTCCCAGCCGGCCCGGGCGCGCGGGTGGAAGCGGCGACGTTCGGGAACGCGTCGCCAGGCGTGGTGCACCAGCCGGCCCAGCAGACCGAGCAGCCGTTCGTCGTGGGGCGTCCAGCGCAGTCCGAGGCGTTCACGCACGGCCTGCGGATACATGCCGACCGTGATCCACAGGGTCAGCCGGACGATCGGGACACGGGCGAGGGCCCACAGCGGCGACGGCAGCAGCCGCAGGTGGGGCGGCTTGGCGATGCGGCGCATGTTCAGCACGTCCCGGGTCGGCCGGTTGTCCTCAAGGACGTCGGCGCACATGTGGTCCCAGTACCGCTGGAAGTCCTCCCAGGTGCGGGGTACGGGCTTCATGGAGAGGCCGTACAGCGCGTACCAGCGGACGTGCTCGTCGAAGAGCGTGCGCCGCTGCGCTTCGGTGAGGCCGCCGCCGAAACGCTCGGCCACCTGCACGGTCAGCATGAAGAACGTCGCGTGCGCCCAGTAGAACGTGCCCGGGTTGAGCGCGTGATACGGGCGGCCGTGCTCGTCGACCCCGCTGATGGAGGCGTGGTAGCCGCGCACCTCGCGGGCTGTCCGGGCGGCGAGCGGGCCGTCGTAGACCACTCCCCCTATCGGGTACAGCGAGCGGAAGAGACGCTCCCAGCGCTCCTCGAAGAAGCGCGAGTGCTCGGCGACGCCCGCGCCGAGCTCGGGGTGCATGTTCTGCATCGACCCGGCCCAGGGGGCCAGGAGGAGACCTCTCCAGTCGCCGAACCAGCGCCAGGTGAGGGAATCGGGGCCGAGGGGCTCTACAGGTCTCGGGCCGCTCGGGCCGGTGGGGTCGGTCGGATCGGCAGGGCCCGGTCCGTGGACTGACGGTGTCACGTGTACCTCCGCTGGGGATTCCGGTGCGGGGCCGTGCTGTTCGCTGCGCTGTTGGTGGCGCTGTTGGTGGCGCTGTTGGTGGCGCTGTCCATGGCGGTCTTCGTGACGCTCTTCGGGGCGCCGCGTGCGGCGCTGTTCGTGACGGTGCGCCGCGTGGTTCGTCCCGGCAGTTGCCCCGAGGGCAATCTGAGGACACCTGTCCTCAGGCTAGAATGTGCGGACACCTGTCGTCAATCGGTCAACGAGAAACGAGGGCACCGGAGTTGGCGGAACGGAACTGGGGCGGGACCAAGCTCGCCGATCGTCGCGCCGCCCGTCGGCAGGCCCTCCTGGACGTCGCCGAGCGCCTGGCCGGCGAGGAAGGGTGCGCGGCCGTCACGGTCCGGTCCGTCTGCCGGGAGGCGCGTCTGACGGACCGCTATTTCTACGAGAGCTTCACCAGCCGCGACGATCTGCTCCTCGCCGCCTTCGAGCGGGTCGCCGATGAGGCCAGGAGGGCCCTGGAGGACGCCGTGGCGCTCGGCGCCCCGCAGCTCGAAGTCCGGGCCCGGGCCGCCGTGTCCGCCTTCGTCTCCCTGGTCCTGGACGCGCCGCACAAGGGCCGCCTGCTGCTCCTGGAGCCCTTCGCCGACCCGGCGCTCGGGGCCCACAGCCACCGGCTCATGCCGGTGTTCACCGATCTCGTCGGCGGTCAGCTCTCCGGCACGGGGGACGACATCGACCGCCGCATGGCCGCGCACGCCCTGGTCGGCGGCCTGGCGAACCTCTTCGCGGGGTGGCTGCACGGCACGCTCGACGTGCCGCGCGAGCGACTGGAGTCGCACTGCGTGGAGCTGGTGCTCGCGGCGACGTCGCGCCGGTAACCCGCTCCGCACGGCCGGCGGCGCGCACGCACCACCGGCACACGAACCGCACACGGCGAAGATTTGTCAACGACCTTCTCAAAAAGGTTCCCGCTCACTACGGTGAGGGACCCATGAGTCCCCCCATCGCCCCCGTGGGCTGGAGTCGCTGGCTGGTGCCGCCCGCCGCCCTCTCGATCCACCTCTCCATCGGCCAGGCCTACGCCTGGTCCGTGTTCAAGCCTCCGCTGGAGGGCGCGCTCGGCCTGAGCGGCACGCAGAGCGCACTGCCCTTCCAGCTCGGCATCGTCATGCTCGGGCTCTCCGCCGCCTTCGGCGGCACGCTCGTCGAGCGCCGCGGGCCCCGGTGGGCCATGACCGTCGCCCTCGTCTGCTTCTCCTCCGGCTTCCTGCTCTCCGCACTCGGCGCCGCGACCGGGCAGTTCTGGCTGATCGTCCTCGGGTACGGCTTCGTCGGAGGCATCGGCCTCGGCATCGGCTACATCTCGCCCGTGTCGACGCTCATCAAGTGGTTCCCCGACCGTCCGGGCATGGCCACCGGCATCGCCATCATGGGGTTCGGCGGCGGCGCGCTGATCGCCTCGCCCTGGTCGGCGCAGATGCTGGAGTCCTTCGGCGGCGACAAGTCCGGCATCGCGCTCGCCTTCCTCGTCCACGGACTGGCCTACGCCGTCTTCATGCTGCTCGGCGTGGCGTTGGTCCGGGTGCCGCGCCCGCGCGTCGAGGAGCGGACGGGCGGTCGGCCCGCGACGCCGGACGGACCGCAGGTGTCGGCGCGTCAGGCTCTGCGCACCCCGCAGTTCTGGCTGCTGTGGGTCGTGCTGTGCATGAACGTCACCGCCGGCATCGGCATCCTGGAGAAGGCCGCGCCGATGATCACGGACTTCTTCTCGGACACCTCCACCCCCGTGTCGGTGACCGCCGCCGCCGGGTTCGTCGCCCTGCTGTCCGCGGCCAACATGGCCGGCCGCATCGGCTGGTCCTCCGCCTCCGACCTCATCGGGCGCAAGAACATCTACCGCGTCTACCTCGGCGCGGGCACGCTCATGTACGCGCTCATCGCGCTGGTCGGAAGCTCCTCCAAGCCCCTGTTCGTCCTGTGCGCGCTGGTCATCCTCTCCTTCTACGGCGGCGGCTTCGCCACGATTCCCGCCTACCTCAAGGATCTGTTCGGGACCTACCAGGTCGGCGCCATCCACGGACGTCTGCTCACCGCCTGGTCCACCGCCGGTGTCCTCGGGCCACTGATCGTGAACTGGATCGCCGACCGCCAGGAGGAGGCGGGGAAGCACGGCGCGGACCTGTACGGGACGTCCCTCCTCATCATGATGGCCCTGCTCGCCGTCGGCTTCGTGGCCAATGAACTGGTCCGACCGGTGCACCCGTCCCACCACCTCGACGCCGCGCCGGCGGAGCCGGCGGAGAAGGGAGCGCCCCGTGCACGACAGCAGCGGGCAGAATCCGCCTGAGGTGAGGGACCAGCGGCCGCTGATCGCCCTCACCTGGCTCTGGGTGGGCGCTCCGCTCGCCTACGGGCTGTACGAACTGGTCCGCAAGGCGACCCAGTTGTTCACCGGCTGACGAGGGCCCTCGGGGCGCCCCGGGTCACCCCACCAGGTCCGGGGCGCGCAGCATCTCGGCCGGGATGCCCCAGGCGTCGACGAGGTCCGCCGCAAGAGGCCGGACCTTGCGGCAGAGATCGTTCACCTCACGGGTGATCGCCTTGGACCGCTGGACGGTCAGCCGGCCGTGCTCCATGAACCACGCCCGGTCCGCCTCGATCGTCGAGAGGGCGAACAGGTCGCACAGCAGACCCAGGGCGACCTTGTTGCCGCTCTCGGGCAGCGCGCGCACCTTGTCGACGAACGCCTCCAGCACCAGCCGCTCCACGTGTGCGCGGGCGACGGCGATGACGTGGTCCTGCACCTGCGAGAAGACGGCGCCGGGGTCGCGCTTCTGGTCGATGCCGCGCTTGAGCCTGCGGGCCGCCCCGGCGAGCATGTGCTCCTCGCGGTAGCGGACCATGGCGAGCTGGTACTCCGAGTCGAGCAGTCCGGCCTCCTGGTCCCACTCGTCTCCCCCGGGCAGCAGGTCGCGGACCCGCTCCAGCAGTTTGTGGGCCGACGTCTTCTCGATGACCGTCTCGACGGCGAGGTTGGTGACGTAGCGGACCATGCCGAGCTGGTCCAGGTCCTCGAACTCGCCGGCGTAGTCGGTGAGCAGGCCCTTGGCGACGAGTTGCAGCAGGACGTGGTTGTCGCCCTCGAAGGTGGTGAAGATGTCGCTGTCGCTCTTCAGGGCGGCGAACCGGTTGACGCTGAGATAACCGGCGCCGCCGCATGCCTCGCGGCACTCCTGGATCACCCGCGTGGCGTGCCAGGTGCCGAGCGCCTTGGTCCCGGCGGCCCGTGCCTCCAGCCGCCGCCGTGCCTCCGGGTCGTCCTCGACGCCGGAGAAGACCTCGTGCAGCTGCGTGCGTACGACGTCCTGCGCGAAGTGCAGCGCGTACGTGCGCGCGATGAGCGGCAGCAGGCGGCGCTGGTGCAGTCCGTAGTCGAGGAGCAGTTGCTCCTCGCCCCGGGACCCGCCGGGGCCCGCCGGAAACTGCCTGCGCCGCAGGGCGTACTTCGTGGCGATCGCGAGGGCGACCTTGGCGGTGGAGACGCCTGCGCCGCCGACGCTGACCCGGCCCTGCACCAGGGTTCCGAGCATGGTGAAGAAGCGGCGGTCGGGGTTGTCGATCGTGCTCCGGTAGACGCCTTCGGGGGTGACGTCGGCGAAGCGGTTGAGCAGCGCTTCGCGAGGCACCCGCACGTCGTCGAACCGGATGCGTCCGTTGTCCACGCCGTTGAGGCCCATCTTGCGGCCGTCGTCCTCGATCCGGACTCCGGGCGCCGCCTCGCCGCCGGTCCGGATCGGCACGACGAACGCGTGCACGCCCTCGGCGGTCCCGCCCACCTCCAGCTGGGCGAAGACGACCGCCAGTTCCCCATGGCGGGCGGCGTTGCCGATGTAGTCCTTGCGGGCCTGCTCGCCCTCGGTGGTGATGACGAATTCCCGGGTGTCGGCGTCGTACCGCGCGACGGTGGCGAGCGCCTGCACGTTGGAGCCGTGCCCGGTCTCGGTCATGGCGAAGCAGCCCATCACCTTCCCGGTGATCAGGTCGGGCAAGTAGGCGTCGTGGTGTCGTTCGGTGCCCAGGTGCAGGATCGCTCCTCCGAAGAGCCCGAACTGCACGCCGACCTTCACCAGGACCGACAGGTCGCCGAAGGCGAGCGTCTCGAACGCGGCGACCGAGGCCCCGATGTCGCCGCCCCCGCCGTACCGCGCGGGGAAACCCATGCCGGTCTGGCCCGTGGCCGCCATCTCGATCACGCGTTCGCGCACCCGCTCGCGGAAGGCGTCGAGGTCGAGCTCGTCGGCCTCGTCGAGAACCGGGGCGTGCGTCACCAGGTTGGCCCGGACCAGGTCGCGGATCTCCGCGTACTCGCCGTCGAGCACCTCGGTCAGCGCCCGGACGTCGAGCTCCGGCCGCACGTATCCGCCCGGAGCGGTGGATGTTTTGTCAGTGGTCATACCGCTTCGCTACCCGGCCCGCGGACGATCAATAGTCCTTGACGCGTTCCTCTTCGACACCGACTCCTCCCGACTCCGGAGAGGCGACGGATCTCCGGGGCTCTCCCGCCGAGCGGGGTCAAGGGGGAACACAGGGCGAACGGGCGCGTCGCAGGGGGCGTGAGCCCGCCGCAGCAGTGCCCCGTACGCCATCGCTCGCGCCCTGCCGGGGCCCGTACGGCGCCGCGAGGATGAGCCGACCGCACCAGATCCCGGCTGCTCCGCGCACCTGCCGTCCGGCGGGAGAACACGCGGTGGAAGGAATCCACGTTGCTGCTTCTCATCTCCCCGGACGGTGTCGAGGAAGCCCTCGCGTGTGCGAAGGCGGCGGAACACCTCGACATCGTCGATGTCAAGAAGCCCGACGAGGGGTCGCTCGGCGCGAACTTCCCATGGGTCATCAGAGAGATCCGCGGAGCGGTCCCGGCGGACAAGCCGGTGTCCGCCACCGTCGGAGACGTACCGTACAAGCCCGGCACGGTGGCCCAGGCGGCGCTCGGCGCTGCGGTCTCCGGAGCCACCTACATCAAGGTCGGGCTCTACGGATGCACGACGCCCGACCAGGCCATCGACGTCATGCGGGGGGTCGTCCGGGCCGTGAAGGACTTCCGGCCCGACGCGTTCGTCGTCGCCTCGGGCTATGCGGACGCCCACCGGATCGGCTGCGTCAACCCGCTGGCGCTGCCCGACATCGCCCGCCGCTCAGGATCCGACGCGGCCATGCTCGACACCGCGATCAAGGACGGGACCCGGCTGTTCGACCATGTGCCGCCCGCGTCCTGCGGGGAGTTCGTGCGGTTGGCCCACGAGGCCGGCCTGCTCGCCGCGCTCGCGGGGAGCGTCAAGGCGGCGGACCTCGCCACGCTGACCCGTATCGGGACGGACATCGTGGGCGTGCGCGGGGCGGTCTGCGAGGGCGGGAACCGCGACAGCGGGAGGATCCAGCCGCGGCTGGTGGCCGCCTTCCGGGCGGAGATGGACCGGCACGCCCGGGAGTTCGCGGCCACCCCGGCCGCGAGTTGACCGCCGGCCTGGAGCCGCGGCCGCACCGCCCCGGTCCCGCACCCCGCGGTGAGCGTTTCACCGTCCTCGACCCGGCGACGGGCGAACCCTTCGACGAGGTTCCCGACCAGCAGGCGAGGGAGCTGGACGCGGTGGTCGGCCGCGCCCACGAGGCCTGGCCCGGATGGCGGGCCGACCCTGCCGCCCGCACCACCGCCCTGCTCGCGTCGGCCGACGCCGTGGAGGCGGCCGGGGCGGACCTCGCTCCCCTGCTCACCCGTGAGCAGGGCAAACCGCTGGCCGAGTCGTATGCGGAGGTCGCCCGCACGGCGGCCCGTCTGCGCTGGTTCGCCGAGTGCGTCCCCGAGCCCCGTACGATCACCGACGGCCGGGCGGTGCACAGCGAGGTCCGCTGGCGGTCGCTCGGGCCCGTCGCCGCCGTCGTCCCGTGGAACTTCCCGCTCCAGCTCGCCTCGGCGAAGTTCGCGCCCGCGCTCGCGGCGGGCAACACGGTGGTGCTCAAGCCCTCCCCCTTCACGCCGCTGGCCACCCGGCTGCTGGCGTCCGTGCTGTCCGCCGCCCTGCCCGAGGGCGTCCTGACGGTCATCACCGGGCGCGAACCGCTCGGCGCCTGCCTCACGTCGCACCCGGGGATCCGCCATGTGACCTTCACCGGCTCGGTCGGCGCCGGGCGGGCCGTCGCGGCGGGTGCGGCGTCCGGCCTCGCCCGGGTCACCCTGGAGCTGGGCGGCAACGACGCCGCCGTCCTGCTGGACGACGTGGACGTGGAGCGGATCGCGGACCGGCTGTTCTGGGCGGCGTTCCGCAACTGCGGGCAGGTCTGCATGGCGGTCAAGCGCGTCTACGCCCCGGCCAGGCTCCACGCCCGGGTGGTGGAGGCCCTCGCGGAACGGGCGAAGAGCGTGGTCGTCGGAGCCGGTCTCGACCGGACCACGGAGCTGGGGCCCCTCAACAACGCGGCCCAACTGGCCCGGGTGGAGCGGTACACGGCCGGGGCCCTGGCCGACGGGGCCCGGGCCGTGGCCGGTGGCCACCGCCTGGACCGGCCGGGCTACTTCTACGCCCCGACCGTCCTGACCGATGTCCGTCCCGACAGCCCGGTGGTGACGGAGGAGCAGTTCGGCCCGGTCCTGCCCGTGCTGCCGTACGGAAGCGTCGACGAGGCCGTCGAGGCGGCCAACGCCACCCGCTTCGGTCTCGGCGGATCGGTGTGGGGGACCGACCTGGACCGGGCCGAGGCGGTCGCCGGGCGGCTGGAGTGCGGGACGGCGTGGATCAACCACCACGCCGAACTCTCCCTCGCCCAGCCCTTCGCCGGTACCAAGGAGAGCGGCGTCGGCGTCGCGGGCGGTCCGTGGGGGCTGTACGGGAATCTGCGGCCGTTCGTCGTCCACCGTCCCCGGGAGGCCCGACGATGAGGTTCGCTGCGGCGGTACTGCGCGGTTACGAGGACCCGTTCGCCGTCGAGGAGGTGATCCTGGGCGCGGGGCCGGCCGACGGCGAGGTCCTGGTGCGGATCGCGGGCTGCGGGCTGTGCCGGACCGACCTCGCCGTCCGGCGCTCGGCGGGCCGCTCACCGCTGCCGGCGGTGCTCGGCCACGAGGGGGCCGGGGTGGTGGTGGAGACGGGCGGCCCGGACACCGGCCTGCGGTCCGGCGACCACGTCGTGCTGAGCTTCGACTCCTGCGGGCGGTGCCGGAGTTGCCTGGGCGGGGCCCCCGCCTACTGCGACCGGTTCGCCGCGCTCAACCTCTTCGGGGGACGCGCCGAGAACGCGGCCCGGTTCACCGACACGGCCGGGGAGGCGCTGGCGCCCCGGTGGTTCGGCCAGTCCTCGTTCGCCGCGTACGCGATGGTCCCGGCCCGCAACGCCGTGCCTGTCGACCCCTCTCTCCCCCTCGAACTGCTCGGCCCGCTCGGCTGCGGCTTCCTCACCGGCGCCGGGGCGGTCCTCAACTCCTTCGGCGCCGGCCCCGGCGACACCGTCGCGGTCTTCGGCGCCGGAGCGGTGGGCCTGGCCGCGATCATGGCGGCCGGCGCCGCCGGGGCCCTCGCCGTGGCGGTCGACAGGCACCCCGAACGGCTGGCCCAGGCCGAGCGGTTCCACGCGATCCCGCTGGACGCCGCCTCGGCCGACCTTCCCGGCCGCATCCGGCGGCTGACCGGCGGCGGCGCGCAGTACGCCCTGGACACCACGGGTTCCACCCGGTTGATCAACGACGCCCTCCGGGCGCTGCGCCCCACCGGCCACCTGGGCCTGGTGGCACGGCTGCACACCGTGCTGCCGCTCGAACCGGGGGCCCTGGACCAGGGCCGGAAGATCTCCCACATCTGCGAGGGGGACGCGGTGCCGGCGCTGCTGATCCCCCGGCTGGCCGGGCTGTGGCAGGCCGGGCGGTTCCCTTTCGACCAGCTGATCCGTACGTATCCGCTCGCCGACATCAACGAGGCGGAGCGCGACTGCGACGCGGGCCGCGTGGTGAAGCCGGTCCTCATCCCGTAGGGCCGCGCCGCGCTGTTCGGCGGGCTCTTCCTCGCACGGCTCGCTGCCGGCCGTCCCGAACATCAGTCGTCTCCATCCATCAGACGTCTCCATCACCACCAAGGGAGTGCACATGGTCGACACGGCGCACCGGAACGACGGTGTGAAGGGCGTGGCAGGAGGGATCGGTGCGACGGCTCTCCTGGTCGCCGCGGCACGGGCGATCGAGACACATCGCCCCGACAGCCTGGCGCAGGACGCCTTCGCGGAGCACTTCGTGCTCGGGGCTCCCGTGTCCCAGGGCTGGCCGGTCCACCCGCGGGAGGTCCCGGACGGGGACGAGAACCCGTTGTGGGGCCGGTTCGCACGGTACTTCGGACTGCGGACGCGGGTCCTCGACGACTTCCTGCTCCGGTCGGTGCACGCGGGGAACGCCCGCCAGGTGGTCCTTCTCGGGGCGGGACTGGACTCGCGTGCGTACCGGCTGGAGTGGCCTCCCGGCTGCGTGGTCTTCGAGATCGACCGGGCGGAGGTCCTGGCGTTCAAGCACCGGGTGCTCGACGGACTTTCGGCCACCCCGAAGGCGGCACGCGTAGCGGTCCCGATGGATCTGCGCGCCGACTGGGCCGGCGCCCTGCCCGGCGCCGGCTTCGACCCCGCCGCGCCGAGCGTCTGGCTGGTCGAGGGCCTGCTGTTCTATCTGCCGCCCGCCGCCGAGACGTACCTCATCGACACGGTGGACCGGCTGAGTGCGGAGGGAAGCGCGCTGGCCTTCGAGGTCAAGCTCGACAAGGATCTGCTGGAGTACCGCCACAGCCCGCTCTACACAGCGACGTCGCGGCAGATCGGTATCGACCTGCTGAACCTGTTCGACAGGAACCCCCGGCCCGACTCCGCAGGGGCGCTGACGGACAGGGGCTGGTCCACCTCGGTCCACACCCCCTTCGACTTCACCCGCCTGCACGGACGCGGCCCGCTGCCCGAGCGGAACGACGCGCTGGCCGGCAACCGGTGGGTCTTCGCGGACAGACCCCGGCGGTAGACACCGGCCTTGCACGGGGCCGCGACCGCTACCGCGCGTCGGGACGGGCCGCGGCGCGTGAACGCGAACAGGACATCGGTTGAGCGGCCGGTCGCACCGCGTCAGGGCCGCGGGCCGGCGCCGCGGGGGCTCGGCTCGTCGTACACCACCGACCAGGGGCGGGGAGGCCCGTCCGGCGGGCGTGGGCCTGCGTCGCGGTGCGGCGTCGACGGCCGGTCGCGTGCCAGCACGTCGGCCGCGAGCTCCGCGAAGTGCGGTGCGGCCGGGTGCGCGGAGCGACCGGAGGGCCAGGCGCCGGTCGTCCGCCGGGTGAGCGGACGGCCCGCCAGCGGGCGCCAGAGCACGCGGGGCTCCTTGCGGGCCACCGGGCCCTGGTCGAAGGCGACGCCGTGGCCCGCGTGGACGAGGGCCAGCAGGAACTCGGGGTTGGACGCGTGCCGGACCCGGCCGGGCACGAAACCCTCGGCACGACAGGAGTCGAGGATCCGGTCGTACCAACCGGGGGCCTGGGCGCGGGGGAAGAGCACGAGATCGTGGCCGGACAGTTCGGCGAGCGCCACTTCGGGGATCCGGGCCAGCGGTGACGTGCGGGGTAGTACGACACCGAGCTCCACGCGCACCTCCGGCCCGAGGCGCAGCTCGGTGGCGTCCACGGGCTGGTGGACGAGGCCGACGTCGAGCCCGCCGGAAGCGAGCAGCCGCAGCTGTTCCTCGGTGGTGATCTCCTGCAGATCGACGGACAGGCCCGGGGAGTGCCCCGCACAGGCCGCGAGCAGCGCGGACAGCGTGGAGACCGTGGTGTCGGGAGGAACGCCCGCGCGCAGCGTGCCCAGGCCGCCGTCGCCGGCGCGGCGGGCCAGCGTCCGCAACCGCTCCTCGCGGGAGAGGAGTTCCCGGGCCTCGTCCAGCAGGACCATGCCGGCGGCGGTGAGCCGGACCTGACGGTGCGACCGGTCGAACAGTGCGGCTCCGAGGTCCTTCTCCAGCCTGCGCACCGCCTGGCTGAGGGGCGGCTGGGCCATGCCGAGCCGGTCGGCGGCCCGGCTGAAGTGCAGCTCGTCGGCGACGGCGACGAAGATACGGAGGTGGCGCAAGAGATCCACAGTCAGTGACCTTATGCGAGGGGCGAACCGATGGTCGAGAAACGGATCCGCGAGGTGTTCGCGGGGGCGGGCGCCGAGGGGTTGTTGCACGCGATACCCGTCGAGGGGGAACCGGGTGACGGGGAGGTGGACGTCGGCGCCGACGAGCCCGTCGTGATCGCCTCGGTCTTCAAGGTGCTGCTGGTCCTGGAGTTCGCCCGCCAGGTGGCCGCCGGCCAGCTCGACCCGCGGGAACGGGTGCGGGTGACGGCAGCCGACCGGCTCGGCGGCTGGGGCACGGCGGGCTGCGCGGACGACGTCGAGCTGTCGCTGCGCGATCTGGCGTTCTTCGCCGTCTCGGTGAGCGACAACTCGGCGGCGGACGTGCTGCTGGCACGCGTCGGTCTGGACACGGTGCGGCTTCTCGCCGAGGAGCTCGGGCTCGACCGGACACGCGTCGTGGGCGGCCCCCGTGACGTGCTGGAGTCGATGCTCGCCGAGGTAGGCGCGCGCGACGAGGCGGAGTTCGCCCTCCGGTACCCCACGCTGCCGGACGAACGCAAGAGGCGCCTGGGCGTGCTGGATCCGCTGCGGACCAACGCGAGCACACCCCGGGACGTCACCAGGCTGCTGCGTCTCGTCTGGCGCGACGAGGCCGGCCCGCCGGAAGCCTGCTCAGGGGTACGGGAGTTGATGAGCCGTCAGGCATTCAGGCACCGGCTGGTCTCGGGGTTTCCCGACGAGGTGACGGTCGCGGCCAAGACCGGGACCCTGCCCGGCCTGCACATGGAGGCCGGGGTCGTCCGCTATCCCGACGGCGGCCACTACGCGGTCGCCGTTTTCGCCCGTACGCGGGAGCTGGCCGCCTCGCGTACGGCGGTGGACGCCGCGATCGGCGCCACGGCCCGGATCGGCGTCGACTTTTTGCGAGGCAGGGGCTTCTGACCTGTACGCATATGCGTTCGCGTATGAGTACACCCGGATTCTGATCTTGGACGTGAGGGTTCGTGCCCTGATCTCCTGACGCCATGAACGAGGACACAGACGTACAGCGCCCGAAGCGGCGCATCCAGGCGTTCGGCCGGCGCGCGGTGCTGCGCGGCGCCGCCGTCGGCGCGGCGGCCCCTCTGCTCTCCGCCGCGACCACCACGACCGCCACCACCACCACCGCCGCCGCCGCGGATCAGGGGGCCCCGGCGGCCGGTTCGGCGTCCTTCCGCTGGCTGGGCACCTCCGGCTGGCGGATCGACGTCGGCGGCCGGACGGTGCTCTTCGACCCCTACATCACCCGTTTCACGACCGGCCTGTTCGACGGAGGGCTCCAGCCGGACACGAAGTTGAGGTCCGACCACGGTCTGGTGCGGGAGCACATCGGCAGCCCCGAGATCGTCCTGGTCAGCCACTCGCACTGGGATCACATCGCCGACGTGCCGTACATCGCCAGGTCCACCGGCGCGCGGATCGTCGGCACCGAGACCACGTTCCATCTTCTGGTCGCGTTCGGGGTCGACCCCGGCCAGATCTCGGTGGTGAAGGGCGGCGAGGTCCTGGACTTCGACGGAATCACCGTCCAGGTCGTGTCGAGCCTGCACAGCCGCAACAAGCGGCACGCGTACTTCGCCCCGGGCACGCTGAACGCTCCCCCGGCGGCGGCGCCGAGGACCATCTCCGATCTGCCGGAGGGCGACACCCTGGCCTTCCAGGTGACGGTGGGGAGCGGCGGCCCGTCGGCGTTCCTGATGGGCGCCAGCGACTTCTCCGAGCACGCCGTACGGGGGCTGAGCCCCGACCTCGCGATGGTCGCCGTGCCGTCCAGCGCCGCCACGTTCCGCTACACGTCCCGGCTGCTGGACGCCCTGGACCGGCCGGGCGTCGTCGTGCCCGTCCACTGGGACAACTTCGAGGAGCCGCTGAGCGAACCTCCGCGCCGCGACCCGGTGATGGACCTGAGCGGGTTCGTCGCCCAGGTCCACCGGGAGTCCCCGACCAGCCGGATCGTCGTCCCGGACTACCGCACGACGTACGGCGCGGACCTGCGCGCCCGTACGCCCGCCGCGTAGGCGCCGGTACGGGTTCGGCGCGGGGGCGACCGTACGGCCACGGCACGGGCGCGCGGTACGTCCACGGGGCGAGGGGCGGGCGGATCAGCGGAGCCCCGCGAAGAGGTCCTTCTCGGGTACCGCCGTGCCGGTGGGGTCCTGGACGCGCAGGAAGGTCTCCATGCCCATCAGCTCGCCGAACCTCTCCTTGCCCATCCTGAGGAAGAAGATGTTCTCGCCCTGACTGGCGTGCGCGGCCAGGGCGTCGAACTTCTGGCCGCTGAAGGCGGTGGTGTCCACCCAGGTGGTGATCTCGTCGTCGGGGAGGCCGATCTCGGCCATCGCGGCCGCCTCGGCGGGATCCGGCTCCGGCATGTCCTCGTCGAACTCGCGCATGGCCTCCCCGAACCGCTGCATCGTCGAGTGCGGCATCGTCGTCCAGTACACCTTCGGCGTCAGCTCGGTCATCTCCAGCGCCGCCATGGTGACGCGGTGGGCCTGGATGTGGTCGGGGTGGCCGTAGAAGCCGTTCTCGTCGTAGGTGACGACGACATCGGGGCGGTAGTGCCGCATGAGTTCCGCGAGCCGGACGGCGCCCTTCTCCACCGGGGTCTGCCAGAAAGATTCGGGGGCCTCGTTGCTCGGCCAGCCGATCATTCCGGAGTCGGCGTAGTCCAGCGTCTCCAGATCGCTGACCCCGAGGACGTCACAGCTCGCCTTCAGCTCCCGGAGACGCATCGAGGCGACGACGGCCGGATCGTGTCCGGGTTCGCCCGGTTTGACGCCCCCCGGTCCGTCACCGCATCCGCCGTCGGTACACGTCACGAGAACCGTGCGGATGCCTTCCGCCGCGTACCGCGCCAGGACTCCTCCGGTCCCGGTGGCCTCGTCGTCGGGGTGCGCGTGCACGGCCATGAGGGTCAAGGGCCGGTCGGTCATGAGGAGGTCCTCCCGCAGAGATACGTTGTGGTCCGGGTCGACGGCGGATGTGCGTTCCGCGATCCCAGGGCTCGGATCCCGACGGGGCGGACGCCCTTGCGGCCCCCGTGTCCCCCCGCCCGCACGGCGCCGGTCCCTTGAACGGTGCAACCGCGCCGACCGGGCCCGCTGTTCCCGAACGGACCGGCCATTCTCGTGATCGCCCGTCGTGCCGGAGCGGGGCGGGCGCCGCCCCGAAACCGCCCGGGCGCCCTGAGGCCCGCGCCCGCGCCCTCGCCCGAGGGTCGCCCTCAACGGCCCGCCGGGCCCTGAAGGGCGGCGCCCTTCCGCGACGGCGCACAATGGGCCGACCAAGAGGCTCCGGCAGGTGAGGCCGGAGCGGAGTCGGGGAGAGTCGGAGAGTCGGGGGACGGCCGGCGGACCGTGTGCGGCCGCCGGCAGACGCCCGGTACGACGACTGCGTGCGCGGTAGCCACCACCCGGCCCGGATACGGCACGATCCACCGGACAGGAACCCCAGGAGGGGAAGCGTGACCGAGACAAGTGACACCCGATCCGCCGACGGCGAAGCGCGGCAGGCGCCACGGAGCCTGCTGCAGCGGCTGATGCGCTACATCCCCCTGATCGCCCCCGTCCTGCTGTGGGCCGTGCCGTGCTGGGTTCTTCTGCACACGGGCCAGCGTTGGCCGCTCCCCGTCACCGTGGCCGGCACCGCGCTGTTCGTCCTCGGCCTGGCCGGGATGCCGCTCGCGATGGTGCGCGGCCACGGCCGACGCCAGCAGGACCGGGCCGCGATCGTCGGTGACACGCTGCTGGGCGGCGTCTGGGTCCTGTTCACCTGGTCCGTCCTGCTCGGCGTCCTGCTGCGGCCCGCCCTGTCCGTGGCCGGCGTCGGCGACGGTCAGGACCGGGCGCGCATCGTCACCTGGACCGTCCTCGGCGTCACCGCCGTACTGCTCTCCTGGGGGTACGCCGAGGCCCGGCGGGTGCCCCGGGTGCGCCGACTCGACGTACGGCTCCCGCGTCTGGGAGCCGGGCTGGACGGAACGCGGGTCGCCCTGATCACCGACACCCATTACGGTCCGCTCGACCGGGCCCGCTGGTCGGCGCGGGTCTGCGAGACGGTGAACACCCTGGAGGCGGACCTGGTCTGCCACACCGGCGACATCGCGGACGGCACGGCCGAACGCCGTCGCGCCCAGGCCGCTCCGCTGGGCACCGTGCGGGCGACGCGGGCCCGCGTCTACGTCACCGGCAACCACGAGTACTACAGCGAGGCGCAGGGCTGGGTCCACCTGATGGGCGAGCTGGGCTGGGAGCCGCTGCGCAACCGCCACCTCCTGCTCGAACGCGGTGGTGACACCCTCGTGGTCGCCGGCGTCGACGACGTCACCGCCGAGTCCTCCGGGCTGGCGGGCCACCGCGCCCACCTCGCCGGGGCGCTCCAGGGCGCCGACCCCGATCTGCCCGTCCTGCTCCTCGCCCATCAGCCCAAGTTCATCGACCGCGCGGCAGCCCACGGCATCGATCTCCAGCTCTCCGGCCACACCCACGGCGGCCAGATCTGGCCCTTCCACCATCTGGTCCGCCTCGACCAGCCGACCGTCGCGGGCCTCAGCCGCCACGGCGCTCGGACCCTCCTCTACACCAGTCGCGGCACCGGCTTCTGGGGCCCGCCCTTCCGCGTCTTCGCCCCCAGCGAGATCACGCTGCTCGTGCTCCGGTCCGCTCCGCCGGCCGGGTGAGGCGCGCCGGCGGTCAGGCGCAGGCCGGGCAGAGGCCCCGGTAGGTGATCTCCACCGAGCCGACGGCGAACCCGAACCGCTCGGTCTCGGGCAGGTCGCCGAGGGCGTCGCCGACCGGGTGGACGTCGCGGACCGTGCCGCAGCCGGAGCACACCAGGTGCTGGTGGGGGCGGCGCGCGTTCGGGTCGTAGCGCTTGGCCCGGCCCACGGTGGAGACCTCCAGCACCTCGCCGAGCGTGACGAGCTCCCCCAGCGTGTTGTAGACGGTCGCGCGGGAGATCTCGGGCAGCCGGGCCGCGGCCCGCAGATGCACCTCGTCGGCCGTCAGGTGCACGTGGTCGCCGTCGAGGACCTCCGCGACGACACGCCGCTGCGAGGTCAACCGCCAGCCACGGCCCCGTAGCCGTTGAAGGAGGTCGCTCATCTCGTCACCTGCTCCGCTTCGCGGGGGACGCGGAGCCGGAAGGATCCGGCACCGCCGCGCCCCAGCCATTATCGTTTTAGCGCACTTCTTGACTTGGACGAAGTCCATCGTAGGATCGATCCCGGCGACATCCAAGAGACAGGAAGACTCCGGTACGGCAGCAGAGAAGCGCGGTGGGACACCGTCGGTCGACCGCGCGGCACCGTCCGGGCGCCGTCCTCGTCGCACCGCCCGGGACCCTCCGGTCCGGTGGCCCGTGGGACGTGGGACGACCTCGGCGAGACCTGACCTCCATCGTGCCCCTTCTGCACGGACCGAATCCTCCTCCCCCGTTCAGCGCCCCCACGACCCACCGGGTCCGGAAGGATTGCCATGACCGAGAACCACGAGTCGCATGTCTTTGATCCCGTCACCCCGGATTCGCCCGAGACGGCCGTCCCCGAGGTGCCCGAGGCCCAGGCGGGCGGCTGCCCCGTGGCCCACGGCCGCGCACCGCACCCCACGCAGGGCGGCGGAAACCGCCAGTGGTGGCCGGACCGCCTCAACCTGAAGATCCTCGCCAAGAACCCCGCCGTGGCGAACCCGCTCGGTACGGACTTCGACTACGCGGCCGCTTTCCGGGCGCTCGACCTGCCCACGGTGAAGCGGGACATCGCCGAGGTGCTGACCACGTCGCAGGACTGGTGGCCGGCCGACTTCGGCAACTACGGGCCGCTGATGATCCGGATGGCCTGGCACAGCGCGGGCACGTACCGCATCAGCGACGGCCGCGGTGGCGCGGGCGCCGGTCAGCAGCGCTTCGCCCCGCTGAACAGCTGGCCGGACAACGGCAACCTGGACAAGGCCCGCCGTCTGCTGTGGCCGGTCAAGAAGAAGTACGGCCAGGCGCTGTCCTGGGCGGACCTGCTGATCCTCACCGGCAACGTCGCCCTGGAGACCATGGGCCTGAAGACCTTCGGCTTCGCCGGCGGCCGCGAGGACGTCTGGGAGTCGGAGGAGGACGTCTACTGGGGCCCGGAGACCACCTGGCTCGACGACGAGCGCTACACCGGCGACCGCGAGCTGGAGAACCCGCTCGGCGCGGTCCAGATGGGCCTGATCTACGTCAACCCCGAGGGCCCCAACGGCAACCCGGACCCGGTCGCGGCCGCCCGCGACATCCGTGAGACCTTCCGCCGGATGGCGATGAACGACGAGGAGACCGTCGCCCTCATCGCCGGTGGCCACACCTTCGGCAAGACGCACGGCGCGGGCCCGGCCGAGAGCGTCGGCGCGGACCCCGAGGGCGCCTCCATGGAGGAGCAGGGCCTGGGCTGGCGCAGCTCGTACGGGACGGGCAAGGGCGGGGACGCCATCACCAGTGGTCTGGAGGTGACCTGGACCAGCACCCCGACCACGTGGGGCAACGAGTTCTTCCACAACCTCTTCGCCTACGAGTACGAGCTGACCAAGTCGCCGGCCGGTGCGCACCAGTGGGTCGCCAAGGACGCGGAGGCGACCATCCCGGACGCGCACGACGCGTCGAAGAAGCACAAGCCGCAGATGCTCACCACCGACCTGTCGCTGCGCTTCGACCCTGCCTACGAGCAGATCTCACGCCGCTTCCACGAGAACCCGGACGCGTTCGCGGACGCCTTCGCGCGCGCCTGGTACAAGCTGACGCACCGTGACCTGGGTCCGATCCAGCGCTACCTGGGCGCCGAGGTGCCCTCCGAGGTGCTGCTGTGGCAGGACCCGCTGCCCGCCCGCACCGCCGAGCCGCTCGACGCCGCGGACCTCGCCGCGCTCAAGGAGCAGGTGCTCGCCACGGACCTGACGGTGGCGCAGCTCGTCTCGGCCGCCTGGGCCTCGGCCGCCTCCTTCCGCGGCAGCGACAAGCGCGGCGGCGCCAACGGCGCCCGGGTCCGTCTGGAGCCGCAGCGCGGCTGGGAGGCGAACGACCCGGACGAGCTGGCCCAGGTCCTGCGGGCGCTGGAGGGTGTCCAGGAGTCCTTCAACGCCCGGGGCGGCAAGCAGGTCTCGCTGGCCGACCTGATCGTCCTCGCGGGCAACGCGGCCGTCGAGCAGGCGGCCAAGGACGCCGGTGTCGAGGTGGAGGTGCCGTTCAGCGCGGGCCGGGTCGACGCCACGCAGGACCAGACGGACATCGAGTCCTTCGCCGCCCTGGAGCCCGTGTACGACGGCTTCCGCAACTACGCGGGCAAGGGCAGCCGCCTGCCCGCCGAGTACCTGCTCCTCGACCGGGCCAACCTGCTGACGCTGAGCGCCCCGGAGACCACCGTCCTGGTCGGCGGTCTGCGCGTGCTGGGCGCCAATTCCGGCGGCTCGAAGCACGGCGTCCTCACCGACCGTCCGGGCACGCTGACCAACGACTACTTCGTGAACCTGCTCGACCTGGGCATCACGTGGAAGTCGACGTCGTCGGCGCAGGACGAGTTCGAGGCGCGCGACGCGAGCGGCCGGGTCAAGTGGACCGGCACCCGCGCGGACCTGGTGTTCGGCTCCAACTCCGAACTCCGTGCCCTCGCCGAGGTCTACGCGAGCGACGACGCGCGGCAGAAGTTCGTGACGGACTTCGTCGCCGCCTGGAGCAAGGTCATGGACCTCGACCGCTACGACCTGGTCTGACCGCGCGGTCGGGGCCGCCGCCTGCTCGGCGCGGCCCCGACGACGGTCGCTCCGGTCCGGCCTCCGCGCGGCGGTGCGCAGTGCGGCACCGCCGCGCGGGGGCCGGACTTCTTCGCCCCGCGTTCAGGCCGGGCCGGACCTCGCCCCGGTGGGCCCGCCCACGGCCGTCAGCAGGTCCACGACGAAGATCAGCGTCGAGCCCGCCGGGATCGACGCGGAGGGCGACTGCTTGCCGTAGCCGAGACGCGGGGGAACGATGATCTCGCGCCGACCGCCGGCCTTCATCCCCCTGACCCCCCGGTCCAAGCCCTTGATGACCCTGCCCCCGCCCACGGCGAACTTGAACGGCCGGTCCTGTCCCCAGGAGGAGTCGAACTCCCTCCCGGAAGCGAACGTGACCCCTACATAGTGGACCTGGACGACCCGGCCCGGCCGCGCCTCCGGCCCATCTCCCACCACGAGGTCCCGGATCGTCAGCTCGGTGGGCGCGTCACCCTCCGGAACCTCGACTCCGGGCTTCGTCCGTTCGCTCATCGCGGTCCCATCACTCGCCACCGGCATCCCTCGCACGGGCAGGCCGGACGCATGGACCTTCCACGCGGCAGGCGATCACCGTACCGGCAGAGCCCGTGGCCCACGGTTGCACCTATCCTCCTGCTCATGCAGGCGCAACGGGATCCGTCGAACGCCGCACACGTCCTGGCGGCGGCGTTCCCGTCCCGTCTCGCGGGTGACGTGCGGCGCGTCCTGACCGCCATGCCCGAGTCCGTCACCGCACCGACGACGCCCTTCGAGGTCGAGGTGCGGGGGGAGACCGTCGCCATCCCGTCACGCGTCTACAACGAGGAGCCGAACACCGAGTGCGGGCGGACCCTGTCCGAGACCCGACGGACGATTCTGCACTGCCTGTACTCCCGGCACCACGACGGCCGGGTCCGCCGGCGGCACCTCGAACGGATCGTGGCGTCGGGTGAACCGTGGGCCGTCCCGTTCGTGGTGCAGCTGGTCGGCGAACACGTGCTGGAGATCATCACGTCGATCGCCCAGGGACTCCCCGGACTCGCGGAGCCGGGCTCGGCCCAGCGCCGCCTCTACGGGGAGTTCATCGCTCGCAACCCGGGCTTCTTCGCCCGTACCGAGCGACGCGTGGTGAGCTACTGGTCGTGCTACCACCGCCGGGAGTACGGGGCGTTCGGGACGTATCCCGGATGTGCTCTCCTGGAAGCGTTGCGGACCGCTGCCGGGGAACAGGTGGGCACGCGGCTGCCTCGGAACACGCCGCCCCCGCGGGTGGGCTGAGCGCTCGACCCTCCGGCCTCCGGAAACCGGGGACGGCACAGCAGGGTGTCGACCGCGCAGGCGGCGCTACGCCCGGCGGAGGCGGGAGAACAGGCCCGCGTGCGCCCAGCCCGTACGGCGCAGTCCTACCCAGACGCAGCCGGCGGCGATGCCGAACGCGAGGGCCGTCGCGCCGACCGCGGACGGGAGTGCTCCCATCAGGGCGACGCCGATCACCACGACGACGAACCCGTCGAACTGCCAGGCGATGACACGCAGCCCGGACAGGTCGCCGAGCGGCGTGATGACCGGGAGGAGCAGTTCGAGCGGAAGGTGCAGTTTCATCTCGCGCAGGAACCTGGCGCCCAGGACCATGACCACCGACCCCGCGACGAGAAGGGCCGTGTCGCCCAGGTGTCCGCTGTGGCGGTCCCACCGGGCGACGACCGCGCATCCACCGCCCAGGAGAGCGCCGCCGGTCACGGCGACGACGGGCCAGGCCAGGGTGCGGGCAGGGGTTCCACCCCACCGCTCGCCGAACAGCGGAGCCATGGTCAGCTCGTCCCGCAGTCCGCGCCATGTCTCGCCGACCCACCCCGATCCCAGATACACACCCGTCGCACCCACCGCCCACAGCCACCACGCCGGTCCGTCCCCCCGCCCGCCTGCCCCGTGCGTCAGCGCGGAGGCGCCGATCAGCAGGAGCGCCGCCCCCGCGCTCGCGCGGCCGGGCGTTCGCAGCGCCCGGATCGCACCCTGCGGCAGATATCCGCGGAGGCGCCCGTCGGAACGGATCAGGGCCGAGGTGAAACCGCGCGGCTCCGGCCGGTACAGATCCAGCGCGTGATGGAGCGTCCCGGTCCAGGCGTAGGTCCGGGCCTGGGAGGCGCGGGCCGACTCGCGGGCGATCCGGGCGAGGTCGACCGTGCGGATCGCCCCGAGAGCCGCCCGCCCCACGACCGCTGCGGTGGCCGCCAGCACTCCGGCGAGGAGCCACAGCCCCACTCCGCCGTCCGGAGCCGCTCGGCTCACCCCGGCGACCACGAGGGCCGCGCCGCCGACGACGGAGGCGAGCAGGAGGTTGGCGCGCAGCGCCCGTACCTGGCCCCAGAGCCACGCGAAGGCCGCGAGGGCGCTGAGCCCCACCGCGAGGGCGAAGCCCTGCACCGCGGAGTCGAGGTGATCGAAGAGATCGGTCGCCAGATACGCCGCCGCGCACGCCGCCGGCAGTCCGGCCGTAACGGCGTACGCAAGCCTGCGCCGGGCGATCGTGCCGAGGTAGCGCGTCGGCGAGATGTCCGTGGACATGAACACGTGCAGCAGGAACGGCTGGACCACCAAAGGCCCCCAGAACCGCCCGGCGATCTGCGCCGCCCAGCACACCGCCACCGCGAGCGCGCACGCCCAGGGCGCCGCCTCCGTGAGGGACCCCAGCGGGACCGATGCGCGCGACGTGCTCCGGGCATGGACCACCGGCACCAGGTAGAAGACGGCGAACAGGGCGACGAGGTAGAGGGTGTACGCGTGCCCACGCACCGTGCCACGGTCACCGCGACGGGCATGATGCTGCCGCACGGCACGGACGCGCGCAGCGTCGGGCTGCGGTGCCGCGAGGGTGTCCACCGTCATCCCAGCTCCACGCGGCCGTCACGCGCCTCGACCAGGGCGGGCTCATGGGTGGCGATCAGAAAGGCTGTGCCCTCCTTCGCCCGCTCGGTGAGCAGGGCCGCCACCAGGTCGACACGGTCGCTGTCGAGGTGCCGCTCGGGCTCGTCGAGCAGCACCACGTCAGCGGGACGCACCAACGTCAGTGCGAGACCGAAGAGTTGAAGCTGTCCCGAAGAGACCTGATGAGGAAACCGCTCGCCCAGCGAGGACAGACCCAGCCGCTCGATGATCTCCTCGGCGGCTTCGGCGGTCGTCCCGCTGTTCCCGTACCAGGAGGCGGCGACCAGGGTCACCTGCTCGCGCAGTGTCATGTCACGGGCGTACGGGATCGCGTCGACCAAGGAGGCCACGAGGCGTCGGTGCAGCGGATCGGCCATGTCGGCACGCTCGCCCCTCACCGAACACGAACCGCCCGTGAGGCTCCGGCTGCCCAGGAAGGCGCGCAGGAGCGTCGTCTTTCCCGACCCGTTGCCGCCGGTGACGCACCAGATCTCGCCCGGCATCACCGCGAACGACGTCGGTTCCAGCAGCGTGACGTTGCCCAGCGTGACGGTCGCGCCCTCGGCCTCGATGACGGGAACGGTGGTCACTTCGCCTCCAGATCCACCAGCGTCTCTCGTGAGCGTGCAGTGTATGCGTCGTCGCCCGCGCGAAGCCCGTCGGCGGACGTCACCCACAAGTCGGCGAAGAGCAGGACCGGCCGCCGCTCCCGATGGCGGACGGGAGGTGGCGGCGGCGCTTCCCGCGACTTTCGGCCAAGGCGAACGTGCCGGCACCCGCGGCCTCCGGACCGGGGGGATCACGGCAGCGGCCCGTTTGCGTGGCGTGTTCCCGCAGTCGGCCCCTGCGGTCTCGCGATACGAGACACCGGGCCGTAATCCGTGTCCGTCCAGCGGACTTCCCGCCCGGCTGGCGTCGACAGGACATGGCCGGTGGACGCAACTCAGAACCCTGGCCGTTCGATTGATCGACGCGCAGCATAATAATCGGCCGCAGCTCCGGAGAGTTCTGCGGATCCCCGGAGAAACGTCGAGCCACCAGCGAAGGACTCCCATGTCCGTTCTGAAGACTCCCGCCCCTCGTTCCTGGAAGAGCCCGGCGAGCCACCGCGTCGAGATCCTGGACAACCCCTGGCACCGGAACCTGACGCTGCTCCGAGACGTGATCGCGGACCGGACCACCGTCTGAGGTCCGCGGCCTTCGCCTCGATCCGCGTCCCGGTGCCCCGGGAACCGCTGGAGAGGGCCGACCGGGCGCCGTCGCCCACCAGTTCCTGACAGCCGTCAAACCAACTCATCACGAAGGATCATGATTCGATGGCAGAGTCCCGCGACGTACTCGTCTTCTCCAAGCGCTTCGTAGGCGGCGTCCGCATCCTGGCCGAGATGCTCCGCGAACTGGACCTCCGGCCGGTGCTGGTCTCGGCCGAGCCGGAGGACATCAACCGGGACGCCTGTGACGTTCACCTGGTGGTGGACTGGGACGGGGGCGAGTTCGGCGACCTGGTCGCGGCGGCCGAGGCTGCCGATGTCCGGCCGACCGCGGTGGTCAACCTGGTGGAACCGCTGATCGGCTGGCAGATCAGGACTGCGCACCACTACGGGCTGCCCGGCGGCGAGGCCAACCGCGAGGTGCTGCTCAGCAAGGTCCGGGTCCGCGAGGAGATGGCCCGGTTCAAGCTCTCCTCGATGCCGTTCGCCGGCGGTCCGGCGGCCGCGTTCCCCATCGAGACCGTCACCGAGTACCCGGTGATCGTCAAGCCCGCCCGGGACTCCGGTGGCTCCCGGCTGGTCTACCGGGCGGACGATCCCGAGCAGCTCGCCGAACGGCTGCGGGAGATCGCCGGGAAGACGACCCCCGAGCTGGAGGTGGTCGCCGAGAGGTACCTGGAGGGAACGGAGTTCTCGATCGACGGCCCGCTGCTGGCGACCGGCTTCCGCGGGATGTTCAGCGTGGAGAAGACAGGGCACGACGAGGACCGCCACCACGACGCCGGGCTGCTGATCTCCCCGCCGCCCTCGGCGCACGTGCGGCGCGGGGTCGAGGAGCTGACCGCTGACATCAGCGCGCTCTGCGACGGTCTGGGCATCTCCGGCGGCTGGCTGCATGTGGAGGGCCGGGTCACCGCCGAGGGCCGGGCGGAACTGGTGGAGATCAACCCCCGTCCGGGCGGTGGCCTTTACCGCTCCGCCACCCTGCGGACCTGCGGCGTCGACTCCGTGCGGGCGATCGTGCAGATGTCGCTCGGCGGAGCCGCGGCGGCGGAGCTGGCCGTGGCCACCCGGAACGAAGAACTGCTGGGACAGATGCCGTTCGAGATCAAGGAGCTCGGCCGGGTCGCGAGCGCCACGTCGCTCGACGAGATCAAGAACATGCCGGGCGTGGTGGACGGCTACCAGTTCGACTCCTACGAGGTGCTGACCCTGGACCAGGAGAACTTCTTCACGGAGGCGCTGATCACCGCCGAGACCGTCGAGGGCCTGGCCGAGGTCGCCGACCGGGTCCGGGCAGCCTTCCACTACAAGATGGCCTGACCCACCCCCTGCCGAACCGCCACGGAACGACCAAGGAACAACCATGATCGAGACCACCATGCCCCGACCCGAGCAGATCGTCGTATGCAAGTGGCACCCGGAGCTGATCGGCTCGCTGCTTGACCGTTCGCTTGAGGTGTACGTGATCCTGGACGCCTTCGATGTCGAGCACATGCACCCCGACTGGAAGCTGCTCGCCAACGCCGAACGGGTCTACCGGATCAGCGAGTTCGACTCACTGGAGGAGATCTCCGCGGTCGCGTCCGACCTCTCGCTGCGCGGTGTCGCCGGAGACCGGATCATCAGCTTCACCGAGTTCAGCCAGTTCGGAGCCGGCTATCTGTCCACCCTGCTGGGCGACTCCGCCGATCCGCTGCGACACGTGGCGTACCGGGACAAGCGGCTGATGAAGCAGCGGGTGGAGGCCGCGGGCGTGCCGACCGCCGCCTGGGCCAGCCTGCCGGACCGGGCCGACGAGCAGGATCTCCGGGCGGTCCGCGAACGGCTGACCTTTCCGATCGTGGTCAAGCCGGCCACCGGCGGCGGCACCATCGGCACCTTCACCGTGGATTCCCCCGAGGAGCTCGCCCCGAAGCTGGCCGGCCTCGGCGCCACACCGTTCGTGAAGACCAGTCAGCTCATCGCCGAGGAATTCGTGGTCGGCAGGGAGCTGCACATCGACGCCCTCTGGGAGGAGGGGGAGCCCCTGCTGCTCCTGGTCAGCGCGTACCACGAGAACCGGCTCGCGGTCCTCGACGGCATCTCCGGCGGCGCGGACGCCACCCTCGCGCTGGACGGCAGCAGTGTGCTCGCCCAGGAGGACGCCCCCGAGCTCTACCGGCGCGTTCTGGAGCTGCACCGGCGTGTGAACCGGGCGCTCGGCATCGAACGGGCCGTCACGCATCTGGAGGTGTTCGAACGCCACGACGGCGAGCTGGTCTTCTCCGAGATCGCCACGCGGCTCGCCGGCGCCTGGATCCCCATGATGCTGAGCGAGGCCACCGGCACGGACATCTACCGCACCTTGGCCGAGTCCATGGCCGACGGCAAGATCCCGGCCGTCCGGCCCGCTCGGCGCCACGTCGGCGGCCTGCATCTGCGTCCCTCCGCGCCCGGCCGGATCACCGCGATCCCCAGCGCGGAGGAAATCCTCGCGGTGGACGGGGTGCTACGGGTCCAGCACCTCCGGAAGGTGGGTGACGTGGTCGACTTCTCGCACCCCTCCGAGTGGTGCGTCTTCGTCGCCATCGGCGCCGACGACGCAGCTGAGTACGAGGAGTTGCTCCACCGGGTGGCCCGGGAGATACGTATCGAGGTCGAGCCCCTCGGCGCGGGGGACTGACCCGGGAATGTCGTCCTCGCCGGACCGGCGGCTCCCCATCGGCGGAGTGGGCCCCGGAGCACCGGGAACAGGTGCTCCGGGGCCCACTGCGGCGCGACCCCGCCCGGTCCGGCGTCCGCGCCCGGGTGCGGGAAGGATCGTGCCGTACGGGGACCTGAGGGCTTCTCCGCTCCTCCCGGGCAGGCATCGGCACGGGCGTATCGGGTGCCCTCAGCTGTACGCGGTGATCGGTGGGACCTTTCCGGTGAGGAGCGATGTGCCCAGTTCCTGGGCCTTGTACACGAGAGGGTCGTGCAGGGTGAGCGTCCGGGCGTCGCGCCAGAAGCGGTCGAGGCCCGAGGAGCGTGCCGTCGCTCGGGCTCCGGTGAGGTCGAAGATGCGGCTGGTCACCTCCGTCGCCGTGCGGGAGGACACCACCTTGGCGGCTGAGATCGTGAGCCCGGCCCGGCCGCGTTCGGCCGAGGTCAGAGCGAGACCGGCTGCGTCGGCCTCCGCGAAGGCCCGGGTCGCCTCGCCGGCGAGGAGGCGTGCCGCGCGGAGGGTTGCGACGAGGTCTCCGTATCCGGCGAGGATGTGCGGGTCGTCGACCGCGTTCTCCAGGCCGCTCGCCGGCCAGGGGCGCGAGGACTCGCGCGTGTACTGGGCGGCCTCGGCGAGCGCGCCCTCGACGATGCCGACGAGGACCTGCGTGAGCACGGCCTGGAAGGCCAGCGAGACGAGTGACAGGCGCAGCCAGCGCGGGCTCGACTCGTCCTCGTCGACGGGGAACGTACCGAGCACGTCGACGGGGTCGATCCGGACGTCCTGGAAGGCGATGCTCCCACTTGCGGTCAGGCGCTGACCGAGGTTGTCCCAGTCCGACGGGTGCGAGATCCCGCCCGCGCCGCGGCGGGCGACCACCACGAGCCGCGCGCCGCGGTCGGAGCGGGTCGCGCTGACGAACAGGCGGTCGGCGACCGCGCAGCCGGTGGCAAAGGCACCCCGGCCGGAGACCGAGAGCCCGTCCCCGACCTCGGTGGCGGTGACGGTGTCGCGCGGGTTGCTCACCGCGGCCACGAACAACTGCTCGGCGACGACGTCCTGACGTAGCGAGCGGGCCAACTCGTCGTTGTCGTAGAGGGAGGCACGCCACAGGTGCAGGTAGTGGTAGCCAAGGAGGTGTCCGATCGAGGCGTCGCCGGCGGACACGAGCCGGGTGACGGCGTGCGTGGTCCGATGATCGTCGGGGTCGACGGCCAACAGCCCGCTCTCGCGCAGCAGTTGTATCTCGCCCAGTGGAGGCTGGTTGGCGTGCAGTCGCTCGACCGCGTCCTCGCGCAGTCGCTCGGCGACGGCACGGGCGGTGGTGATGGCTTCTCTCGGGTTCATCATGAACCTGCCCTTTCACACGAGGGGCGCCGGAACCGGCGGTGCACGAGCAGCAGGACCGGGGGTATCAGCACGCACTGGGCGGCGACCGCCAGCCAGAATCCGGGGAGTTGTCCCGCGGTCTCGAACTGGTAATAGAGCCCTCCCCCGACCAGCCCGCTGAGGAAGGCGCCGACGCCTTCGGCCAGCCGCTGGTGACTGAACACCACGGCCGGAGACCGTTCCGTTCGGGCGAGCGCTTCGAGGACGTTCTTGAGCAGCAGGACGGAGTTGCCCGCGCCTATGGCGAGGATGCCGACGGCGAACATCATCTCGTTCCCGCCGGTGAATGCGATCATGCCGACTCCCAGGCCCCCGAAGCCGATGGCCATGGCGCTGGTGTAGCGCATCCGCTCGACACGGTCGGCGATCAGGGGCTGGAGCAGTGCCAGCACCAGCGAGTAGCCCATCATGGCCGCGCCGTAGAACACGGTGGGGACCCTGTCCTCGGCGTAGGACGACAGATACTGGTAGAAGTGCATGTGCAGGTAGAGCGTGAGAGCCGTCACCGCGAAGGGCAGGACGGCGAGGCCCCGGAGGGCCCGGCGCATCGGCTCGATCACCTCGCTGTCGTCCCGGTGCTCACGGGGCAGGAAGACGTGGCCGATCATCATGAGGGCGTGCAGCACGGTGGCGGCGACGAACATCCCGCCGGGGTCGTGGATGAACAGGGAACCCACCACCGGTCCGAGCGCGATCCCGACGTTGCCCGTGGCGTAGCTCGCGGCCACCAGGCGTGGTCGTTCGTCCTGGCTCGCGCCGTGGACGGTATAGCCTCTGACGCTCGGTGAGTAGAGGGCCGTCGCCGCCGAACGCAGGAACAGGGCGGCGATCGTCACCGCCGGCCACGCCCCGCCGACGACGAAGCCCAGTGAGCCGAGAGTCTGCATGACCATCGAGATCGACAGGCACCGCTGGAACCCGATGCGCTCGGCGAGTGCGGCGCCCGGTACTCCCCCGGCGAACTGCACGAAGGTCGCCAGCCCGAGGACGACTCCCACCTGCCCCATGGAGAGTGACATCCGGTCGCGGAGCAGAACCGCCAGGTAGGGGTAGACGGAGAAGCTGATGAGGTTGACGAGGAGCCCGCTTCCGAGCAGCGCCCGTTGCGTGCCGGTGAACAGGCGGACGCCGGACGGTGCGGAGCCGCCCGGCGTCCCGCGGCGCGTGGATGTCACGCCGTTCGTGCCCTGGTTCCCCGCACTATCAGGCGGTTGGCTCCACCGTCGTACGGGCGGGCGTCCCAGTCGCCGAAGCACTCGACGCTCTCGAACCCGGCCTGTTCGAACATGGCCCGCAGTTCCGTGGCGCTGTAGACGTAGCAGGTGAGCGAGGAGTGCTCGGCCGTGTTTCCCCGCACCATGGTCCAGTCGGTCCGGTACCGGGACCAGTCGTCCAGGATGGTGTCGCGCATCACGACCATGCCGCCGGGTATGTCGACGATCTTCGGGGGGCCGACCCAGGACGCGTAGGTCTCCTTGCTCAGCAGGTCCACGATCAGCCGTCCGCCCGGGGCGAGCGAAGCGTGGGCGTTGCGCAGGACGTGAAGGTTCTCCTCGGGGTCCTCGAAGTAGCCGAAGGAGGTGTACAGGTTCAGCACCACGTCGTAGGCGCCCGGCGCCACGTACTCGCGCACGTCCGCCTGGACGAACGCCGCCTCGACCTTGGCCTCCGCGCACACGACGGCGGCCCGGTCGAGCAGTTCGGCATGGAGGTCGACTCCGGTCGTCCGGTAGCCCTGCTGGGCCAGGGGCGCCGTGAACACGCCGACACCGCAGCACTGGTCGAGCACACGGCTGCCGGGCGGGAACGCGAGCAGCGGTGACGTGGCCACCACCTCGGCGGCTCGCCGCTCCCTCTCGGGCGAGAAGAGCACCGCCGAGAAGCCGGACCACAGGTTCAGGTCCTCGTACCAGTCCATCGTTCCCCTCCCGTTGTGCGACGCACGCGCGTCCCCTCTACATGTCGTGCCGGGCGCGGGAGAAGTTCCCGCGGTCCGTTCGGCGGTCACCGTGCGGGGCGTACGCCCAGGCCGGGCTCATCGCCCAGGACGATGCCGCGGTCTTCGAGACGGAGTCCCCGGAAAGGCGGGTCACTGAGGTAGAGGTGACCGTCCATGTCTATATGGTCGGCCAGTGTGGCGAGTTGCGCGGCCTGGCTGATGGCGAGCTCCGACTCGCACATGCAACTGAGCATCACCTGGAGCCCGGCCTCCCGGCCGGCCTCCATGACCCGCCGTGCGCCCCGGATTCCGCCTGCCTTGCACAGCTTGACGACCACGCCGTCGGCGTACGACCGCGCGGCGAGGACGCTGGCCGCGTCGGTGCATCCCTCGTCGAGGAAGACCGGCAGCCGGTCCACGCGTTCCCGGTAGCGGTGGTAGTCGTCGATGGCCGTGGTGGGAAACGGCTGCTCGATGAGCTGGATACCGAGTTCGCGCAGGCGGGGCGTGAGGGCGCGAGCGGTGTCGAGATCCCATGCCTCGTTGGCGTCGATGCGGACCGGCAGCGTCGTCACTTCCCGTATCGCCTCCAGAGCCTCCAGGTCGTCCGGCCCGCCGACCTTCACCTTGAGCGCGCCCACGTCAGGCGCCTTGCGGACCGCGCTGACGGCTTCCTCCGGGCTCGCCATGCTGATGGTGTAGACCGTGGGCCCGAGGGTTCTCGGCATGCCGAGCAGCTTCCAGGTCGGCAGGCGGGCGGCCTTGCCGATCCAGTCGTGCACCGCGCCGTCCAGCGCCATCCGTGCGCCCGCGGGCGCGTCCCATTCCTGGATGCGGTCGAGGACGAGCTGTGGGTTGTTCAGGTTCGGACCGAGGATGTGCGCGCCCTCGGTCGCGACCGCGCCCACGACATCGTCCGCCGTCACTCCGCTGTACTCGGTCGGGGTGCCCTCGCCATAGGCGGTTATCCCGTCGTACGTGAGGCTGACCATGCAGGTGTCGACGGAGTCGATCTCGCCGCGGGAACTCTTCACGGTCTCGATGAGCCGCAAGGACTCCCGGCGCACGGAGAGTTCGGTCGTGCCGGAATCATGATCCATGAGTGGGCCTCTCTTGATCGTTCAGGTCTTCCGGAACTTGCCGGGTCCCGATGCCGACTTGTCTGACAGGGGATCCGAGTGACGAGTGAGGGAGACAGCGATGGAATGGTTCGAGAACGAGACGTTGTGGGTCGATTTCACGGAGGTGTTGTTCTCCGCCGGACGCGCCGATGAGGCCAGGGCCCGCGTCGCCTCGTCGCCGCTGCTGCGGGTGCCTGCCGCCGCCGCGGTGCTCGATCTCGGTTGCGGGCCGGGGGCGTACGCGATCCCGCTGGCCGGTCGCGGAGCCGCGGTCACCGGTGTGGATCTGAGTGCGGCGCTGCTCAAGCGCGCTGAGGCGGGGGCGGCCGAAGAGGGCGTGGAACTGCGGCTCGTCCGGGCGGACATGCGCGAGTTCGTCGAGCCGGACCGGTTCGATCTGGCCATCAGCATGTACACCTCCTTCGGTCTCTTCGCCGATCACGACGACAACATGCGGGTCCTGCGCAACGTGCGGGCGAGCCTCAAGCCGGGGGGCCGCCTCCTCATCGACCTGTACGGGAAGGAGATCCTCGCCCGGGACGGCGGCCTGCCGCACGTACGGGATGTCGAGGGGGGCACCCTGACCGTCCGCGGCACGATCCTCGGAGACTGGGAGCGTTTCCGGGACGACTTCATCCTGGTCCGGGGAGACCGGGCCCGGACGGCGTTCGTCGAGCACACCCTTTACAGCGCTTCCGAGCTGAAAGCGATGCTCGTCGAGGCGGGGTTCACCGAGGTCGAGTGCTTCGGGGGCTTCGATGCCGAACCCTTCGACAACCATGCCCGGCGACTGATCGTGCGGGGCAGCCGCGGGTCGGACACCCGCTAACACCGGGGGCGCGTCTCGGCGTGCACGGCTCCCGCCGCGGTGACCGCACGGTGCGTGGCGATCTCCGCGGTGGGGCCCTCGGCAAGCACGATGCCCACATACCCTCGTCCGTCGGTGAGTTGGCCGATATGCGCTCCGATCGCCTTGGTCGGATACCACGTGGGCCGTCCCGGGTAGCGGGGGATGTTCTCCAGGCCGTGCACGGCGACGAGTTCGCCGGCCTGTGTCGGGTACACGAGGACGAAGGCGACGGCGGGGCCTCCGGACAAGGCAGTGTCGAGCAGTCGTGGTCGCACGCCGCGTGCGAGGTCGACGAGGCCGCCGTACACGTTGACGTCCAGTGCGCGGCACATGGATTCACCGACCAGGGCCCCGCCGATGCGGGGATTCACTTCGATCAGCCGCGGCCCGTCGACGGTCATGGACAGTTCGATGTGGGCGAAGCGGTCGGTGTATCCGAGGGCTTCCAGAACCTCTCCCAGCCACGCTTCGATCTCGCTCAGCTCCGCCGGCGCCAGCGCCACCGGAAACGCCGTCACGTCCTCCCGGAACCAGGGCTGCGCGGACATGAGGCGGCTCGAAAGGCCCAGCAGCCTGGTCTCTCCCGCCCAGGTCACCGTCTCCGCGCTGTACACCGGTCCGGCCAGGAACGGCTCCGCGAACAGCCCTCCGAACAGGGCTGCGCCCGCGGCTTCCCGGTGGAAGCGCGAGAGGTCCTGGGCGTCACGGACGAGCCAGACGTTCTGACTGCTGGTGCCTGCCGTGTCCTTGATGACGGCCGGCAGACCGACTGCCGCGGCGAGCCACTCCAGGTCCACAGCGGCCGCGTCCTCGACCGGCGCGGCCCCGAACGGACTGAGCCCCTTGCTGTGCAGGAGGTCGCGTACGCGGGCCTTGTCGCGTACCAGCCGGATGACCGCCGGATCGATGCCGGGCAGGCCGAACTCGGCGGCGAGTTCGGCGCCGGCCACGCCCCAGGTATCCGTCGAGCTGATGAGGCCCCGGAGGTCCTCGATCGCCGCGAGAGCCTTGGTGACCGCCTTCCGATCACCGGTGTCGACCGCCACGACCTCGACGGATCCGGCGGGCAGGGTGGCGAGTTCATGCAGGTACAGCGGCTCCACACCGGTCAACAGCACCAGACGCTCGCCCGACTCACGCGCGGCGCGGGCGAGGTGGGCGAGGCCGAAGGAGAGCATCTCAAGACAGGCGATGGTCATACCTACATGTCGGGCCGGTGCTGTGGAAAGTTCCCACGAAAGCCGGATCCGTGGGCTTCTGCCCCTCTGCGGACCGTGGGTCTTTCGTTTGGACCAGGTCGGGTCAGGGAGCGGGGTCCGGGGCGTGCGACGGCAAGGCGGAGGAGGGAGTCACCGCGGAGCTGGGCGTGCGACGACAACGCCGCAGGTGCGCGTGCCGTGCCCCGCGAGCCCGACCTGATCCACACGAGAGGCCCTAAGCCCCTGGGACGGTCGGCGACCAGCTCCGGACGACGTCCCCCGCGGCGCGGATCTCCACGGTGGGGATGGCCGCGAGCAGACTGCGGGTGTATGCGTGCCGAGGGCGTGTGGTGACGTCCTCGGTCCGGCCCTGCTCGACGATACGGCCGTGCCGCATGACGGCGATCCGGTCCGCCAACTGCGAGACGACGGCGAGGTCATGGGTGATGAACAGACAGCCGAAGTCGAGTCGGTCGCGCAGATCGCACAGGAGATTGAGCACCTTCGCCTGGACCGATACGTCGAGTGCCGTGACCGGTTCGTCGCAGATGAGCAGCCGTGGCTCCAGAGCCAGTGCCCGGGCGATCGCCACACGCTGCTGCTGTCCCCCGGACAGCTGCCGGGGGCGGCGGTCGCCCACCTCCGGGTTCAGCCCGACGAGGTCGAGCAGTTCGCGGACGCGCGCCGACCGGAATCGCGCGTCACCCAGCCGGTGGATGCGCAGCGGTTCGTCGAGGGCCTGCCGGACGGTCTGACGTGGGCTGAGGGTGAGAGAAGGGTCCTGGAACACCATCTGGACCTGCCGCCGGTGTGCTCGAAGCGCGCGGCCCCGGATCCCGTGCACGTCCACTTCCCCGACGCGCACCACTCCCGCGTCCGGCCGGTGCAACCCGGTCACGACACGCGCCAGCGTCGTCTTGCCGCAGCCCGACTCGCCGACCAGCCCGACGATCTCGCCCGCGGCGACGCTCATCGTGACGTCCTGGACCACTGTCGGGGCGTTCGGGCCGCCGTAGCGCGCGCTGATCTCCACGATGTCTAGCACGGGGTGTCTCCCTTCCCGGCGGCGGCCGTGCGCTCGCCGGGGTGCCACAGGCAGGCCGACCGGTGCTCAGCGGTCCCTGTCAGCATCTCCAACGGAGGTGTCGCGTCCACGCAGGCTGCCACGGCATGGGAGCAGCGGGGCGCGAATCCGCAGCCGCCGGTGTCGTCCGGGCCGGTGCCTCCTTGGCCCGGCATGGTGCGGAACCGGGTGCCCGGCGCAGTCCCCGGGCGCGGTACCGCGTCCAGCAGGCCCTGGGTGTAGGGGTGATGGGGCCCGGTGAGCACCGCCGCCAGGGGTCCCGTCTCGACGATCCGGCCGGAGTAGACGACGGCGACCCTGTCGGCCAGGCGCGTCACCACCCCGAGGTCGTGGCTGACGACGACCATGGACATCGCCAGCTCCTCGCGCAGGCGTGCCAGCAGGTCGAGCAGTTGGGCCTGGACCGTGACGTCGAGGGCGGACGTGGGCTCGTCGGCGATCAGCAGCTCCGGTTCGCAGGCCAGGGCGATGGCGATCTGCGCCCGCTGACGCATTCCTCCGGACAGCTGGTGGGGGAACTCCCGGGCGACCGTGGTGGGGTCGGGCAGACCGGCCAGGCGCAGCAGTTGCTCGGTGACCCGGCGGGTCGCGGGGCGCCGTCCGCCACGTCCCGCGTTGCGGACGGCCTCGTCGACATGCGCGCCGATCGTACGGAGCGGGTTGAGGACGGTGCCGCTGTCCTGGAAGACCACCCCTACGCTGTGGCCGTTGAAGCTACGCCGCTCCCCCGGGGTGAGCCCGACCATCTCGCGCGTCCCGGCCCGGCTGCCGAGCACGGCGGAGCCGGTGACGACCGCGTACGGGTCCAGCAGGCCGAACGGGGCCATCGCGGCCGTGGTCTTGCCGCTGCCGGTCTCGCCGACGAGGGCGAGGACCTCACCACGCCGGACCTCGTACGACATGCCCGTGACGACACGGCGGCGCTCGCGGCCCTGCGGGTAGGTGACGGTGAGGTCGCGCACCTGGAGGACCGGAGTGTCCTCGGGACGTCCCGGCGTGGCCTCCGGCCCGGGGGGCGTGGTCGGTTCGGCGGCTCGGGAACGCGCGGGCGGTTCGGTCGTCCTGCGAGTCCGCCGGGCCGAGCCGGTTCGTGTCGGACGGACCAGGCGGAGGACCGAGGGCCGCTCCTCGCCGGCCGCCAGCCGCTCACCGAGCAGATTGGCGGCGAACACCACCGCCGTGATGGCGACGCCGGGCGGATAGGCGAGCCACCACGCGGAGTCCATGAACGCCCGTCCCTCGACCAGCATCTGACCCCACTCGGCGCTCGGTGGCGCGACCCCCAGGCCGAGGAAGCTCAGTGTGGCCACGCCGAGGACGATGGTGCCGACATCGGTGCTGGCGTAGACGAGGCAGGGGGCCAGCGCGGGCGGGAGCAGATGCCGGCCGAGGATGCGCGCGCGGCCCGCACCGAGCAGGCGCAGCGCGTCCAGATGGGGGCTCCTGCGCAGGTCGGCCACGCGGGCGCGCGCGATCCGCGCGTACGGCGCCCACGACCAGAGCGACAGCGCGAGGATGAGGTTCTCCACGCCGGGGCCCCGGACCCCGATGACCGCGAGGGTGACCAGCATGCCGGGCAGCGAGACCACCACATCGATGGCCCGGGAGACGACCCGGTCGACCCGTCCGCCGAGGTATCCGGCGGTCGCCCCGATGACGGTGCCGGCCGTCAGGGCGACCGCGAGCACGGCGGCGGTGACCGAGAGCGAGATCCGTGCGCCGTAGAGCATGCGGCTGAGCTGGTCCCGGCCGAGCTGGTCGGTGCCGAGCGGGTTCTCCGAGGTCGGCGGCAGCAGCCCGGCCGCGAGGTCGTTGGCGGTCGGATCGGCCGGAGCGAGTACCGGGGCGAGCACCCCGACGATCGCGAAGAGGGCCAGGGGCAGGGCGAGCAGAGCCGTGCCGATCCATGCCCGGCCCGCCGGGCGTTGCCGTGTGGCGGTCATGTCTCCCCCCGTCCGATCCGGGCGCCGGGAACGCCGACCGGGTCGCGGAGCACCGTGTCCCGGCCCGGGTTCTTCCTCCGGGGGAACGTGGGCCGGCGGCGGGAACGCGTGTCCTTGCCTCGGCGGGAGCGGGGATCCACGAGTCCCTGCAGAACGTCGGCGCAGCGGTTGGCCAGGATGAAGCCGCCCCCCATGACGAGTGTGGCCGCCTGTAGCGCCGGGACGTCCCGGGAACCGGCGGCCTGGACGAAGTAGGCCCCCATGCCGGGCCAGCCGAAGATCTGCTCCACGACGACGGTGGCCACGAGAAGGCTGCCGACGCCGAACCCGGCGACGGAGAGGATCGGTCCGGCGGCGTTGGGCAGTCCGTCGCGCACCACGATCGACAGCGTTCCACTGCCCCGTGCCTGCGCCGCGCGTACGTAGGGACGGTCGAGTGCCTCGCGCAGCGTGACGGCGACCACCCGGCTCAGCACGCCCGCCACCGGCAGTCCCAGTACCGCCATGGGCATCAGCCACGTCGAGGGGCCGGCCATGCCCGATGTCGGCAGCAGTCCGAGGCGGATCGCCAGATACAGGACCAGGAGGTAGCTGAGCCAGAACGACGGTATGGAGCTGACCAGGAGCGCCCCGGTGCGCAGGGCGCCGCGCAGGACTCCGCGTCGAAGGACCGCACCGGCGACGCCGACGCCCACCCCGACCACGACGGCGACCACGGCGGACCCGCCCACCAGGCCCAGCGTGACACCCAGCCGGTCCGCCACTTCGGGGCCGATGGGGGTGTTCGTACGCAACGAGCGCCCGAAATCGCCGGTGCAGGCGTGGGCCAGCCACCGCAGGTACCGTACGGGCGCCGGATCGTCGAGCCCGAGCTCCACGCGGACGGCCTCGATCTGTTCCGGCATGGCGGGGCGGCCTGCCCGGGTCGCCGCCAGCACCGCCGCGGGGTCTCCCCGTGCGAGCAGGACGAGGGCGAAGGTCCCCACCGACATCGCCAGCAGCACGCCGACGGTGTCGACGGTCCATCGCGCGATGTGCCCGCCGGCGGTCGCCGCCCGACCCGGTGATCTCACCGGACCGTCACCCCGGTGAGCTCCAGGTCGACGTCCGTGGGCGGGACGGCGAAGCCCTTCACCGTGTCCCGGACGGCGTAGACCCGTGGCCGGTAGACCAGCGGTACGAAGCCGGCGTCGGCGGCGACCTCGTCGTAGAGCTTCTGGTAGGCGGCGGCGCGGGTGGCGGGGCTGTCCGCGAACACTGCCTCGTCGACCAGGTCTTCGGTGGCCTTCGTCACCCAGAGCGGGCCGCGGGCGCCGGAGGTGAACATCGAGACGATCGAACCCGAGGGGTCGTACGGCGCGCCGAGCCCCTCGAAGAAGGTGATGTCGTACGTGCCCTCCGCCCGCTCGTCGTAGTAGGCGGCGGCGTCGACCGGGGAGATGTCGACGGCGATGCCGATCTCCTTGAGTGATCCGGCGATGGCCTCGGCCATCGAGCGGGGGTCGAGCTGTCCGTGGGCCGGAGTGGCGGGAATGAGCAGTTTGAGGGCGAGACGCTTCCCGTCCTTGGCCCGGCTGCCGTCCTTCAGGGTGTATCCGGCGGCGTCCAGTGTCCTGCGGGCCGCCGCCTGGTCGAAGTACTCCGGCAGGTCGGTCCCCGAGTCGGGGACGTTCGGGGGGAACACGCGCCGGGCGGGCTCGCCGTAGCCCTGGAACAGCGCTTTGGTCAGGGCGGTGGTGTCGATGGCCTGGCGTACGGCCTCACGCACCGCCCGGTCTCCGGCCGGGCCGTCGGCGTTGAATCCGAGCATGATCGAGACATCCGGCTCGCCGACGAGCGACGTGATGCCTCCGCGCCCGCTCAGTGTCCTGGCCTCGACCGGTGTGATGGGGGCCAGGTACGCGCCGCCGATGAGGTCGATCTCCCGGTTGCCGAGGGCATCCAGGCGGGCTTGGGAGTCCGGTATGACGGTGAAGTCGACCCGCTCCAGCTTCGGCCGGGTTCCCCAGTAGTCGTCGTTGCGTGTCAGCTTCGCTCCGGTCGCGGAGTTGGACTCCAGCTTCCACGCCCCGGTGCCGACGGCTTTCCGGAAGGTGCCGTCGGCTGTCGCGGCCTTCGGGCTGAGCAGTCGCACCGGACGGATGATCGACAGTTCCTGCAGGAGCGGCTCGTACGGTTCCGAGAGGATCAGCCGGACCGTGTCCTCGTCCGGGGTTTCCACGGCCGAGATGACTTGCGAGGCCCGGAAGAAGGTGAATTCCTTCTTGCCCACCCACCGTTCGAAATTCCACTTCACGGCGGCGGAGTCGAGCGGAGTCCCGTCGGTGAAGGTGACGCCGTCCCGCAGGTCGAAGCTGACGCTCCGGCCGTCCTTGGCGACGGTCCACGACCGGGCGAGTCCCGGCTCCAGCTTCCCGCCCTCCGCGTAGGTGACGAGCGGCTCGTAAACCGCGTCGAGCAGGAGGAAGTTGCCGGTGAAGGCGTGCGGGTCCAGGGCGCCGGACTCCTCGCTCAGGCCGACGCGCAACACCGTGGTGGTGGAGCCCGAACCGTCGGGGCCGACGGAGCAGCCGCCGATCAGCACGGTCGAGGCGGCGAGAACGGCGAGAGAGGCGCGGGGTCGTAGCACGGACACTCCTGGCGGACGGTAGCCATGACGGGGTGGGGGATCTCCCACCGCGGAAGTAGTCGGTGTCCCGGTGCGAGTAGTTCCCGCCGTCCTCCAGATCGTTGCGCAGTGCGGCGGCGGTGACCGCGACCGCCGCCCCGACGACCGGCCCGCAGGTGCCGAGCGCTGGTCCGCATCACTGTTCATGAGCGCCGACGCGGGCCAGCGACGAGGCCGTCGACCGCGCGCACGGCACGCAGGAGCAGGAGCATGGCCAGGGAGAAGGGGTATGCCGACGCTCTCGGGCGGGCTACCTTACTGCCGTGCGCGAACCCGGGAACCGGCTGAGGCGGACCCGGGCGGGTCTGCTCGGGGCCTCGACGTGCCTGCTGCTGGGGGCCGTCGGGCACGTCGCCGCAGGCGGGCGGCTACCCGGCGCGACCGGACTCGCCGGGCTCTTCGCCGTCCTGACGGTCCTGTGCGGCGCGCTCTCGGTGCCGCTCCGTCACCGCTTCGCGACGGCCGTCCTGGCCCTCGGCCTTGCCCAGGGCGCCCTGCACCTGGTCTTCCACGCCATGGACGCCGGCACCGGCCACCCCGCGGTGATGCCCCATGGAACGCGCATGGAGCACATGGCCTCCACCGGGCACCAGAACGGTCCGGCGGGTTCGGGTGCCGCCGGACACTCCATGGACATGGACATGGGTATGGGTATGGGCATGGCATCGGCCCACACGCTCGCGGCGCTGGGCGCGGCGGTGTGCCTGATCCATGGCGAGCGCGTTCTGGCGCGTGTGTCCGGGCTGTTCCTGCGCCCCCTGCTGCGTGCCTTCGTGGCGGCGACCGCGGCGGCCCTCCCCCGCGTCCCCACGCGGGCACCGGTACCGCTCACTCTCCCGGCCCCTCACGGGACCCTCCTCGCACGCGCCGTCTGCCGGCGCGGTCCTCCCCCGGCGACGTACGCCTGATCCTCACCCCGCCCTGTCCGGCGGTCCTTCCCGTGCCGACGACGCCCCGTGCGTCCCGGTGCGTTCCCCGTACGTCACCTGGAGCAGCCCCATGTCTTCCACCACCGAGTCGACCCGGCCGCGAGACCCTTCCGCACCGCCCGGACCACCGCCTGCCGGACGGTCCCGCCAGGGCGTCCGCGCCCTGCTCGTCCGGCTCCACTTCTACGCCGGTGTGTTCGTCGCCCCGTTCCTGTTCGTCGCCGCGCTGACCGGCCTCCTGTACACGTTCACCCCGCAGATCGACCAGTTCCTCTACGGAGACCGGCTGAGGGTGGAGACGGCAGGCGAGCGCATCCTGCCGCTGTCCGAGCAGATAGAAGCGGCCAGGAGCGCCTACCCCGACGGCACCCTGGCGTCCGTGATCACCCCGCCCACGGCGGATGGCACCACCCGGGTGGTGCTGTCCGTTCCCGAGCTCGGAGAGAACCAGCGGACCGTCTTCGTCGATCCGTACACGGCCGAGGTGAAGGGCGACCTGACCACGTGGTTCGGCTCGACCCCCGCGACCACCTGGCTGGACGACCTGCACCGCAACCTGCACCTCGGGGAACTCGGCCGGCTCTACTCGGAGGTCGCGGCGAGCTGGCTGTGGCTGATCGTCGCCGCCGGTCTGGTGCTGTGGATCGGCCGCAGCCGCGGTCAGCGTGCCAGGTCGGCACGCGGCGTCCTGCTGCCCGACCGTACTGCCCGCGGTGTGCGCCGCACCCGCGGCTTCCACGCCGCGACCGGCGTGTGGCTGGCGCTGGGGCTGTTCTTCCTGAGCGCGACCGGCCTGACCTGGTCCCAGTACGCCGGTGAACGCTTCGGCCAGGTTCTCGACGCGGTCCAGGGGCATGCCCCGGCACTGGACACCAGGCTGCCTGACGCCCCTTCGCCGGAAGAGGGAACGGCGGACCACGAACACGCCGGCCACGCCGGACACGACGGGTCCGGCGACGGCGAGGAAGCGGGCCCGGCGGACTTCGACAGGGCTCTGAAGACGGCACGGGACGCCGGGCTGGGCGGAACGGTCACCCTCACCCCGCCGGCCGACACCGCCACCGGCTGGGTGGTGGCGCAGACCGACAACGTGTGGCCGGTCCACTACGACAGCGTGACCGTGGACACCGCGAAGGGCGAGGTCACCTCGCATGTGCGCTGGTCCGACTACCCCGTGCTCGCCAAGCTGAGCAAGCTCGGTGTCCAGGGGCACATGGGCGTGCTGTTCGGGATCGTCAACCAGATCGTGCTGGCGCTCGTCGCGATCGGGCTGATCCTGGTGACCGTCTGGGGCTACCGCATGTGGTGGCAGCGCCGCCCCACCCGCGAGGACCGCTCCGCGTTCACGGGCAAGGCACCCGCCCGCGGTACCTGGCGGCAGCTGCCCGTGCCCGTCCTGGTCGTTGGCGTCCCGGCCGTGGTGGCGCTCGGCTGGGCGCTGCCGCTGCTCGGCTTGACCTTGGCCGCGTTCCTCGTCTTCGACATCGCGGTGGGACTGGTACGGCGCGCCCGGGTGGCATAGCCGTGTGGCCCGGGACCGCGTGTCTGTGGTCCCGGGCCACGACCGGGGCCGCTCGTCAGGACGGCGCCCGCGCCCGCGATCTGGTCGGAACGGCAGGGCGCGGGCGGACTCCGGGCTGCCGGGCACTGCTCAGGGAGCCGACCCGGGCCCGGCCCGTGGCGAGGTTCACCTCCGCGGTGACGCCGTCCAGCGTGCCCAGCCCGCGCTCGACCCGCCGGACGCGGGCCGCAGGACGCGGGCCGCAGGCCGCACAGGTCATCCCGCCGACGGCGATGTCCATCACCACCGCGGTGGACGCCACCTGGGCCTCGGCCACCATCAGTGAGCGCCCTCGTGATCCATGGGCATGTCCTCTTCACGGGTGGGCGCGTCGCCTGTGACACCGGGGCGGTGCGTGCCGGGCGCGACCGGGTCCATCGCCTGTCCGACCGCATAGGCGCCGGCGAACACCGCGCCGAGCAGGAACAGGAACGCCCAGAAGGCGGGTGGTGGGAGGGCCCTGGCGATCTTCGCTCCGAGCCCGAGGTCTGTCGTCTGCTCCACGGAGTGCTCCTCGATGTACTGGACGAGCCGATGTACGACAGCTCCTGGCACGTGAGAAGTCGGACAAGAACCGGCCGGAGTTCCCACGCACACGGGCGAACGGTGTCGTGGCGCCCCTTCCGGTGGCGCACCCGGGGCTTCGTTCCCGGCATTCGCCGCCACGTGCCGGGCCGATGAGGGGCGACGACAACGCACCGACGACGGATACGCCGATGGCCGTGACCGCCGGCCGCGTCCTCCGAACTGCGTCTCCCCGCCCGGGGCGAGTACCTTATTGCACATAGGTCGCAATAACAGTCACTGTGCGAGAAGAGGGTTCCGTGCGGATTCCGGTGGTGCTGGGCATCGAGTCGTCGTGTGACGAGACGGGGGTCGGGATCGTCTCCGGCGGCCGGCTGCTCGCGCACGTCGTGGCGTCGAGCATGGACGAGCACGCCCGTTACGGCGGGGTCGTGCCGGAGATCGCCGCCCGGGCCCACCTCCAGGCGTTCACCCCCGTGGTCCAGGAGGCCCTGGCGCAGGCGGGGATCGGGGTCCGGGCCATCGACGCGGTCGCGGTGACCACCGGGCCCGGCCTGTCCGGCGCCCTCCAGGTCGGCCTGGCCGGTGCGAAGTCCCTGGCCTATGCGGCGGGGGTGCCGCTGTACGGAGTGCACCACCTGGCCGGGCACGTGGCGGCCGACACCCTGGAGCACGGGCCGCTGCCCGACCCGAGCGTGGTCCTCATCGTCTCCGGCGGACACACCTCGCTGCTGCTGGTGCGCGACCTGGTCCGCGATCCGATCCTGCATCTGGGCGACACCGTGGACGACGCCGCGGGCGAGTGCTTCGACAAGGTCGCCCGCGTCTTCGGCCTCCCCTACCCGGGCGGGCCGGCCATCGACCGGGCCGCCCGCGACGGCAACCCCCGTGCTGTCGCCTTCCCCAGGCCGTTGCTGGGTTCGAAGGACGACCCGTACGCGTTCTCCTTCTCCGGGCTGAAGACGGCCGCCGCCCGCTGGGCCGAGCAGCACCTCCTGCGCGGCGAGGACGTCCCGCTGGCCGACGGGGCCGCGTCGCTCCAGGAGGCCGTCGCGGACGTCCTGACGCGCAAGGCGCTGGCCGCCTGCCGCCAGTACGACGTCCGCACCCTGGTCGTCGTCGGCGGGGTCGCGGCGAACTCCCGCGTCAGGGCCCTGGCCGAGGAGCGGTGCGAGGCCGCGGGAGTCGAGCTGCGGGTGCCGCCGCTGACCCTGTGCACCGACAACGGGGCGATGATTGCTGCCGTCGGCGACCTCCTGGTGCGGGCCGGCGCCGGCCCGGCGCCGCTGAATGTGTCCGTCGACCCGTCGGCGCCGCTGGAGTACGCCGCGCTGCACCCGCACGCCGCGCCGGCGAGAGCCGCGTGAGCGCCGCGGCGCACGTGGCGCGCAGCAGCTCGTGCCCCGTGGAGCACCATCAGGTCCCGGTCTCCCGAGCGCGCACCGCACTCTGCGCCATGCTCGACGACGCATCAGAGCCTGCCCTGGCCTGCTGACCCAAGCCGATCCCATCACATAGGCGACCGCTCGAGGCGCCGACCGCGCCCCGAGCGGTCGTACTCCGTTCGCGCACGCAGGGCGGGGGAATCGACGACACGACCCCGGGAGTGTTCTCGATCAGCCCAGGAAGCTCAGCCGGACCTGACGGTTGGCGTTGTCCCTGTTGGTGTCCACCAGGCAGACCGACTGCCAGGTGCCCAGCTCCAGCCTGCCGCCGATCACCGGCAGTGTGGCGTGGGGCGGGACCAGGGCGGGGAGCACGTGGTCGCGGCCGTGGCCGGGGCTGCCGTGGCGGTGTTGCCAGCGGTCGTCGGCGGGGAGCAGGTGGTGGAGGGTGGCCAGCAGGTCGTCGTCGCTGCCCGCGCCGGTCTCCAGTACGGCGATGCCGGCCGTGGCGTGCGGGACGAAGACGTTGAGCAGTCCGTCGCGGCCGGGCGCGGTGCGGGTGAGGAACTCCTCGCAGGCGCGTGTCAGATCCATGACGCTCTCGGACGTACCCGTGGTGATGTTCAGGACCGTGGTGGTGAAGGAATCGGACATGCCTCCATCTTCGCCCCACAGACGTGAGATGACGCGTCCACGCTCCGAGACACCATTGACCGTGTCCCGACCGGATGACTACGTTCAGCGCCATGTTCCGATCAGCTCTGCTCACTTCGCGCGGTCATATCGACCTGCTGCGAGTGGCTTCCGCCGCGTGTTGTCGCGGCTGCTGACGTTCTCTCAGCGACTTCCGGAGACTTTCCTGCCGTACGGCTGTGCGCCTGCGGTTCTCCGTCGCTCGCCCTCCCGTAGTCGCGTGGTCGCGTAGGTCGTAGGTCGCACAGGCGCATGGTCGCGTCCGGGACCGTGCCGCCCGGCGACCGCCGGGCACGCCGCGCGCTCTCCCGCCCTCCGCCGCCGCCCCGCCGCCCTCACCGGTCGGTGACGGGGCCGGAGGCACGGGGTGCCCCGGCATGTCCGCGGCCGACCTTCTCCCTTCCCCGCTCGCTGCTTTCGCGCTGCTCCCCTCCCTCCTCCTCCCTCGCTTTCGCCCTGTCGCCCCGCATCCGTGCGGCCTTCCGTGGAGCCCCCATGACCGTCAGCCACGCACCGCCGAAGCAACCAGCACCACCGGGCTTGTCCGTCGCCCCGGGAGAATCCTCCGCGCCGAGCCGTACGCCGCCGGATCTGGAGGCGGTCGTCCCGGCTTCCGTCCGGCGGTCTCGGCTGCGCTCCGCTCCGCGGTGGGCGCGGCGGGCGGTGGGGCCGTTGCTGCTGCTCGCGCTGTGGCAGGTGTTCAGCGCCACCGGGGTGCTGGATCCCGATGTGCTCGCCTCGCCCGGGACCATCGCCCGCGCGGGCGCCGATCTGGTGGCCGACGGGACGCTCCCCGCCGCGATGGGGGTCTCGCTCCAGCGGGTGCTCGTGGGGCTCCTCCTCGGCGGGGTCGTCGGGACGGCGCTCGCGCTCGTGTCGGGGCTGTCACGGCTCGGGGAGGACCTGGTCGACGCGACCGTGCAGATGCTGCGCACGGTGCCCTGGGTGGGGCTGATCCCGCTGTTCATCATCTGGCTCGGGATCGGTGAGGCGCCGAAGGTGGCCCTCATCGCGCTCGGGGTGGCCTTTCATCTGTACCTCAACGTGTACGCGGGAATCCGTGGCGTCGACGCACAACTCATCGAAGCCGGTGAGTCGTTGGGGCTCGGCCGGTGGGGGCTGGTGCGGCATGTGGTGCTGCCGGGAGCGCTGCCCGGGGCCATGACCGGGCTGCGCTACTCGCTGGCGACGGCCTGGCTCGCGCTCGTCTTCGGTGAGTCGATCAACGCCGACGCCGGGATCGGGTTCCTGATGAACCAGGCCCGCGAGTTCTTCCGGACCGACGTGATCGTCGTCTGCCTCGTCGTGTACGCCTTCCTCGGCCTCACCGCCGACGTCATCGTCCGGATCCTCGAAAGGCTGCTGCTGCAATGGCGACCGACCTTCACCGGCCAGTGAAAGACACCCTTGCCCCCGACCGGCGGGCCGAAGCTCCGACCGGCGGCCAGGAGGCCGCCGTACGGGTCGAAGGACTCACCCGGGCCTTCGACGGGCGTCCGGTCATCGACGACCTCGATCTCACCCTGAGGGCAGGCGAGTTCACCGCGTTGCTCGGGCGCAGTGGCTGCGGCAAGTCGACGCTGCTGCGGGTCCTCGCCGGGCTCGACCGGGAGATCTCGGGCACCGTCCTGGTGCCGCGCCGGCGCGCGGTCGCGTTCCAGGCGCCGCGGCTGATGCCGTGGAAGAAGGTGTGGCGCAACGTACTGCTCGGCCTGCCGGGCAAGCCCGAACGCGGCGTCGCCGAGCGCGCGTTGGCCGAGGTCGGGCTGGCGGAGCGGGCGGGGGCGTGGCCCAAGACGCTGTCCGGCGGTGAGGCCCAGCGCGCTTCGCTGGCCAGAGCCCTGGTGCGCGAGCCCGATCTGCTGCTGCTCGACGAGCCCTTCGGCGCACTGGACGCCCTGACCCGGATCAAGGCCCAGCAGCTCGTCGCGGAGCTCTGGCAGCGGCGCGGCTGCGCCGTGCTGCTGGTCACCCACGACGTGGACGAGGCCCTGCTGCTGGCCGACCGGGCGCTGGTGATGCGGGAGGGGCGCGTCGCGTACGACACCCCTGTCGCGCTGGACCGGCCGCGCGGGGTCGGCTCCCCCGGGTTCGCCGGTCTGCGCTCCCGGCTGCTGACCGAACTGGGCGTCGCGGGTGAGGGCGGTGGCGGTGGCGAAAGGGAGGGTCCCGCCCGTGGTGAGCCCGGCGCCTCTGCCGGTGGGAAGCCGTCCGTGGCCGCCGCACCACCCGGTCCGGGGCCGGCAGAGGCCCCCGAAACATCGCTCGCACACCCCCGTCCCGGAGACACCTCATGAAGCACCGCACCCTGCCCGCCCTGCTCCTGCCCCTCGCCCTGCTCCTGACCGCGTGCGGCGGGGCCTCCTCCGCGAACTCCGGCGGCAGCACGGACGGAAAAGGCAGCCTCACGCTCAACGTCGGTGACCAGAAGGGTGGTTACGAGGCGATCCTGCGGGCCTCCGGAGAGCTCGACGACCTCGGCTACCGCATCAAGTGGTCCACCTTCACCTCGGGACCGCCCCTGCTGGAGGCCGTGAGCGCCGGAGCCGTCGACATCGGCGGCGTCGGCAACACGCCGCCCGTCTTCGCCGCGGGGGCCGACTCGAACATCGCCGTCGTCGGCGCCACGCACGGCTCGTCGGCCGGTGAGGTCATCGTCGTGCCCGAGGACTCACCGCTGAAGAAGCCCGCCCAGCTCAAGGGCGCGTCCATCGCTGTGGCGCAGGGCAGTTCGGCGCACTTCCAGCTGGTCGCCTCGCTCAGGAAGGCCGGCCTCGGGATCAAGGACGTGAAGCTGAACTACCTCCAGCCCGCCGACGCGCTCGCCGCGTTCAGCAGGGGCAAGGTCGACGCCTGGGCGATCTGGGACCCGTACACCTCGCAGGTCCTGCGCACGGCGGACGCCCGGGTCCTCACGACCGGCGAGGGCGTCGTCAACGGCCTCGGTTTTCAGGTCGCCTCACCCGCGTCGCTCAAGGACGCGAAGAAGTCGAAGGCCATCGGTGACCTGCTCGTCCGGCTGGAGCGGGCCCAGAAGTGGGTCTTCAAGCACCCGGAGGAGTGGGCGAAGGTCTGGGCGAAGGAGACCGGGCTCCCCTACGAGGTGGCGCTGGACGCGGTGAAGCTCAGTTACGGCACCCGCGTCCCGGTCGCGATCGACGCCGCGGCCATCGCCTCCGAGCAGGAGATCGCCGACACCTTCGCCGAAATGAGGCTGATTCCGCGGCGGTTCGACTTCGAGGACTACGTCGACACCCGCTTCAACCGTGACCTCCCCGCTTCCTCCACCGCACCGCGCTCCTACGGAAAGGCCTCATCGTGAACGTCCATCTGCACTGGTTCCTGCCGACCGGGGGCGACGGCCGGACGCTCGTCGACCGGCACGCCTACACCGACGGCGGCATCAAACGCGACCGGATCACCCCGGTGAGCGGAGTCCGGGCTCCGGACATCGAGTATCTGGTCCAGATCGCCAAGGCCGCCGAGCAGTTGGGCTTCGAGGCCGTGCTGACGCCCACCGGCACGTGGTGCGAGGACGCCTGGCTGACCACGGTGGCGCTCGCCCAGCACACCGAGCGGCTGAAGTTCCTCGTGGCGTTCCGGCCGGGCGTCATCTCCCCGGTGCTCGCCGCGCAGATGGCCGCCACGTATCAGCGGATCACCCGGGGGCGGCTGCTGCTCAACGTGGTGACCGGGGGCGACTCGACGGAGCAGCGACGGTTCGGGGACCACCTGGACCACGACCGGCGCTATGCGCGGACCGCGGAGTTCCTGTCGGTGGTACGGGGCGCCTGGAGCGGGCAGCCGTACGACTTCGACGGAGAGCACTACCAGGTGGAGGGCGGACTGACCGCGCTGCCGCCGGACCCGCTGCCGGAGATCTTCTTCGGCGGGTCCTCCGCTGCCGCGGGGCCGGTGGCCGCGGCCCACGCCGATGTCTATCTGACCTGGGGCGAGCCGCCGGCCGCGGTGAAGGAGAAGATCGACTGGATTCGCGGCCTGGCGGAGGAGCAGGGGCGCACGGTCCGGTTCGGCATCCGGCTGCACACCATCTCGCGGGACTCCTCGCGGGAGGCGTGGGCCACCGCCGACCGGCTGCTGGGCGACCTCGATCCGGACACGATCGCCGCGGCGCAGCAGGCCTTGGGGAAGAGCGAGTCGGTCGGGCAGCAGCGGATGCTGGCGCTGCACGGCGGTTCGCGGGACAAGCTGGAGATCGCGCCGAATCTCTGGGCGGGCGTCGGTCTGGTGCGCGGCGGGGCCGGGACCGCGCTGGTGGGCAGCCACGCGGAGGTCGCGGACCGGATCGAGGAGTACCACGCGTTGGGGGTGGACCACTTCGTGCTCTCCGGATATCCGCATCTGGAGGAGGCGTACTGGTTCGGCGAGGGCGTCACCCCCGAGCTGGCCCGGCGTGGACTCCTGTCGACCGTGCCCGCGTCCCCGCTGCTGGGCGCGAACGGCTCCGAGCCCCGGCCCGCCACGGCTCCGGGTGGAGCGCCCCTGCTGGTCGCCGGCGGTCGCTGAGCATCGCGTGCTGCTCGTCGGGGGCCCGGGAAGATCCCGGACCCCCGACGAGTTAGTAGAAGCGTGAACATTTCTGGGGTGCGTGAGCTGGACGTGGTCGTGATCGGCGCGGGTCAGGCGGGGCTGTCCGCCGCCCACCACCTGCGCCGCGTCGGACTGGAGCCGGACGTCGGCTTCGTCGTGCTGGACCACGCGCCCCGGCCGGGCGGCGCGTGGCAGTTCCGCTGGCCTTCGCTGACGTACGGCAAGGTCCACGGAATGCACGCGCTGCCGGGCATGGAGCTGACCGGAGCCGACCCCGAGCGGCCCTCGTCGGAGGTGATCGGCGCGTATTTCGCCGCGTACGAGGAACGCTTCGGCCTGCGGGTCCACCGTCCGGTGGAGGTGAGCGCCGTACGGGAGGGAAGCGGCGGGCGGCTGTTGGTGGAGACGTCGGAGGGGACGTACGCCCCGCGGGCCCTGATCAACGCGACCGGCACCTGGGACCGGCCGTTCTGGCCGCGCTACCCGGGCCAGGAGACCTTCCGGGGACGGCAGTTGCACACGGCGAACTACCCCGGGCCCGAGGAGTTCGCGGGGCAGCGTGTCATCGTCGTCGGGGGCGGAGCCTCCGGTACGCAGCATCTGATGGAGATCGCCGAGTACGCGGCCGACACCTTCTGGGTGACCCGGAGCGAACCGGTCTTCCGCGAGGGACCGTTCACCGAGGAGTGGGGGCGGGCGGCCGTGGCGATGGTGGAGGAGCGGGTGCGCGGCGGGCTGCCGCCGCGGAGCGTGGTCAGTGTGACCGGGCTGCCGATGACCGATGCGGTGCGGCGGGCCCGGGAGGAGGGGGTGCTGGACCGGCTGCCGATGTTCGACCGGGTCACCCCGAGCGGCGTGGCCTGGGACGACGGTCGGGTCGTCGACGCCGATGTGATCCTGTGGGCCACCGGGTTCCGGCCCGCCGTGGAGCATCTGGCACCGCTGAAGCTGCGCGAGCCGGGCGGCGGCATCCGGGCCGAGGACACCCGTGCCGTACGCGACGGGCGCGTCCATCTCGTCGGGTACGGTCCGTCCGCCAGCACCATCGGCGCGAACCGCGCGGGCCGCGCGGCGGTCCGGTCGGTCATGCGGCTGCTGAAGGGGACGGACGGGCAGAGCGGCGACGAGCGGCCGGGCCCGGAAGCAGGCAGCGGGCGGGCGGACCGGGACGCCGGGGCCGCTGTCGGCGTCGGCATCGAGAGGGCGTGAGTCCTTCCGTCGGCGGAGCCGGTCAGCTCGTGGTGGCGGAACCGCGGCTGCGGTTGAACTCCCGCACGTTCTTCTGCTGTTCGTCGTAGCTGTCGGTGAACCGGGTGTCGCCGGGGGCGACCGTGACGAAGTACAGCCAGGGTCCGGGCGTGGGGCTGACGGCCGCGCGCAGCGCCTCCTCCCCGGGGTTGCCGATGGGCGTCGGCGGCAGCCCCTTGATCCGGTAGCTGTTGTACGGGCTGTCCAGCTGGGTGTCGGCGGTCGTCGTGTCCAGAGTGGAACGCTTGAGGGCGTAGTTGATGGTGGAGTCCATCTGCAACGGCATGTCCTTGAGCAGCCGGTTGTAGACGACCCGGGCCACCTTGCCCATGTCGGACGCGGTATCGGCCTCGGCCTGGACGATGCTGGCGATCGTGATCGTGTCGTAGACGGAGACGTTGTTGCGCTGGGCTCCCGCCGTGACGTGGTCCGCGCCGAAGTGCTTGCGGGCGGTGTCCGCCATGTAACGCAGCAGGCCGGCCGGCTCGGTCGCGGAGTCGAGCGGATAGGTGGCCGGGAAGAGGTATCCCTCGGGGTTGCCCTCGGCCTGGTCGGGCAGAGCCAGATCCACCGTCGTCGCGGCCTTCCGGGTGCTGCCGGGCTTCAGGTCGAGCGCCTGGTCGACGGCCTCGTACACCTGCGAGACGCGACGGCCCTCGGGGATCATCAGCGTGCGCTGCGGGCGTTCCTTCTCGTGCCCGCCCTCGTCCGATCCGGTCAGGGACAGCGGGATCAGAACGGCGGCCGACGCCACGAGCAGGGCGCCGACGGCCAGGACGGCCTTTCCGCGGCGGGTCGGGCGGAGTCTGCGACGGGGTCGGGCGTCCGGGGACTCGTTCACCATGCGGGCACGTTAACCCGGGGCACGGGCCACGGCCGGTAGCTCGGCCACGGCGTCGGCCCCGGCGACACGAACGCCGTACCGGGCGACCTGGACACGACGCACGGAACACCCGACGCGCGGAACACCCGACGCACGCGAACACGCGAACAGGGGATCGGGTGTTCGCTGGAACGTGTGATCGTCAGGGGATTCGTTGCTGTTCACCCGTCCGGGGCGTGATGATTGCAGAGCGCAGTCAACGGGCTGCAGACCGCTACTGCGCTGTCCCACAGATGCACCACGTACAAGGAGAAAGACCAGATGAACTTCCTGACCAACCTGCTTGCCGGCGTCGTCCACTTCGTGGGTTGGCTCGTCTGACCATTGCTCCGCCCGGCGCCGTCGCTCCCCGTCCCACGGGAGCGGCGGCGCTGCCGTGTGTGCTGGGCCGGCCGGCTCAGCCGTTCGGCGCCACCGGTCCGGTGAAGGGTGGGAGAGCGGTGAACCCGGGGTCGACCGTCACGGCTGCCGCGAGCGTGTCGAGCGTCCGGCGGACCCGGGTGAGCGGGTGGTCCGGGAACTCCGCGTCCCACTGGGCGTGGTCCGCCGCGTGGAAGGGCAGCCCGCCCTGGACCTCGGGGGCGTAGGGGTGCGGCCGGAAGTACGGGCCGGGGCCGAGCTTGGCCAGCACCACGGCTTCCCGCATCCCCGTCATGCCGCGCTCCGCCGCCTGGATCTTCACCACGGTGCTGCATCCGGCGCGCGGCACGGTGAGGCTGCCGATGAACGCCTGTCCGCTGGGCTGTCCCGGCAGCGGCAGTTTGAGTATCTGGCGCAGGGCGGGCAGTTCGCCCAGACGCTTCACCGAGGCCTCGATGAGTCCGCCGCCCGCTCGGGCGGTGAAGTGGGTCAGGCCGTGGCGCAGGGCGGGGCCGTCGTCCAGTGCGGCCGGCAGATCCGGCGGCAGGTCGAAGAAGTGCAGCGACAGCACATCACCGTGGTCGTCGAGCCAGGTATCGGTGTCCACGGTTCGGAAGCCGGGGAGTTCCACCCCGAGGAGAGCTCTCATGCGCGGCGATCATGCCGTACGCGCGTCGCGCCGGTGGCATCAGGGCTGTCACATCTCCCTGACGCCGGGGCCGCGGTCCTGCCCGGGCAGTCAGGGGGCCGGAACCGGGACCGGGTGGGAGTCGCGGCGGATCAGTGCCCCGTAGCGGCCGTCCCGGTCGAGCAGTTCCTCGTGCGTGCCGCGCTCGGCGACCCGTCCGTCCTCCAGGACCACGATCTGGTCCGCGTCGCGGACGGTGGAGAGGCGGTGCGCGATGGTGAGCGTGGTCCGTCCGGCGGACAGGGCGTCGATCGCCTGCTGCACGGCCTGTTCCGTACGGGTGTCGAGCGCGCTGGTCGCCTCGTCGAGGATCAGCACCGGTGGGTCGCGCAGGATGGTGCGGGCGATGGCGAGGCGCTGCTTCTCACCGCCCGAGAAGCGGTAGCCGCGCTCACCGACCAGGGTGTCGTAGCCGTCGGGCAGGGAGGCGATGTGGTCGTGGATCTGCGCGGCGCGGGCCGCGGCCTCGATCTCCTCGTCGGTGGCGTCCGGCTTGGCGAAGCGCAGGTTGTCGGCGACCGAGGCGTGGAAGAGATAGGTCTCCTGCGAGACGACGCCGACCGCTCGGGCGAGGGTGTCGAAGTCCAGATCGCGGACGTCGACCCCGTCGAGCGTGACCCGGCCGCCGGTGACGTCGTACAGCCGGGGCACGAGGTAGCTCAGGGTGGACTTGCCGGAGCCGGTGGATCCGACGACCGCGAGGCTGCCGCCTGCGGGAACGGTCACGTCGATGCCGGTCAGCGTCGGGCCGCTCTTCTCGTCGTAGCCGAAGTCGACGTCCTCGAAGGCGATCTCGCCGCGGATCTTCTCCAGGCGGACCGGATTCTCCGGTTCGGTGATGTCCACCGTGAGGTCGAGGTACTCGAAGATGCGCTGGAAGAGGGCGAGGGAGGTCTGCATCTGCACACCGGTGGAGAGGAGGCTGACCGCCGGGCGGAACAGTCCCTGCTGGAGGGTGACGAAAGCGACCAGCGTGCCGATGGAGACGGCGGCCGCCCCGGACGCGAAGGTGAGGCCTGCCGCCCAGTAGATGACGGCGGGCATGGCGGCCATCACGATGCCGATCGTCGACATCCGCCAGCGCCCGGCCATGTTGGAGCGCACTTCGAGGTCGACCAGGCGCTCGGACTCCTCGGCGAAGCCCTGGGTGAGGGAGTCGGAGCGGCCCATCGTGCGGCCGAGGAGGATGCCGCTGACCGAGAGGGACTCGGTGACGGTGGCGGCCATCGCCGCCATCTGCTTCTGGCGCTGGGTGGTGATCCTCTTCCGCTCCCGGCCGACGCGGCGGCTGATCGCGACGAAGACCGGCAGCAGGAGCAGCGAGACGACAGTGAGCCGCCAGTCGAGGGCGAGCATGGCGACGACGGTGGCGATGACGGCCGTGAGGTTGGAGACGAGCGAGGTCGCGGTGGAGGTGACCGTCGCCTGCATGCCGCCGATGTCGTTGGCGATGCGGGACTGGACCTCGCCCGTGCGGGTGCGGGTGAAGAAGGCGAGCGGCATCCGCTGGAGCTGGGTGTAGACGGCGGTGCGCAGGTCATGCATGACGCGCTGACCGACGGTGGTCGAGATCAGGGTCTGGAGCACGCCGAAGACGCTGGTCATCACGGCGGTGAGGATCATGCCGAGCGCCAGCAGGGTCAGCAGGCCCGTGCGTCCCTGCGGGATCGCGGTGTCCAGGATCTCGCGCAGCAGGAACGGGGAGGCGACCGACACCAGCGAGGACGCGCCGACCAGCAGGCCGACGACGGCCAGTCGGCCGCGGTAGGGGTGGAAGAGGCGGAGGATGCGGCGTACCTCGGCGGGCGGCCGGTCGGTGGCGCCGGCATCGGGTGGGGGCGTCCACGTGGGCTCGTCGGGCTTCATGGGCTCCTTCGTCGGGCGTGAGGCGTGACCGGGCGGACCAGGCCCTCGCACATGGAGAGCTTAGCTCATTGTTACCTATACTCACAATGAACAAGGTCCTGATATTGTTCCCGTATGGACGCCCCAGATCCCCCCGGCTCGACCGGCCCAACCGGCCCAACCGGCCCAACCGGCTCGACCGACACCGACGGCATGCTCGCCGAGCAGCTGCTGCGGCTGACCCGCAGGCTGCACCGCATCCAGAGCCGCCAGCTGGAGCCGATCGACATCACTCCGGCCCAGTTCCGGCTGCTGCGGACGGTCGCGAGCTACGACGCGGCCCCCCGGATGGCGGATCTCGCCCGGCGCCTGGACGTCGTTCCGCGCGCCGTGACGACGCTGGTCGACGCGCTGGAGGCGAGCGGCCGGGTGCGTCGCGCCCCGGATCCCGACAGCCGCCGGGTGGTCCGCGTCGAGATCACGGACGAGGGGCGCGCCACGCTAAGGTCCCTGCGCAGCGCGCGCCGGGCCGCCGCGGAGGAGATCCTTGCCCCATTGACCGCCGATCAGCGCGAGGTCCTCGGCGGGCTGCTGTCCGCCCTGGTCGACGGCATGCCGGAACGCCACTGCTGACCACCCCGCCGAGCCGCCGAGGAGATGTCCGACATGCCGCTGCTGGAGCCCGACCCGGAAGCCCTGCGTCCCGGAACGGCACGAGAGCCCGCCCCCGACCGTGTCACCGACCGCAGCGCCGGCGGCACCCCGGAGCCGCTGCGCGGGGAGCTGACGGCGCTGCTCGGCGCCGACAAGGTGCTCTGGAAGATCTCCGACCTGGTGCGGTACGCCTCCGACGCCAGCCCCTACCGCTTCCTCCCCAGGGTCGTGCTGGTCCCCGAGAATCTCGACGACGTCTCCGCGATCCTGTCGTACGCCCACGGCAAGGGCCGTGACGTGGTCTTCCGGGCCGCGGGCACCAGCCTCAACGGCCAGGCGCAGGGCGAGGACATCCTCGTCGACGTACGCCGCCACTGGACGGGCGTCGAGGTGCTGGACGAGGGGGCGCGGGCCCGGATCGGGCCGGGGACGACGGTGATGCGGGCCAACATCACCCTCGCCCGGTACGGCAGGCTGCTGGGCCCCGACCCGGCCAGCGCCATCGCCTGCACCGTCGGCGGGGTCGTCGCCAACAACGCCTCCGGCATGACCGCGGGCACCACCCGCAACTCCTACCGGACGCTCGCCTCGCTCACCTTCGTGCTGCCGAGCGGCACCGTCGTCGACACCGCCGACCCGGCCGCCGACGAGGAGCTGGCCCGTGCCGAGCCGGAGCTGTGCGCGGGGCTGATGGAGCTGAAGGCGGAGATCGGGGCGGACGAGGAGCTGACGGCGAGGATCCGCGCCAAGTACACGATCAAGAACACCAACGGCTACCGCCTGGACGCCTTCCTCGACGGGGCGACGCCGGTGGAGATCCTGCGGGGACTGATGGTCGGCTCCGAGGGCACGTTCGGCTTCATCTCCGAGGTCGTCTTCGACACCCTGCCGCTCGACCGGCGGATCTCCAGCGCCCTGCTGTTCTTCCCCTCCCTCACCGCCGCCGCGGCCGCCGTGCCCCGGTTCAACGAGGCGGGGGCCATCGCCGTGGAGCTGATGGACGGCAACACCCTGCGCGCCTCCGTCAGCGTGCCGGGCGTTCCGGCGGACTGGGCGGCGCTGCCCCGGACCACGACCGCGCTGCTGGTGGAGTTCCGGGCGGCCGACGAGGCGGGCCAGGAGGCGTTCGAGCGGGCGGCCGACGCCGTCGTCGCCGGTCTGGACCTGGTCGTCCCGGCCCTGTCGGTGACCAACGCGTTCACCCGGGACGCCGGGACGATCGCCGGGTACTGGAAGGCCCGCAAGGCGTTCGTCACGGCGGTCGGCGGGTCCCGGCCCTCGGGCACCACCCTGATCACGGAGGACTTCGCGGTGCCGCCCGCCCGGCTGGCGGAGGCCTGCGAGGCGCTGCTGGAGCTCCAGTCGCGCCACGGCTTCGACGCCGCCGTGGCCGGTCACGCCGCGCACGGCAATCTGCACTTCCTGCTCGCGTTCGACGCGGCGAAGCCGGCCGACGTCGAGCGGTACGACGCCTTCATGCAGGAGTTCTGCGCCCTGGTGGTGGACCGTTTCGACGGGTCGCTCAAGGCGGAGCACGCCACCGGGCGCAATATCGCGCCGTTCCTGGAGCGGGAGTGGGGGCCGCGCGCCACGGAGCTGATGTGGCGGACGAAGCAGGTCATCGATCCCGCCGGGGTGCTCGCGCCGCGCATCGTCCTGGACCGGGATCCGCGGGCCCATCTGCGGGGTCTGAAGACCATTCCGAAGGTGGAGGCGGTCGCCGACCCGTGCATCGAGTGCGGCTTCTGCGAACCGACCTGCCCCAGCGAGGATCTGACGACCACTCCACGCCAGCGGATCGTGCTGCGCCGGGAGATGATGCGCCAGGAGGACGGCTCGCCGGTGGAAGCCGGTCTGCTGGACGCCTACGGGTACGACGCCGTGGACACCTGCGCCGGGGATTCCACCTGCAAGCTCGCCTGCCCGGTCGGCATCGACACCGGGGCCATGATGAAGGGCTTCCGGCACCGCAGGCACACGCCGCGCGAGGAGCGGATCGCCGCGCTGACCGCGAAGAACTTCCGTGTGGTGGAGGCCTCGGCGCGACTGGCCGTGGCGGTCGCGGACGCGGTCGGCGACCGGGTGGGCGACGGTCCGCTCGGGGCCGTGACGCGGCTCGCCCGCAAGGCCGTCCGCCCCGATCTCGTACCGGAGTGGCTGCCCCAGATCCCGGGGGCGGCGGCCGGGCGGCTGCCGCGTACGGACCGGGTCGGGGCGAGCGCGGTCTACTACCCGGCCTGCGTCAACCGCATCTTCGCCGGGCCGGACGGCCGCCCCGGCCTCTCCCTGGCCGAGGCGGTGGTAGCGGTGTCCGGGCGGGCGGGGAAGCCCGTGTGGATCCCGAAGGACGTGGCGGGGACGTGCTGCGCGACGATCTGGCACTCCAAGGGGTACGACGCGGGCAACAGGATCATGGCGAACCGCATCGTGGAGGCCGCCTGGGGCTGGACGGCGGGCGGACAGCTGCCGCTGGTCGTCGACGCGTCCTCGTGCACGCTCGGCATCGCCGAGGAGGTGGTGCCCTACCTCAGCGAGGACAACCGGGCGCTGCACCGTGAACTGACCGTCGTGGACTCGCTGGTGTGGGCGGCCGAGGAACTGCTGCCGGAGCTGACGGTGTTCCGCACGGTCGGGTCGGCCGTCGTACATCCGACCTGTTCGATGGAACACCTGGGTGACGTGGGGCAGTTGCGTGCGCTCGCCGAGGCGTGCGCGGACGAGGTCGTGGTGCCGGACGACGCGGGATGCTGCGCGTTCGCGGGCGACCGGGGGATGCTGCACAAGGAGTTGACCGACTCGGCGACGGCCAAGGAGGCGGCCGAGGTCGGCCTCCGCGCCTACGACGCCCATCTGTCCGCGAACAGGATGTGCGAGATCGGCATGGAACGGGCCACCGGAAAGCCCTACCGCTCGGCGCTGATCGAGCTGGAGCACGCGACCCGGCCGACCGTCCGCTGAGCATCCGAAGCCGGGCGCGAACGCCCCGTCCGACGTGCACATATGAGCGTTTCGAGGCCCCGATTGGTTGCACCAGTCGGGGCTTCGGCGTGCCGTGAAGAAAGTCCATGGTTTGAGGACGAGAGTCCAAATACTTCTCTTGCGCACCATCAGCCTCACCCTCCAGGGTCCTTACCGAGACCCGGTCCCCGCGCTCGTCATCCGTACGGCGACCGGACGCGCTCGCGCACCGTCTGAACCCCCAACCCCACCTGGAGGCTCGATGAACGACGACGCCCGGCCCGCACCGGAACCGCAGGACATACCCCCGCACGGCGGCGCGGCCGACGAGGCTGCGCGGCAGGATCCCAGCCGCCGTTCGGTGCTGTGGACCACGGCGGGCGTGGCCGGCGCCGGACTCGGCCTCGGCGCACTGGGCACCGGGACCGCGTCGGCGGCCGGGACGACCGCCCCGCAAGCCCTCTCCGCCGCGGAAGCGGCCGCCGCCGCACCCGCCCGGCAGGGCCGCACCATGGCGGACGTCCGCTTCGAGGGGCGCTCGACGATCCGGGTCGGCATCGTGGGCCTCGGCAACCGGGGCGGCAGCATGATCGACCTGTTCCTCGCCGTGCCGGGCGTCCAGGTGAAGGCGGTCTGCGACCCGGTCCGGGACAAGGCGGAGAGGGCCGCGGCCAAGGTGACGGCCGCCGGTCAGCCCGCGCCCACCGTCTACGCCAAGGGCGAGGACGACTACGAGAACCTCTGCAAGCGCGGGGACCTCGACTTCGTCTATGTGGCGACCCCGTGGGAGCTGCACTTCCCGATGGCGAAGGCGGCGATGCTGAACGGGAAGCACGTCGGCGTGGAGTGCCCGATCGCCATGCGGCTGGAAGAGCTCTGGCAGTTGGTGGACCTCTCCGAGCGCACCCGGCGGCACTGCATGCAGCTGGAGAACTGTTGCTACGGCAAGAACGAGATGCGGGTGCTGCGCATGGCGCACGCGGGTCTCTTCGGCGATCTGCTGCACGGGGCGGGCGCCTACAACCACGACCTGCGCGAGCTGATGTTCGACCCCGACTACTACGAGGGCCCCTGGCGCCGGCTGTGGCACACCCGGCTGCGCGGTGACCTCTACCCCAACCACGGGTTCGGGCCGGTCGCCAACTACATGGACGTCAACCGGGGCGACCGGGCGACAAGCATCACGAGCATCGGCACCCCGGCCCTGTCGCTCGCCGCGTACCGCAAGGAGCACGTGCCGGCCGGCGATCCCAGCTGGAAGGAGTCGTACATCGGGGCCGACCGGACGATCAGCCTCGTACAGACGGCCAAGGGCCGGGTGATCCGGCTGGAGCACGACGTGTCGTCCCCGCACCCCTACTCCCGTATCAACAGCCTCGGCGGTACGCGAGGGGTGTTCGAGGACTATCCGGAACGGATCTACCTGGAGCCCACGAACACGAACCACCAGTGGGACGACTTCAAGAAGTACGCCGAGTGGGACCACTGGCTCTGGAAGGAGCACGCGAACCCGCCGGGCGGCCACGGCGGCATGGACTACATGATGGTCTTCCGGCTGATGCAGTGCATGCGGCTCGGTCTGGTCCCCGACTTCGACGTGTACGACGCGGCGACCTGGACGGCCCCCGTGCCGCTGAGCCATCTCTCCATCAAGGCCAAGGGCGCGCCGCTGCCGATCCCGGACTTCACCCGGGGCGAGTGGAGGAAGGCCCGGTCCGGCATGGACTCCGAGAAGCCCGCGGAGTGACGTGACCGGGGTCCCGGGCCGCGTGGGCCCGGGACCCCGCTGGGCTGCGGAGTGGGCCGGAAAACCGGTTGCCCCGGACCGGGACGAACAGGGAACCTTGCACGTCAACCTGTTCTTAGGGGTCCTTCCGGATCTCCGTTTCACAAGCCCTGGGACGTCATGCAGATTCGCGACCTTCCGTATTCGGATCCCGGCGACCCCGATGTCCGCTCAGGCCCTCGCTTCCTCTACTGGCTCGGGCGCAACCAGCTCGGGGGGCAGACGAAGGCCCTCTGCTGGGGGCTGCTGCACCAACTGGGTATCGCCGGTATGCCGGTCGGTGTGGGTCTCGCCGTCCAGGCCGTCATCGACCGTTCGGGAAGCCGGCTGGCCCTGGCGGGCGGTCTCATCGCGATCCTCGGCATCGTGCTCGCCCTCGGCGACACCATGCTCCACCGGACCGCCGTGACCAACTGGATCACCGCCGCGGCCCGGGTCCAGCAGCTGCTCGCCCGCAAGACCGCGGAGCTGGGCTCGGCGCTGACGCGACGGGTCGCGGCCGGTGAGGTCGTCGCCGTCTCGACCGGCGACGTGGAGAAGATCGGCTGGTTCGTCGAGGCGCTCTCCCGCTTCGCGGCCGCCGCCATCGCCCTCGTGGGGGTCTGCGTATGGCTGGCCTTCTACCTCCCGTCCCTCGGTCTGATGGTGGCGCTCGCCATGCCGGTGCTCGCCCTGGCCGTGCTCCCGTTGCTGCCGCGCGCCACCCGGCGCGCCGACGAGCAGCGCGAGAAGGCGGGCAAGGCCACCGAATTGGCCTCGGACACGGTCGCCGGACTGCGCGTCCTGCGCGGTATCGGCGGCGAGGAGCTGTTCCTCGGCCGCTACCGCCGCGCCTCCCAGGAGGTGCGCGGGGCAGCCGTGCGCTCGGCCCGGATGTGGGCGCTGATCTCGGCGGTGCAGGTGCTGCTGCCGGGAATCCTGCTGATCTCCCTGATCTGGTACGGGGCGACGCTGGCCCGGGACGGCCGTATCGAGGTCGGACAGCTGGTCACCGTCTACAGCGCGGTCACCCTGATGCTGTTCCCGTTGCGGCACTTCGAGGAGATCGCGATGGCGTACTCCTTCTCGCGGCCGTCCGCCCAGCGTGCGGTGCGCGTGCTGTCGCTGCGCCGCAGCGCCCGGGAGGCCACCGTCGAGGGGGTGACGCCCTCCGGCGACCTGTACGACCCGGCGACCGGACTGATGGCCCCCCGGGGGCAGTTCACGGCCGCCGTCTGCGGTGACCCGGACCAGGCGGGCCGGCTGGCCGAACGGCTCGGCGGGCACGCCGGGACCGGCGAGGAGAGCGAGGACGGGGAGGCTTCGGCCACGCCCCCGTCGGTCCTGCTCGGCGGGGTCGCGCTCGACGAGCTCCCGCTGGAGGCCGCACGGGCCGCGGTGCTGGTCCAGGACAAGGACCCGGTGCTGCTGTCCGGCACGCTCCGCGAGCTGCTGGACATCCCGTCCTCGGGTCTGGTCACCGCCGAGGCGGCGTTGGAGGCGGCCCAGTGCGGTGACGTGCTGAGCGCCCTGGCGCAGGCCTCCCCCGACAACGGCGGGGACCCGATGCGGACCCGGATCACCGAGCGCGGCCGGTCCCTGTCCGGCGGTCAGCGCCAGCGCCTCGCGCTGGCCAGGTCGCTGGTCACCGACCCGGAGGCGCTGGTGCTGGACGAGCCGACCTCCGCGGTCGACTCGCACACCGAGGCGCGGGTCGCCGCCGGGATCGCGAAGCTGCGCCGGGGCCGTACGACGGTGGCGTTCGCCTCGTCCCCGCTGCTGCTCGACGCCGCGGACCGGGTGGTCCTCGTCCACGAGGGCACGGTCGTCGCCGTGGGGACCCACCGCGACCTGCTGCGCACCGAACCCCGCTACCGGGCGGTCGTCACCCGGGAGACCGACGACGAGGCCGCCGCCACGAGCGGGCCGCACGGCGTCGGTGAAGTCCCCGCCATGAAGAACATCCAGGAAATCGAGGAGAGGGCATGATCGGCGTCGCACCCCCGGCGTACGACCCCGCGGCCCCGGAGTCGGCGACGACGCTGCCCGTGGGCACGCCGACGACCGTACGGGGTTACGTACGGAGCCTGCTGCGCCGGCACCGCAGGGCGTTCACCGTCCTGGTCACGGTCAACGCGGTGGCGGTGATCGCCTCGATCACCGGACCGTATCTGCTGGGCGGGCTGGTGGAGGACCTGTCCACCGGCGTCACCGACCTGCATCTGGAGCGCACGGCCGCGATCTTCGCCCTCGCGCTGGTCGTCCAGACCGTGTTCACGCGGTCCATGCGGCTGCGCGGGGCGATGCTGGGCGAGGAGATGCTCGCGGACCTGCGCGAGGACTTCCTCGTACGGTCCGTGGGGCTGCCGCCCGGGGTGCTGGAGCGGGCCGGGACGGGCGATCTGCTGTCCCGGATCACCACGGACATCGACCGGCTGGCGAACGCGATGCGGGAGGCCGTGCCGCAGTTGGCGATCGGCGTCGTGTGGACCTCCCTGCTGATCGGCGCGATGACGGTGACCGCTCCCCCGCTGGCGCTGGCCGTGGTGATCGCGCTGCCGGTGCTGATCGTGGGCTGCCGCTGGTACTTCCGCCGGGCCCCCGCGGCGTACCGCTCGGAGGCCGCCGGTTACGCGGCCGTCGCCGCGATGCTCGCGGAGACGGTGGACGCGGGGCGGACCGTGGAGGCGCACCGCCTCGGCGACCGCCGGGTGGCGCTGTCGGACCGGCGGATCACGGAGTGGACGGCCTGGGAGCGGTACACGCTGTTCCTGCGCTCGGTGCTGTTCCCGGTCATCAACGCGACGTTCGTGACGGTCCTCGGCGCGGTGCTGCTGCTCGGCGGCTGGTTCGTGCTGGAGGGCTGGATCACGGTCGGGCAGCTGACCACGGGGGCGCTGTTGTCGCAGATGCTGGTCGACCCGATCAACCTGATCCTGCGCTGGTACGACGAGCTCCAGGTGGCCCAGGTGTCACTGGCCCGGCTGGTCGGCGTCCGGGAGATCGAGCCGGACGCGGGCGACGCCGAGGTCGGTCCGGACGGCCGGGACGTACGGGCGGACGACGTCCGCTTCGGGTACCGGGAGGGCGTCGACGTCCTGCACGAGGTGTCGCTCGACGTGGCTCCGGGCACCCGGATCGCCCTGGTCGGCCCCTCGGGCGCGGGCAAGTCCACGCTGGGCCGGCTGCTGGCGGGGATCTACGCGCCGCGCACCGGTGAGGTGACGCTCGGCGGGGCGGAGCTGTCGCGGATGACGGCGGAGCGGGTCCGCGAGCACGTGGCCCTGGTCAACCAGGAGCACCACGTCTTCGTCGGCTCGCTCCGGGACAACCTCCTGCTGGCCCGCGACGGGGCGGAGGACGCGGAGCTGTGGGCGTCGCTGGCCGCGGTCGACGCGGACGGCTGGGCGAAGGCCCTGGAGGAGGGGCTGGACACCGAGGTCGGCTCGGGCGGGTTCGCGCTGACCCCGGCGCAGGCCCAGCAGATCGCGCTGGCCCGGCTCGTGCTGGCCGATCCGCACACGCTGGTGCTGGACGAGGCGACCTCGTTGCTGGACCCGCGGGCCGCCCGTCACCTGGAGCGTTCACTGGCCCGGGTGCTGGAGGGCCGCACGGTGGTGGCGATCGCGCACCGGCTGCACACCGCGCACGACGCGGATGTGATCGCGGTCGTGGAGGACGGCCGGATCAGTGAGCTGGGCAGCCACGACGAGCTGGTGGCGGCGGACGGCGCCTACGCGTCCCTGTGGCGGTCCTGGCACGGGTGAGCCGCCCGGCGGACGGCCCGGGGGGTCACCGGGCCGTCCGCGAACGGTCGGGCTGGAGGAGCTGGTCGACGGGCGCGTGGTCGTCGGTGAGCACCCGGGCGTCCCCGGTCCAGGCGGTGAGGTCGTCGCCGGTGGTGATCCGCCAGCCGATGTCCCGGGCGTCCAGGGCTTCCTGGATCGCGGGGGCGTCGAGGCGGCGGGCGGAGGCGACCACCACCAGGTTGCCGCCCACGGCGGACGCGGTCGGGTCCAGCCCGATGTCCGCGGGCTTTCCGAGGAGGGCGACGTGCTCGAAGGTCGCGGCGAGGGTGGCGACCTCGGCGCGGGCGAAGGCCAGCTCGCCGTGGTCGATGAGGTTGACGACGTAGAGGCCGTCCTCGTCGAGCGCCCGGCGGACGTCTCCCAGCGCCTGTGACGTCGTGAGGTGCCACGGCACGCTGACGCCGCCGAAGGCGTCGCCCACGACCAGGTCGCGGCTGCCCGCCTCCAGCCTGCGCAGGCCCAGCCGGCCGTCCTCCACGCGTACGCCGATGCCGGTGGCGGTCGACGGCCCCAGGCCGAACCGTTCGCGGTCGATGCGCGCGACTCCGGCGTCGATCTCGGAGACGGTGCTGCGGGTCCCGGGGCGTGCGGCCGCGAGGTAGCGGGGGAAGGTGAGGCCGCCGCCCCCGATGTGGTGGGCGGTCAGCGGCGCGCCGCCGGGGAAGGCGGTGTCGGCCACCGAGGCGATGGCGCGCACGTACGCGAACTTCAGGTACGTCGGGTCCTCGACGTCGACGTAGGAGTGGCTCAGTCCGTCGAGGACGAGGGTGCGGCCGCTGTCCCGTCCGGGGTCCGCGACGACCTGTGCGCAGTGGTAACGGGTCTCCGCGTCGCAGCCGCCGGGGGCGAACGCGGTGGCGAGGGAGCCCGCGACGACGGTGGCGAGCGCGACGGCCGTGGCCCGCCGTCGGCGGCGGGCCCGCCAACCGACCAGTGCGGCGCTGAGCACGAGCAGGGTTCCGAGGCCGATCAGGATGGAGCTGACGGGCAGCCGTGAGACCAGGACGAACCCGGTGAGGACGGTGCCGACGATGGCACCGAAGGTGCCCACGCCCGACAGCCGCCCGACGACCGTCCCGGTCTCGGCGAGGCTGGTGAGACGCAGCTTCGTCACGAACGGGGTCACCGCGGAGAGCAGCGCGCCGGGCACCAGGAGGGTCGCCGAGGCGACCAGCAGGAGCAGCGCCGGCGACCACTGGGCGGTGGTGCGCAGCAGGAGCGGGGTGAGCGCGACGACCACGCCCGACACCCCGAGCGCCGGGGCGATGAGCGGGAGCGGGTCGACCTGGTCGGCGATGCGCCCGCCCAGCCAGGAGCCCAGCGCGATGGCGGTGAGGGCGATGCCGATCACCATCGTGCTGGTTTCCAGGGTGAGGCCGAGATACGGGGCCAGCAGCCGCAGGGCGACGATCTCGACCACCAGGACCGCGGCCGATGATCCGAACACGAGGACCGCGGCGGCGCGGGGGCCCAGGCCGTGATCGCGGGGCGGATCGTCCGCCAGGGGGGAGCCGTCGGCCACGGGCGAGGGGGGCGAGGTGGTCACCGCAGCATCCTCGCACGGGGTGCGGCTGCCGAACTCCCCCTGCTCGGAAGGGAGGAGGGAGCGGCCGTGCGGGCCCCGAGGTCCACCGGCCGCGGGTGCCGCCGGTCCCTCCGAGCCCGTGAGCGGGCCCCCGTTCACCCCGGTCGGGAGGCGGAGGCCGGGGCGTCCGGTTAAGGATGAGAGGTGAATCACCCGGTAAACGGGGCAGGCGAGCGCAGGACCACGCAAGCCCGAGAAGGGACGCAGACCCGTGGCACCACCCAGGATTCTCGTCGTCGGCGCCGGTTTCGCAGGCGTCGAGTGCGTACGCCGCCTGGAGCGCAGGCTCGCTCCGGGAGAGGCCCAGATCACGCTCGTCACACCGTTCTCCTACCAGCTGTACCTGCCGCTGCTCCCCCAGGTGGCCTCCGGGGTGCTCACACCGCAGTCCGTCGCGGTGTCGCTGCGCCGCAGCCGCCGCCACCGGACGAGGATCGTGCCGGGCGGGGCGATCGGCGTGGACACGGCGGCGAAGGTCTGCGTGATCCGGAAGATCACGGACGAGATCGTGAACGAACCGTACGACTACATCGTGCTGGCCGCGGGCAGTGTCACCCGGACCTTCGACATCCCCGGACTGCTGGACAACGCCCGCGGGATGAAGACGCTGGCCGAGGCGGCCTACGTCCGGGACCACGTCATCGCCCAGCTGGATCTGGCGGACGCCAGTCACGACGAGGCCGAGCGGGCCTCCCGGCTCCAGTTCGTGGTGGTCGGCGGCGGTTACGCGGGCACGGAGACGGCCGCCTGCCTCCAGCGGCTGACCACCAGCGCGGTCCGGCACTATCCGCGGCTGGACGCCCAGCTGATCAAGTGGCATCTGATCGACATCGCGCCCAAGCTGATGCCGGAACTGGGCGACAAGCTGGGGCAGGCCGCCCTGGAGGTGCTCCGCAAGCGGAACATCGAGGTGTCGCTCGGGGTGTCGATCGCCAAGGCGGGGCCGGACGAGGTCACGTTCACCGACGGCCGGGTACTGCCCTGCCGGACCCTGATCTGGACCGCCGGAGTGGCCGCCAGCCCGCTGATCGCCACGCTCGGCGCGGAGACCGTACGCGGCCGGCTCGCGGTCACCCCGCAGCTGAGCCTGCCGGGCGCGGACGGGGTGTTCTCGCTCGGCGACGCGGCCGCGGTGCCCGACCTGGCGAAGGGCGACGGGGCGGTCTGCCCGCCCACCGCGCAGCACGCGATGCGCCAGGGCAGGGTGCTGGCGGACAATCTGATCGCCTCGCTGCGCCATCAGCCGCTCCGGGACTACGTGCACAAGGATCTGGGGCTCGTCGTGGACCTCGGCGGCAAGGACGCCGTGTCCAAGCCGCTGGGCATCGAGCTGCGCGGGCTGCCCGCGCAGGCGGTGGCGCGCGGCTACCACTGGTCGGCGCTGCGGACGAACGTCGCCAAGACCCGGGTCATGACGAACTGGATGCTGAACGCGGTCGCCGGCGACGACTTCGTGCGGACCGGGTTCCAGTCCCGCAAGCCGGCGACGCTGCGGGACTTCGAGTACACCGACGCCTATCTGACGCCGGAGCAGATCAAGGAGCACACGGCGGCGACGGTCATCGGGCACTGAGCGGCCACGCACCGTCCGAGCGCGTCCCGGGTTCCCGGGGCGCGCTCACCGCTGCCGGGACAGGACCGTCTCCACGGTGTCCGCCTCCTGTGCGGTCTTGTCCTCCCGGTAGCGCAGGACGCGGGCGAACCGGAGGGTGACCCCGGCGGGGTAGCGGGTGGAGCGCTGGAGTCCGTCGTAGGCGATCTCCACGACGAGTTCCGGGCGTACGGTGACGACCTGGCCGTCGTCGTCGGTCGCCAGCTCTCCCAGCCGTTCGGTCTGCCAGTCCAGCAGGGCGTCCGTGAGCCCCTTGAAGGTCTTGCCGAGCATCGCGAACGTGCCGTCGGGCCGGCGGGCGCCCAGGTGGAGGTTGGAGAGCTTGCCGGTGCGCCGCCCGCTGCCCCACTCGACGGCCAGGACCACCAGGTCCAGGGTGTGCACGGGCTTCACCTTCAGCCAGGAAGCGCCCCGGCGGCCCGCGCTGTAGGCGGCGGCCAGGTCCTTGGCGACGACTCCCTCGTGACCGCGCTCCAGGGTGTCGGCGAGGAACGCGTCGGCCGCCGCGCGGGCCTCGGGGTCGGCCGGGTCGGCGACCGGGGTGCGCCGGACCCGCAGGCTCTCGGGGAGCAGCCGGGCCAGGGCCGCGTGGCGGTCGGCGAAGGGCCGGTCGAGCAGGTCCTCGTCGTCGACGAGGAGGGCGTCGAAGAAGACGGGGACGACGGGCACGTGTGCCGCGGCCGTGGCCACGTCCCGCCGCGAGCCCACCCGGGAGGCGGTCTCCTGGAAGGGCCGGGGCCTGCCGTCCTCCCCCAGGGCGATCAGCTCGCCGTCGAGGACGAAGCGGCGCGCGTCGAGCGCGGCGACGGCGGTGACCAGTTCGGGCAGCCGGTCGGTGATGTCGTCGAGGGTCCGGGTGTAGGCGCGGATCCGGTCGCCGTCCCGGTGGACCTGCACCCGAATCCCGTCGAGCTTCTCCTCGACCACGCACGGGCCCAGCTTGTCGAGGGCCTCGCCGACCGTGGCGGCACTGTGCGCGAGCATCGGCTGGACGGGCCGCCCGACGGTGAGACGGAAGCCGGCGAGCGCTCCGGGTCCGTCGGCGAGGAGGACCTTGGCGACCTCCTGGAGGGACCCGGCGAGCATCACGGCGCGCCTGACGTCGGCGGGCGGGGCTCCGGCGGCGTGGGCCAGGGCGTCGGCGGCGACGGCGTCCAGGGCCCCCTGGCGTACCTCGCCGGTGAGCAGGGCCCGCAGGAAGCGCTGCTCGTCGGCGGTGGCGGCGGCGAGCAGGGCGCGCAGGCGGCTCCGGCGCAGGGCCTGGGAGCCGGGGCCGGAGGTGGCGGCCAGGGCGGTCAGCTCGGCATCGACGCCCGTGACGGTGAGGGTGGGCCCGGAGGCCGGTTCCACCGGGTCCCCCAGGCTCCGCCGGCCGACGCCGATGCGGCCCTGGGGCAGCCGTCCGGCGAGGTACGGGATGACGACGGGGACGTCCTCGGGTGCGGCGTCGCGGAAGAGACCGGCGAGGAGCGCCGTCTTGCGGGACCGGGCGGAGGTGGCGGCGACCTCCAGGGACACCTGGGCGAGCTCGGCGAGCAGCATGCCGCCATCGTGCTACGGGACGGAGGGCGCCGCCCGCCCGCGCGAGCGGCGGCCGGTCATATGAAGTTGAGGGCGGCGGCCCCGCCCACTCCCCCGAGCACCATGAACGCGGGCATCAGCACCTTGATCTCCACCCAGCTGCCTGCCCGGAACCGCATGAACTTCGGAGGGCCGAGCGGGTACCAGCGCTTTCCGGCGATCGGGAGCGGCCAGAGGATCGGGCAGCCCGAGACGGTCAGCGCGTCCCCGATGTCGTGGACCAGGGCGCCGAGCACGATGGGCAGGCCGAGCCACATGTACTCCTGGCCGGGGGCGTCGAAGAGCCAGCCGGCCCCGTTGCCCTGCTGGTCCAGGACACCGGCGAGGATCCAGGCGCTGGTGGCGCCGAGCAGCCAGACGAGGACGTCGCTGGAGACCCGGGCGGCCCGCCACAGCAGGCCCTCGACGGCCAGCACCAGGTGGACGAAGAGAATCGCGAGGACCGCCCAGCGCCCGCCGCTGACCGCGGCGAAGGAGCAGCCGGCGCCCATCAGGACGGCGAAGAACCAGGTGTGGGTGAGGGTCCGGTGGCCGCCGGTGCGGCGGGGGTCGGCCTTGCTCTTGGTGGCCTTGTAGACGGCGTACGACAGCTTGTCGGCTATCTCGCAGAGCCCCTTGGAGAGCGGGCCGAAGGCGCGCGAGATGGTCGCGGACTTGTGGTCGAGGTCGGGGGCGAGCGCGGCTCCCGCGCAGATCAGCGCACCGACGACGAGGACGGGCCAGGGCATCGTGTGGCCCGTGGCGGCCGCCGCCGCGCCCGCCCCCAGCCAGGCCGCTGCTCCTGACAGGGAGTGTGCCGGTCCCATCATGGTCTTTCCCGCCCCCAGCGCTTCGTACGCCCATCACCGGTACGGCGCGGGCAGGTTGACACCGCAGCGTATCGTCCGTGATCTTCGTGCCGTCCGCCGGTTCCCTCATCCGGGCCGAAGACAGGCAAGATGGGGGCGTGACCCTCATCGACCAGCTGCCCAAGACACCCGACCCGGACGCCCTCTTCGAGGCCTTCTCGTCATGGACCGAGACCCAGGGCATCACCCTTTATCCGGCTCAGGAGGAGGCGCTGATCGAGGTGGTCTCCGGGGCGAACGTGATCCTTTCCACCCCGACCGGCTCCGGGAAGAGCCTGGTGGCGGCCGCCGCGCACTTCACGGCGCTGGCACAGGACAAGGTCACCTTCTACACGGCGCCGATCAAGGCGCTGGTGTCGGAGAAGTTCTTCGACCTGTGCAAGCTCTTCGGCACCGAGAACGTCGGCATGCTCACCGGCGACGCCTCGGTCAACGCGGACGCCCCGGTGATCTGCTGCACGGCCGAGGTGCTGGCCTCCATCGCGCTGCGCGACGGCAAGTACGCCGACATCGGCCAGGTCGTGATGGACGAGTTCCACTTCTACGCGGAGCCGGACCGGGGCTGGGCCTGGCAGATCCCGCTGCTGGAGCTGCCGCAGGCCCAGTTCGTGCTGATGTCGGCGACGCTCGGCGACGTCGCGATGTTCGAGAAGGACCTGACCCGGCGTACCGGCCGGCCCACCTCCGTGGTCCGCTCCGCGACCCGTCCGGTGCCGCTCAGCTACGAGTACCGCTTCACACCGATCACCGAGACGCTGACCGAGCTGCTGGACACCCGGCAGTCGCCGGTCTACATCGTGCACTTCACCCAGGCGGCGGCCGTCGAGCGGGCACAGTCGCTGATGAGCATCAACATGTGCACGAAGGAGGAGAAGGAGAAGATCGCCGACATGATCGGCGGCTTCCGCTTCACCACCAAGTTCGGCCAGAACCTCTCCCGCTACGTGCGCCACGGCATCGGGGTCCACCACGCGGGGATGCTGCCCAAGTACCGCCGACTGGTGGAGAAGCTGGCCCAGGCGGGTCTGCTGAAGGTGATCTGCGGGACGGACACGCTCGGTGTCGGCGTCAACGTGCCCATCCGTACGGTGCTGTTCACGGCGCTCACCAAGTACGACGGCACCCGGGTGCGGACCCTGCGCGCGCGGGAGTTCCACCAGATCGCGGGCCGGGCCGGGCGGGCCGGGTTCGACACGGCCGGCTTCGTCGTGGCGCAGGCGCCCGAGCACGTCATCGAGAACGAGAAGGCCGTCAAGAAAGCGGGCGACGACCCGAAGAAGAAGCGCAAGGTGGTCCGCAAGAAGGCCCCGGAGGGCTTCGTCGCCTGGTCGGAGACCACGTTCGACAAGCTGATCCAGTCCGAACCGGAGCCGCTGAACTCCCGCTTCCGGGTCACGCACACCATGCTGCTCGCGGTCATCGCCCGGCCGGGCAACGCGTTCGAGGCGATGCGGCATCTGCTGGAGGACAACCACGAGCCGCGCCGGGCACAGCTGCGGCACATCCGGCGGGCCATCGCCATCTACCGCTCGCTGCTGGACGGCGGGGTGGTGGAGCAGTTGGAGACGCCGGACGCCGAGGGCCGCATCGTCCGGCTGACGGTCGACCTCCAGCAGGACTTCGCGCTGAACCAGCCGCTGTCGACGTTCGCGCTGGCGGCGTTCGACCTGCTGGACGCCGAATCCCCGTCATACGCGCTGGACATGGTCTCGGTCGTCGAGTCGACGCTGGACGATCCCCGGCAGATCCTGGCCGCCCAGCAGAACAAGGCGCGCGGCGAGGCCGTGGGGCAGATGAAGGCGGACGGGGTCGAGTACGAGGAGCGGATGGAGCGGCTCCAGGAGGTCACGTACCCGAAGCCGCTGAGCGAGCTGCTGTGGCACGCCTACGACGTGTACCGCACGAGCCACCCGTGGGTGAACGACCACCCGGTGTCGCCGAAGTCGGTGATCCGGGACATGTTCGAGCGGGCCATGACCTTCACGGAGTTCACCTCGCACTACGAGCTGGCCCGGACCGAGGGCATCGTGCTGCGGTATCTGGCGAGCGCGTACAAGGCGCTGGAGCACACGATCCCGGACGACGTGAAGTCGGAGGACCTCCAGGACCTGATCTCCTGGCTCGGCGAGATGGTGCGCCAGGTGGACTCCAGTCTGCTGGACGAGTGGGAGCAGCTGGCCAACCCCGAGGTGGAGACCGCCGAGCAGGCCCAGGAGAAGGCGGACGAGGTCAAGCCGGTCACGGCGAACACCCGCGCCTTCCGGGTGCTGGTGCGCAACGCGATGTTCCGCCGGGTGGAGCTGGCCGCGCTGGACCGGGCCGGTGCCCTGGGCGAGCTGGACGGCGACTCCGGGTGGGACGAGGACGCCTGGGGCGAGGCCCTGGACGCGTACTGGGACGCGCACGAGGAGATCGGCACCGGTCCGGACGCGCGCGGTCCGAAGCTGCTGAAGATCGAGGAGGACCCCGCGCACGGGCTGTGGCGGGTCTGGCAGGCGTTCGCCGACCCGGCGGGCGATCACGACTGGGGCATCAAGGCCGAGGTGGATCTCGCGGCGTCCGACGCGGAGGGCCGGGCGATCGTCCGGGTCACCGAGGTCGGCCAGCTGTGATCAGCCCCCGGTCCAGCCGGCGGACACCGAAGTGGAGAGGTACGGCATGACGAACCCGGCCGAGCGCCTGGTCGACCTTCTCGACCTGGAGCGGATCGAGGTCAACATCTTCCGGGGCCGCAGCCCCGAGGAGTCCCTGCAACGGGTCTTCGGCGGGCAGGTCGCTGGCCAGGCACTGGTGGCGGCGGGCCGGACCACCGAGGGGGACCGGCCGGTGCACTCGTTGCACGCGTACTTCCTGCGGCCGGGCCGTCCCGGAGTGCCGATCGTGTACCAGGTGGAGCGGGTGCGGGACGGCCGGTCGTTCACCACCCGGCGGGTGACGGCGGTCCAGGAGGGCCGGACGATCTTCAACCTGACGGCGTCGTTCCACCGCCCCGAGGAGGCGGGCTTCGAGCACCAGCTGCCGCCGGCCCGGATCGTCCCCGACCCGGAGGAGCTGCCGACGGTGGCCGAGGAGGTGCGCGAGCACCTGGGCGTGCTGCCGGAGGCGCTGGAGCGGATGGCCCGGCGGCAGCCCTTCGACATCCGGTACGTCGACCGGCTGCGCTGGACGAAGGACGAGGTCAGGGACGCGGATCCGCGGAGCGCGGTGTGGATGCGGGCGGTGGGCCCGCTGGGCGACGACCCGCTGGTGCACACCTGCGCGCTGACGTACGCGAGCGACATGACGCTGCTGGACGCGGTCCGCATCCCGGTGGAGCCGCTGTGGGGTCCGCGCGGCTTCGACATGGCCTCGCTGGACCACGCGATGTGGTTCCACCGGCCGTTCCGGGCGGACGAGTGGTTCCTGTACGACCAGGAGTCGCCGATCGCCACGGGCGGCCGGGGGCTGGCGCGGGGCCGGATCTACGACCGTTCGGGTCAGCTGCTGGTGTCGGTGGTGCAGGAGGGGCTGTTCCGGCGGCTGGCGAACGGCTAGAGCACCCTTCTACGTGCCGGGCAGCGGGTCCTGGTCGACCTCGTGGCGGCGGGTGCGGATGTCCGGCGGCGCCGGGTGCAGCTTGGCGTCGCAGGACGGTCCGAGCCCGGCCCGGCGCGAGTCGGTCCCGGTGAGGGGCCGGCCGCAGAGGCGGCAGCGGACGAGGCGGCGGCCCCGGTGCTGCTCGCCTTCGGCGGCGGGGTCCCGGGCGACGGCTCCGGCGGCGCCGGGCAGCGGTTCGGCAAAGGCGTCGGGAATCTCCACACGTCGATCCTGCCAGCTTTCGCGCCGCACCGGCCCGCGCGGGCCGGTGCGGTTCAGGGGCGGTCGCGTTCCCGGTCGAGCGCCTCGTCCAGGGTGCGGGCCGCCATGATGAGCGAGAGATGGGTGAACGCCTGGGGGAAGTTGCCCAGTTGTTCGCCGCTGGGGCCGATCTCCTCGGCGAACAGGCCCACGTGGTTGGCGTAGGTGAGCATCTTCTCGAAGGTGTAGCGCGCCTGGCGCAGCCGTCCGGCCCGGGCGAGTGCGTCGACGTAGAGGAAGGTGCAGAGGCTGAACGTCCCCTCGGAGCCGCGCAGCCCGTCCGGTGAGGCCGCCGGGTCGTAGCGGTAGACGAGGCTGTCCGAGACGAGGGTGCGGTCCATGGCGTCCAGGGTCGACAGCCAGCCCGGATCCTTCGGGGCGAGGAAGCCCACGCGCGGCATCAGCAGCAGGGAGGCGTCGAGGACCTCGCTGCCGTAGCTCTGCACGTAGGCCTGGAGGTTCTCGCTCCAGGCGCGCTCCACCACCTGCTCCAGCACGGCGTCCCGCGCCGCCGTCCACCGGGCGGTGTCGGCGGGGCGGCTGAACCGGGCGGCGAGTTTCAGGCCCCGGTCGAAGGCGGCCCAGCACATCACCCGGCTGTAGGTGAAGTCCTTGCGCCCGCCGCGGGTCTCCCAGATGCCTTCGTCGGGGCGGTCCCAGGAGTCCGCGAGCCGGTCCAGGGTGCGGGAGAGGATCTTCCACCCCCGGTGGCCCGCCTGGATGCCGACCTCACGGCCCTCGGACAGCGCGTAGAGGGCCTCGCCGTAGATGTCGAGCTGGAGCTGGTCGGCGGCGGCGTTGCCGAGCCGGACCGGGTGGGAGCCCCGGTAGCCCTCCAGGTGTCCGAGGATCCGCTCCGTCTCCAGGGGGCTCCCGTCGACCCGGTACATGATCCGGAGCGGCTCCCCGCCGTCGTCCCCGCGGTCCCGCAGCCGGTCGCCGAGCCAGTGGGTGAACGCGGTCGCCTCGTCGACGAAGCCCAGGTCCAGCAGGGCCCGCACCGACAGGGAGCCGTCCCGGACCCAGGTGTACCGGTAGTCCCAGTTGCGTTCTCCGCCGAGCTGTTCGGGCAGTCCCATGGTCGCCGCGGCGACGGGCGCGCCGCTGGGTTCGTACGTGAGCAGCTTCAGGGTGATCGCGGAGCGGTTGACCATGTCGAGCCAGCGGCCGTCGTAGCGGGATCCGCGCACCCACCGCTGCCAGAAGTCGACGACGTCCCACAGTTCGTCCGTGATCGCCTCGGCGGTGGGGCGCGGGGGCTCGGGTCCGTCGGGGGTGCAGAGGGTGAACACGGCCCCTGACGTCTCCCCGGCGCGCAGGGTGACACCGCCGACCGCGTCCCGGCCGTCAAGGGTCAGGGGGAAGGCCGTCCGGAGGTGGGCCGTGGCGCCCGGGGCCCGGAAGACCGCCGCGCGTGCGGTCGGGTCGAGCACCGGCTCGTGGGCGGCCCGGCCGTAGTCGAACCGGGGGCGGCACTCCAGGCCGAAGCGGACGGTGCCGCGTACCGCACGCACGGTGCGGACGAGGGTGTGCCGGCCGGTCGGTCCGCCGGAGCGGATCGGGGTCATCCAGTCGAGGACCTCCCCGACGCCGTCGGGTGCCATGAACCGGGTGACGACGACCGCGGTGTCGGGGTAGTAGAGCTGCTTGCACGTGTGCGTGCCGCCTTCGGGCGCCAGCCGGAAGTAGCCGCCGCGCTCGTGGTCGAGCAGGGCGGCGAAGACGCTGGGCGAGTCGAACCGGGGTGCGGCGAGCCAGTCGACGACGCCCCGTGCGGAGATCAGCGCGACGGTCTGGAGGTCGCCCACGAGCCCGTGGTCGGCGATCGGCGGATACCGGTCCATGCGCCTTACCTCCCGGTCGGCCCCGTCCCCCTCACTATCCGGCACACCCGCCCCGGGTGCGCGGCACGCGTCCGGGCGCCGGGTCCGGGACCGGCGCCCGGTTTGCCGAACGGGGCCGGGCCCGCGTTACTGGAATGAGCCCCCGGCGCCACCGGCCGGGCGGAGCGCCGTGCGACGGGGCCGGGAGCCGCCGGAGGTACCGGGATGGACATGATCCACATCCGTGCGGTGAGCCCGCCGGAGCTGACCGACGAGGTCGTCGGCCTGCTCTCGGGCGACCCCTGCGTGCTCGGTCTCATCGTCCAGCGCGACGCCGCACGCCGTCCCGACGGCGACTCCATCGCCTGCGACGTCCTGGCGGGGGCGGCGAACGACGTACTGCACCGCCTGCTCGACCTCCACCTCGACCAGCGGGGCACGCTGGTCATCGAACCGGTCGACACGGCCTTTCCGGGCAGGGCCTCCGAGGAGGGGCTGCGCGAGCTGGGGCCGCTGAGCCGGGTGCCGGTCTGGGAGCAGGTCGAGGCGCGCATCAGGTCCGGCGGGCGGTACCCGCCGAGCTTCTTCCTCTATCTGGTCGTCGCCGGGCTGATCGGTTCGGTCGGCATCGTCACCAACTCGCAGATCCTGATCGTGGCGGCGATGGTCGTCGGGCCGGAGTACGGCGCCATCGTCAGCGTGGCGCTGGGAATCGACCGGGGCCATCGGGCCATGGTGCGCCGCGGGCTGGCCGCCCTGGGCTCCGGCTTTCTCCTCACCATCGTCGTCACCTTCCTCTTCGCCCTCCTCATCCGCGGCTTCGGGCTGCAGTCGGGGGCCTACGACCGGGGGCTGCGCCCCGTCTCCAGTCTCATCAACACGCCGAACTTCTTCTCGGTCGCGGTCGCGACCCTGGCCGGGATCGTCGGGATCGTGTCGCTCACCGAGGCCAGGAGCAGCGCCCTGCTCGGCGTGTTCATCTCCGTGACGACGATCCCGGCCGCGGCGGACATCGCGGTCTCCACGGCGTTCACCAGCTGGTCCGACGTGCGGGGCTCGGCCATCCAGCTGGTGGCGAACATCCTGGTGCTGATCGTGGTGGGCACGGCCGCGCTCAAGGCCCAGCGGGCGATCTGGCAACGGGTCGGGCTCCGGCGCGACCGTGACCGGCGGCTCGCCGAGGACGCCTGACGGACTACGGAAAGGATCACCTCATGGAACGGGACGCCGTGGCGCCGCTGCGCGCCGCACCTCGTGCGACACCGGCCGAACGGGCGGCGCTCGGAAGGGCCGCCCGGCGGGACGCTCCCCGGTCGAGCCACGCGGAGTTCACTCCGTCGCCGCGACGCCCCGACCCGCTGACCGTCCTCGAGGCGCAGTCCGCGGACCGGGTCCCCGAGCTGGTCCCGATCCGTTATGCGCGGATGACCGAGTCCCCGTTCCGCTTCTACCGGGGCGCGGCCGCCCTGATGGCCGCCGATCTGGCGGGCACCCCGGACTCGGGGATCCGGGCGCAGTTGTGCGGTGACGCCCATCTGCTGAACTTCCGGCTGCTGGCCTCGCCCGAGCGGAATCTGCTCTTCGACATCAACGACTTCGACGAGACGCTGCCGGGTCCCTGGGAGTGGGACGTCAAACGGCTGGCGGCCAGTCTCGTCATCGCGGGGCGGGCGAACGGCTTCACGGACCGGGAGCGGGCCCGGATCGTACGGGCCGCGGTGTTCTCGTACCGGGAGGCGATGGCCCGGTTCGCCGGGATGCGGAATCTGGAGGTGTGGTACGCGAGGACCGATGCCGAGCGGCTGCGCACGGTGGCCGCGGAGCAGTTGGGCGGGCGGGGTCGCAGGAACGTCGACCGGGCGCTGGGCAAGGCCCGCTCCCGGGACAGCCGGCAGGCCTTCGGGAAGCTCGCCGAGGTGGTCGACGGGCGGCTGCGGATCGCCGCGGACCCGCCGATGGTCGTCCCGCTCACCGATCTGCTGCCGGGAGTGGAGCGGGAGGTGCTGTACCGGGAGTTCCGGACCATGGTGGCGGGTTACGCCCACAGCCTGGCGTCCGACCGGCGGAGTCTGCTGGAGGACTTCACGCTGGTGGACGTGGCCCGGAAGGTCGTCGGTGTGGGCAGTGTCGGCACCCGGTGCTGGATCATCCTGCTGCTCGGCCGGGACGGCGGGGATCCGCTCCTCCTCCAGGCCAAGGAGGCGGGCCCCTCGGTCCTGGCCGAGCACACCGGGGCGAGCCGGTACGCCCATCAGGGCGAGCGGGTGGTCGCGGGGCAGCGCCTGATGCAGGCCTCCAGCGACATCTTCCTCGGCTGGGAGCGGGCCGACGGCATCGACGGCCGGAGCCGGGACTTCTACGTGCGTCAGCTGCGCGACTGGAAGGGCATCGCCGAACCGGAGTCGATGGTGCCGAAGGGGATGCGCGCGTTCGGCGAGGTGTGCGGCGCCACGCTGGCCCGCGCCCACGCCAGGTCCGGGGACCGGATCGCCATCGCCGGGTACCTGGGGCGGGGGGACGTCTTCGACCGGGCGATCGCCGCGTTCGCGGAGTCGTACGCGGACCGCAACGAGCTGGACCACCGGGCGCTGGTCGACGCGGTGGCCTCGGGGCGGCTCCCGGCGGGCGTCCCGGGCGGCGCGGACGGTCTCCCGGGGCCGGGCGGCTGACCTTCCGCACCCGAGGGCGTGTCCACGGCGGCAGGGAGCCGCCCGGTCCGCCGGTGCGTGGTATCCCGGCGTGAACCCGTGGGGCCCCACCCCGTCCCGGGGATCTTCACGCCGAGGAGTTCGACCTATGCCGGCCACACCTCCGGGCACACCCGTCGCAGCGCCGGAGGACCCGTACGCGGCGGTCCGCACACGGGGGTACGCGGGGCTGCTGCTGATGGCGGCCGTTCTCGGGGTGCCCGTGTCCGCGGTCGCGTTCGGTTTCCTGGCCCTGGTCTCGGAGCTCCAGTCGCTGACGTACACGGAGCTGCCGCGGGCGATGGGCTTCGGGGAGACCCCGTCGTGGTGGCCCGTACCCCTGCTGGGCGTCGCGGGTCTTCTGGTCGGCCTCACCGTCCGCCGGCTGCCGGGCGGGGGCGGGCACCGGCCGGCGGACGGGATGGTGTCCACCGGCGCCCCGGCCGCGGCGGAGCTGCCCGGCATCGTCCTGGCGGCGCTGCTCTCGCTGGGCGTGGGCGCCGTGCTCGGGCCGGAGGCGCCCCTGGTCGCGCTGGGCGGCGGGCTGGCCGTCCGGGCGGCGGGGCGCGTCACACGGGACCTGACGCCGCAGGCGCGGTCCCTGGTGGGGGCCTCGGGGGGCTTCGCCGCGGTGAGCGCCCTGCTGGGATCCCCGTTGCTGGGCGCGTTCCTGCTGATGGAGGTGTCGGGGCTGGCCGGGCCGATGCTGGGCGTGGTGCTGGTTCCCGGGCTGCTCGCCGCGGGGATCGGTGCGCTGATCTTCACGGGGCTGGGTTCCTGGACGGGTCTGGGGACCTACTCGCTGACGCTGGGCGAGGTGCCGTCGGCGGCGGCCCCCGACATCGCCGGGTTCGGGTGGGCGCTGGCTCTCGGGGTCGCGGCCGCCTTCGCCGGCGCGGGCATCCGCCGGCTCTCGCTGGCGCTGCAGGAACGCGTGGAGCGGCGGACGGTGGTGGCCACGGCGGTGACGGGGCTGGCCGTCGGCGGGCTCGCGCTGGTGTACGCCGAGACGTCGGGCAAGGCCGGTTCCGAGGTGCTGTATTCGGGTGAGCACGAGTTGGGCCATCTCCTCACCGGGAGCGCGGGCTACTCGGTCGGGGCGCTGGTGCTTCTCATCGTCTGCAAGTCGCTGGCCTACTGCGTCTCGTTGAGCTGTTTCCGGGGCGGTCCCGTCTTCCCCGCGATGTTCGTGGGCGCGGTGGGCGGCGTCGCGCTGTCCCACCTGCCGGGACTGGATCTCACGGCGGGGTTCGCGATGGGCGTCGGGGCCATGTGCGTGGCGATGCTGCGGCTGCCGATGACCTCGGTGCTCCTGGCGACGCTCCTGCTGGGCGGGGAGGGGCTCACGGTGATGCCCCTGGTGATCGTGGCGGTGGTGGTGGCGTACGTCGTCACCCTCGGGTTGGCGCCGTCCGCGGTGGCCGGAGCACGGCCGGAAACCGGGTGATCCCCCAGGTCCCCGGTGTCGGGCGGCACATCCGGGTAGAGGATGGACGGCACCGCGGGAAACGGCGTCGCCGGGGTCCGTACACCCCGTGCACCCTGGAGAGAAGAGCCTCCGCCGCGGGCCGTACGGTTCCTCCCGTCCCCTGCCCCGTGAAAGGACCCCCGCGCATGACCGAGATCGTCCACGTATCCGCCCCCGAGCTGGTCACGTACGCCGACGAGCTGGCCGGCCTGCTGGCCGAGACCGTCGACGAGGGGTCCTCGGTGGGCTTCCTCGCCCCGTTGGACCGGGAGACGGCCGCCGCCTGGTGGCGTGAGCGGGCCGCCGACCTGGAGGCGGGGCGGGTCGGCATCTGGATCGCCCGCGAGGGCGGGCGGGTCTCGGGGACGATCGCGCTGGTGCGCGCTCCGCTGCCGAACGCCCGGCACCGCGCGGAGGTCGCCAAGCTGATGGTCCGGCCCTCGGCGCGCGGCCAGGGGCTCGGCGGGGCGCTGCTGTCCGCGGTCGAGGCGTACGCGGCGACCGAGGGCATCACGCTGCTGATCCTGGACACCGAGAGCGGCAGCCTGGCCGAGCAGGTCTACTGCAAGGCGGGCTGGACGAAGGTCGGGAGCGTACCGGGATACGCGGCGGATCCGGCGGGCAGCCTCAAGCCGACCACTTTCTACTACAAGGAGCTCACCGCTCCGTGAGCGGTGGGCGGCACCATGGGCACCACCACGCAATGATCAGGGAGAGTTTCATGACGCTGCACGACATTCCGCTGCGCACCCTCGCGGGCGAGCCGACCACGCTGGGCGCGTACAGCGGCCGGGCCGTCCTCTTGGTGAACGTGGCCTCCAAGTGCGGGCTCACCCCGCAGTACGAGGGTCTGGAGCGGTTGCAGCAGAACTACGGGGACCGGGGCCTGACCGTGCTCGGTGTCCCGTGCAACCAGTTCGCCGGGCAGGAGCCGGGCAGCGCGGAGGAGATCCAGAGCTTCTGCTCGACGACGTACGGGGTCACCTTCCCGCTGCTGGAGAAGATCGACGTCAACGGCGCGGACCGGCACCCGCTGTACGTGGAGCTGACGAAGCTGGCGGACGCGGACGGGGAGGCCGGGGACGTCCAGTGGAACTTCGAGAAGTTCCTCATCTCGCCGGCCGGTGAGCCCGTCGCCCGGCTCCGGCCGCGCTCCGAGCCCGAGGCCACGGAGGTCGTGGCGGCGATCGAGGCGCAGCTGCCCGGCTGAGCAGGCCGGAAGGGGCGGTCCGGTACGCGTGTCCCGGACCGCCCCTTCCCCGTCGCCCGCGGCAGCTAGCGGATCGGCATGCCCGACAGGGTGCGGGCGATCACCAGGCGCTGGATCTCGCTGGTGCCCTCGAAGATGGTGTAGATCGCCGCGTCGCGGTGCATGCGCTCGACCGGGTACTCACGGGTGAATCCGTTGCCGCCGAGGATCTGGATGGCCTGCGCGGTGACGTCCCGGGCGGTCTCGCTCGCGTACAGCTTGGACATGGAGCCCTCGGCCGAGGTGAACGGCTTGCCGGTGGTGGCCATCCAGGAGGCGCGCCAGACCAGCAGCCGGGCGGCGTCGATCCGGGTGCGCATGTCGGCGAGCTGGAAGGCGATGCCCTGGTTGTCGATGATCGGCCGGCCGAACTGGCTGCGGGTCTTCGCGTAGTCGAGGGCGACCTCGTAGGCGGCGCGGGCGGTGCCCACGGCCATCGCGCCGACGGCCGGGCGGGACGCCTCGAAGGTGGCCATCGCCGCGTTCTTGACGCGCTCGCCGCCGGACCTGGCGCGCTCGCGGGCGCGGGCGAGGCGCTCGTCGAGCTTCTCCTTGCCGCCGAGCAGGCAGTGTCCGGGGACGCGGACGTCCTCCAGGACCACCTCGGCGGTGTGCGAGGCGCGGATGCCGTGCTTCTTGAACTTCTGGCCCTGGGAGAGGCCGGGGGTGTCCGGCGGCACGATGAAGGAGGCGTGGCCCTTGGAGCCGATGTCGGGGTCGACGACGGCGACGACGACGTGGACGTTGGCTATGCCGCCGTTGGTCGCCCAGGTCTTGGTGCCGTTGAGGACCCACTCGTCCTTGGCCTCGTCGTAGACGGCCCGGGTGCGCATCGAGGCGACGTCGGATCCGGCGTCGGGCTCGGACGAGCAGAAGGCGGCGACCTTCACGTCGTCGGCGTCGCCGTACATCTGCGGGATCCAGGTGCCGATCTGCTCCTCGGTGCCGTTGGCGAGGACGCCGACGGCCGCCAGGCCCGTACCGACGATCGACAGGGCGATGCCCGCGTCGCCCCAGAAGAGCTCTTCCATGGCCATGGGGATACCGAGACCCGTAGGGTCGAAGAACTGCTGGGCGTAGAAGTCCAGGGAGTAGATGCCGACCTTGGCCGCTTCCTGGATGACGGGCCAGGGCGTTTCCTCACGCTCGTCCCACTCCGAGGCGGCGGGGCGGATGACATCCGCCGCGAAGCCGTGGAGCCACTCCTTGACCTGCTTCTGGTCGTCGTTGAGCTCAAGCGTGAACTCGGCCATGTTCCCCTCCAGGCACTGCGGCGAAAACCATGTGTTACTCGCGGTAACCACAGTCTGTTACCGACAAGTAGGTACTGTCAACCGCCACGGAGCCGATCAGGCGCCCGTCCCGCGGAGTGTTACGTTGCGCGGGCGTGCAGAGGCGGTGCGACGGCATCGCGTGGCCAGGGGTGGGAGAAGAGACGACATGGAGACCGCACGAAGCGCCGAGCGACAGCGGACCGCGGCCGAGAGCCGCCGCCGCGAGTTGCTGGAAGCGGCGGACCGGGTGGTGCTCAGGGACGGACCGCAGGCCTCGATGAACGCCATCGCCGCCGAGGCCGGGATCACCAAACCCATCCTCTACCGCCACTTCGGGGACAAGGGCGGCCTCTACCGCGCCCTCGCAAAGCGCCACACCGACGCCCTGCTCATCGCCCTGCGGGCCGCCCTGGACGCGCCCGCCGACCGGCGTGAGCGGGTGGAGTCGACGCTCGACACCTATCTCGCCGCGATCGAGGCCCGCCCCCAGGTCTACCGCTTCCTGATGCATCCTGCTGACGGTGCCGCCGCCGACACAGCCCCCTCCCCCGAGCAGGGATTCGACGTCGGCCGGCACTCCGCCCCGCTGCTGCGCCGCCTCGGCGAGGAGCTGGGCCAGGTGATCGCCGAGCGCGTCGACCTGGGCCCGGACAGCGAGCAGATGGCCCGCATCTGGGGGCACGGGATCGTCGGCATGATGCACGCGGCGGGCGACTGGTGGCTCGGCGACCGGCCCTGCTCCCGCGAACGGCTGGTGAGCAGCCTCGCCGACCTGCTGTGGGGCAGGCTCGCGGAGGCGGGCGACCGCCAGGGCGGCCCGGGGTTCTGACCCGATCCGGACGCCGCACCCGGGAGCCCGGCGCCGCTCAGCGCCCGCGCGCCCAGGGCGCCCGGCGCGCCGCGCGCAGCGCCCGGGTGCGCCGCAGCCCGGTCAGCCGGTCGGTGTAGACCCTGCCCTCCAGGTGGTCGCACTCGTGCTGGAGGCACCGGGCGAACCAACCCGTCCCGGCGATCCGGACCGGCTCGCCGGTCATCGTGAGGCCCTCGACGACCGCGTGGTCGAAGCGATCCGTGCCCGCTTCCAGACCGGGAAGTGACAGACAGCCCTCCGGTCCGCGTACGGTGAGTCCGTCCGCCTCGACCAGTTCGGGATTGACCACGTGTCCCAGATGGCGGACATCGTCGTCGTCCGGGCAGTCGTAGACGAACACCTTGAGCGGGACGCCGACCTGATTGGCGGCGAGCCCGACACCCTGCGCGGCGTACATCGTCGCGAACATGTCCTCGACCAGCCGCGCCAGCGACGGGCCGAAGTCCGTGACGTCCTCGCAGGCGCGGTGGAGCAACGGGTCGCCGAGCAGACTCATCTCACGGACGAGTCCGGAACTGCCGGGGATCGGGCGGTTTCGCATGGCGGCAAGGTTACGTTCCGCCGGGGCCGGGGAGTTCCCGTGGTGCCGCGGTGCGGTCGCCGCGCCGGACATCGATAGGCTGGGCGCGGACCGATGCAAGGAGGATCTAGGACGATGGCAGGCAACACGGAGCCGTTGTCGCCGCGGGCCAAACTGGCCGTGACGGCGGGCAAGGCCGCGGCGGCGGTGTCACGCGCCGCGGGGCGGGGCAGCGGATCGGTGATCGGCGGCCGGGTGGCGCTCAAACTCGACCCCGACCTGCTGGGGCGGCTGGCGCAGCACCTGGACGTGATCCTCGTGTCGGCGACGAACGGCAAGACGACCACCACACGGCTGATCGCCGAGGCGCTGCGGGCCGCCGGGCCCGTCGTGTCGAACGCGCTCGGCGCGAACATGCCCGCGGGCATCACCTCGGCGCTGGCCGGCGGCTCGGACGCGAAGTTCGGCGTGATCGAGGTCGACGAGAAGTATCTGGCGGGTGTCGCGCGCGACACCACGCCCAAGGCGATCGCCCTGCTCAACCTCTCCCGCGACCAGCTGGACCGCGCGGCGGAGACCCGGATGATGGCCGAGCACTGGCGTGAGGGCCTCTCCGGCTCGAAGGCCGTGGTCATCGCGAACGCGGACGACCCGCTGGTCGTCTGGGCGGCCTCCTCCTCGCCCAACGTGGTGTGGGTGGCGGCCGGCCAGGCGTGGAAGGACGACGCCTGGTCCTGCCCGTCCTGCGGCGGTGTGATGCAGCGTCCGGGCGACGACTGGTTCTGCGGGCAGTGCGGCTTCCGCCGCCCCGCCCCGAGCTGGGCGCTGAACGGCGACTACGTCCTGGACCCGCACGGTTCGGCGTGGCCGATCCACCTCCAGCTGCCGGGCCGGGCGAACAAGGCGAACGCCACCAGCTCCGCCGCCGTCGCCGCCGTCTTCGGCGTGCCGCCGCAGGTCGCGCTGGAGCGGATGTACCAGGTGCAGGCGGTGGCCGGACGCTACGACGTCGTCACCTTCCAGAACCGTGAGCTGCGTCTGCTGCTGGCGAAGAACCCGGCCGGCTGGCTGGAGACGTTCTCGCTCATCGACCCGCCGCCGACGCCGGTGATCCTCTCGGTGAACGCGCGCGGCGCGGACGGCACGGACACCTCCTGGCTGTGGGACGTGGACTACACGCAGCTGGCGGGTCACCCGATCTTCGTGCTCGGCGACCGGAAGCTGGACCTCGCGGTCCGCCTCGAAGTGGCCGGTCTCGACTTCCGGGTCTGCGAGACGCTCGACGAGGCCGTGGGTTACGCACCGCCCGGCCGCATCGAGGTCATCGCCAACTACACCGCCTTCCAGGATCTGCGCCGTCGTGTCGGCAACTGACCCCGGCCCCGGCCACCTCCGGAGAGGACGAAGCATGAACAACGGTCTGCGTCTGGTCTGGGTCTACCCCGACCTGCTCAGCACCTACGGCGACCAGGGCAACGCCCTGGTCGTGGAGCGGCGTGCCCGGCAGCGCGGTCTGGACGTGCAGCGCGTCGACGTGCGCAGCGACCAGCCGGTGCCGACGTCCGGCGACATCTATCTGATCGGCGGCGGTGAGGACCGTCCGCAGCGCCTGGCGGCCGAGCGGCTGCGCCGCGACGGCGGGCTGAGCCGGGCCGCCTCCAACGGCGCGATCATCTTCTCGGTCTGCGCGGGCTACCAGATCCTCGGGCACGAGTTCGTCAACGACCTCGGAGAGCGCGAGGCCGGTCTCGGTCTGCTCGACGTGGTCTCCACCCGCGGCGAGGGCGCGCGGTGCGTCGGCGACGTACTGGCGGACATCGACCCGCACCTCGGGCTGCCGCCGCTGACCGGGTTCGAGAACCACCAGGGCGTCACCCATCTCGGCCCGACGGCACGGCCGTTCGCCCGGGTGCAGTTCGGCCGGGGCAACGGCACCGGGGACGGCACGGAGGGCGCGTACAACGACACGGTCTTCGGGACGTACATGCACGGTCCCGTGATGGCCCGCAACCCGCACATCGCCGATCTGCTGCTGAAGCTGGCCCTCGACGTGAACGCGCTGCCGCCCACCGACGACCGCTGGTACGACGCCCTGCGCGCCGAGCGGATCGCCTCGGCGACGCAGCCCGCCTGAGCTGGTCTCCGCTCGCCCGAGCAGGGTCCGCATGAGGCACTTTCCGCTCGCCTGAGCGGTGTTCGCCTGAGGTGTTTCCCGCTCGGCTGAGCGGAGTCCAGCAGGCGGACGGCGGGTTCGGTCCCGCCACCCTGCGCCGGTAGGGTGGCGGGGATCCAGCCGGACGACGGGGTCCGGTCGTCGACTTAACGTTGCAAAGGTTTCCGGGCCATGCGCATTGGCGTACTCACCTCCGGCGGCGACTGCCCCGGCCTCAACGCCGTCATCCGTTCCGTCGTGCACCGCGCGGTGGTGGACCACGGCGACGAGGTCATCGGCTTCCACGACGGCTGGAAGGGCCTCCTGGAGTGCGACTACCGCAAGCTCGACCTTGACGCGGTGGGCGGCATCCTGGCGCGCGGCGGCACGATCCTCGGCTCCTCCCGGGTCCAGCCCGCGCATCTGCGCGACGGCGTGGAGCGCGCCCGCGGCCATGTCGCGGACCTCGGCCTGGACGCCATCATCCCGATCGGCGGCGAGGGCACCCTCAAGGCCGCGAACCTCCTCTCCGAGGCCGGTCTCCCGATCGTCGGTGTCCCCAAGACCATCGACAACGACATCGCCTCCACCGACGTCACCTTCGGCTTCGACACCGCCGTCGGCGTCGCCACCGAGGCCCTGGACCGGCTGAAGACCACCGCCGAGTCGCACCAGCGGGTGCTGATCGTCGAGGTCATGGGCCGCCACACCGGCTGGATCGCCCTGCACTCCGGCATGGCCGCCGGCGCCCACGCCATCGTGGTGCCCGAGCGCCCCTTCGACATCGACGAGCTGACCGAGCTGGTCGGCAAGCGCTTCTCGGCGGGCAAGAAGTTCGCCATCGTCGTGGTCGCCGAGGGCGCCAAGCCCCGCGAGGGCTCCATGCAGTTCGAGCAGGGCGTCAAGGACATCTACGGTCACGAGCGGTTCGCCGGGGTGGCCACGCAGCTCTCCGGGGAGCTGGAGCAGCGGCTCGGCAAGGAGGCCCGCCCGGTCATCCTCGGCCACGTCCAGCGCGGTGGCACGCCCACCGCGTACGACCGGGTCCTGGCGACCCGGTTCGGCTGGCACGCGGTGGAGGCGGCGCACCGGGGCGAGTTCGGGATGCTGACCGCGCTGCGCGGCACCGACATCGTGATGGTGCCGCTGGGCGAGGCCGTCGAGACGCTGAAGACGGTCCCCGCCGAGCGGTACGCCGAGGCGGAGTGCGTGCTCTAGAACACCTCCCGAGGACACGTCGTCCAGAACTGCCCCCGGCCGCAACCGCGGCCGGGGGCAGTTCTACTCTGGACCGGACAACCGGCACGAAACGGGGACGTGTCCCCATCGGGAGTGAACAGATGGATCACAGCGGGCACGGCATGAACATGGATCTGCCGCCGTTCACGCTGGGGCGGGGGCTGGAGCTCTCCGTCGACCCGTTCTTCCTGACCGGCTGCATCCTGGCGCTCGCCCTGTACGGGTACGGCGTGGTGCGGCTGCGTCGGCGCGGGGACGGCTGGCCGGTGAACCGGATCGTGTTCTTCGTCGTGGGTGTGCTGAGCATCGCGCTGGTGATGTGCACCAAGCTCAACGACTACGGCATGGTCATGTTCAGCGTCCACATGGTGCAGCACATGGTGATCAGCATGCTGTCGCCGATCCTGCTGCTGCTGGGCGCCCCGGTGACGCTGGCGCTGCGCGCGCTGCCGCCGGCCGGGCGGGGGCGGACCGGGCCGCGCGAGCTGCTGCTGAAGCTGCTGCACAGCCGGTACATGAAGATCATCTCGCATCCGGTGTTCACCATCCCGCTGTTCATCGCGAGCCTCTACGCGCTGTACTTCACGCCGCTCTTCGACTTCCTGATGAGCTCGAAGCCGGGCCACCTCGGGATGATGGTGCACTTCCTCGCGGTCGGCCTGGTCTTCTTCTGGCCGATCATGGGCGTGGACCCGGGCCCGCACCGGCCCGGCTATCTGATGCGGATGCTGGAGCTGTTCGCCGGGATGCCGTTCCACGCGTTCTTCGGGATCGCGCTGATGATGGCGTCGACGCCGATGGTGAAGACGTACGAGAACCCGCCGGCCTCGCTCGGCATCGACGCCCTGAGCGACCAGAACTGGGCGGGCGGCATCGCGTGGGCGTTCAGCGAGATCCCGTCCGTGCTGGTGCTGATCGCGCTGGTCTTCCAGTGGTACCGCTCCGAGCAGCGCACCGCCCGGCGCACGGACCGGGCCGCCGACCGCGACGGTGACAAGGAGCTGGCGGCCTACAACGCCTATCTCGCGTCTTTGCAGGCGCGCGGACAGTAGCGCGGAGGGCGCATACGGGGTGACCATGGGGACAACGGCCGCGCGGCCGACGAGGAGCGTGCGCGCATGTCCGGATCGACGAAGACCATGGGATACATGACCGGCGGGGCCCTGATCGCGGTGACCGCGTACACGGTGGCGCTGGGAAGCAGCGGCTGGCTCTGGTTCGGCTGGGTGGTGCTGGGACTGTGCACCCTCGGGATGCTGGCCACACAGGACACCTGAGCCCCCCTCCCGCGGGTGAGGACGCCTGACGGGCCGGGAGGCGGGTACGAGCCGGGAGACCGGTTCGCTACGGTCGACCGGTGGTGCCGGGGTCTACGCTGTAGCGCCCCGGCACCACCGTGATCCGGCAGTACAGCCCCGACGCCGACCCGGCAGAGCGAGGTGCACCCGCAAGGTGTTCTATTACGTCCTGAAACATGTCGTGCTGGGGCCCGTGCTGCGGCTGCTGTTCCGGCCCCGGATCGAGGGCCTGGAGAACATTCCGGAGGACGGGGCGGCGATCGTCGCGGGCAACCACCTCTCCTTCTCCGACCATTTCCTGATGCCGGCCATCATCAAGCGCCGCATCACCTTCCTGGCGAAGGCCGAATACTTCACGGGGCCGGGGATCAAGGGCCGCCTCACCGCCGCCTTCTTCCGCAGCGCCGGGCAGATCCCGGTGGACCGGTCCGGCAAGGACGCCGGGCAGGCCGCCATCCGCGAGGGGCTCGGTGTGCTGGGCAAGGGCGAGCTGCTGGGGATCTACCCGGAGGGCACCCGCTCGCACGACGGCCGGCTCTACAAGGGCAAGGTCGGGGTCGCGGTGATGGCGATCACCGCGCAGGCGCCGGTGATTCCCTGCGCCATGGTCGGCACCTTCGAGATCCAGCCGCCCGGCCAGGTCGTGCCGAAGATCAAACGGGTCGCGATCCGCTTCGGCGAACCGCTCGACTTCTCCCGCTACGCGGGGTTGGAGAACCAGAAGGCGGCGATCCGGGCCGTCACGGACGAGATCATGTACGCGATCCTCGAACTCTCCGGCCAGGAGTACGTGGACGAGTACGCGGCCAAGGTGAAGGCGGCCGAGCAGGAGGCCGCGCCGCCGAGGAAGTTCCCCAAGCTGCGACGCTGAGGAAGCCCCCCGGGGCTCCGACGCCGAAAAGGTTCCCGGGGCTCCGGCGCCGAGCGCGAATACGCCACCGGCAGAGCGCCCTCGCCCCCGGCGGGTCCGCTCCCCTAGCGTCGGGTCATGAGCAGAGGACACGCATGGGTGCTGGGTGCGACGGGCCAGATCGGGCGGGCCGCGGTGCGGGCGCTGGCCGCGGACGGCTGGGAGGTCACCGCGGCCTCGCGCGGCGGCGGCCGGGACGAGGGGTGGGACGCCGGGGTCAGGGCGGTGGCGCTCGACCGGGACGAGGAGGGGGCGCTCGGCCGGGCGCTGGGCGACGGCTGTGACGTGCTGGTCGACATGGTGGCGTACGACGGCGCGCACGCCCGGCAGCTGACGGGGCTGGCCGGCCGGATCGGGTCGGCCGTCGTGATCTCCAGCGGGGCGGTGTACGAGGACGACCGGGGCCGCAGCTTCGACACGCAGGCTTCGACCGACGGTTTCCCCCGCTATCCCGTGCCGCTGCCGGAGACCTGGCGCACGGTGGCGCCGGGGGACGCCACGTACGGGACGCGGAAGATCCTGCTGGAACGGGAGCTGCTGGCGGCGGGCGGGGAACTGCCGGTGACGCTGCTGCGCGCGGGCGCGGTCCACGGTCCGCACTGCCGCACACCGCGCGAGCTGTACGTGGTGAAGCGGCTGGTCGACGGGCGTCGGCGCCGGGTGTTCGCGTACGGCGGGAAGAGCCGCTTCCATCCGGTCCATGTGTCCAACGCGGCGGAGCTGATCCGGCTGGCCGCCGGGAATCCGGGCTCCCGCGTGCTGAACGCGGCGGACCCCGAGGCCCCCACGGTCGCGGAGATCGCGTCGGCGATCGACGACGTCCTCGGGCGGGAGACGGAGACGGTGCTGATCGACGGCGCTTCCCCGGAAGGGCAGGTCGGGGTGACACCGTGGAGCGGCGCCCACCCGGTGGTCTACGACATGACGTCGGCCGAGGAGCAGCTCGGGTACCGCCCGGTGACCGGGTACGTGGAGTCGCTGCCGGAGACGGTCGAGTGGCTCGCCGGACAGCTGGCGGAGCGCGACTGGCGGGAGGCGTTCCCGAAGATGCTCAAGAACTACGGCGCATGGCTCTTCGACTACGCGGCGGAGGACGCCTGGCTGGAGGCGTACGACCGGGGGCGGCGCTGAGCGGCCCCGGTCGGGAGCCTCCTGGGTGATCCACGGCGACGGCGCGGGGTGCGGGGTGCGGGGTGCCGAGGAGGTTCGCCGAGCGGGCTCCGTCGGCCGGGCCGCCTTCACCCCGTGTCGTGCTCGGCCTTCGGCCCGTCCAGCAGCTCGCGCATCGCCCCGTCCAGGATCCCGCGCAGCAGGCGGGCGTCGGCGGCCACGGCGGTCACCAGGACCGCCGGGCCGGCGAGCGGGGTGAGGGCGGCGGTCGGCCCGAGGAGCCGCGCGGGGAGCGGGGCGTCCTCGAAGACCGGGTCGACGAGGAGCAGTTGGCCGACGGCCCGGTGGCCGCCGAGGACGGCGGGGCCGTCCCAGCCCTCGGGGGCGCCGGGCCCGTAGGCCAGTTGCTGGTCCAGGAGCGGGCGGCCCGCGCGGTGGACGGTGAGCCGGGTGGTGAGCGCGCCGGTGGGCTCGCCGTGGCGGCCGAGGATCTGTTCCTCGCGCAGCAGCAGGCGGGCGGTGGGGGCGAGTCGGACCCGGGTGGTCTGGTGGAGGTCGCTGCCGTGGGCGGAGACGAGCTGTTCGGGGAGCCAGTGCAGCACGGCCCCCTCCCCCGCGGTCAGGTCCAGCCCGTACGTGGACGGGCCGGTGTCCGCCCGTGGGCCCGGGAGGGCCACGGTGGCCGCCGCCGAGTCCACGGTGAGCCGCGCCCCGTCCGCGACGTCCGCCCCGATCGCCAGCCGGTCGCCGTTCAGCGGGGCGCTCATCGCGCCGACGACGGTGACCCGGGCGTACGCGGCCCGCGGCGAGCGGGTGCGGCGCAGGGCGAGCGGCCCGTCGCTGACGAGGACGGGCAGGACGGTCCCGCCCCGCCCGTCGGGCTCGGCGCGCAGCCGGGCCGTCGCGCGGACGCTCACGCGGCCCAGGCGGCGAGCTGTGCCCGCACCCAGTCGGCGACCGGGCCGACGCCTTCCGCCGAGGTCAGCGAGGTGAAGGCGACGGGGAGTTCGCCGCGCTGCTTCTTGGCGTCGAGGGCCATCCGCTCCAGGTCGGAGCCGACGTAGGGGGCGAGGTCGGTCTTGTTGACGACCAGGAGGTCGGCGCTGGTGACGCCGGGGCCGCCCTTGCGCGGGATGTCGTCGCCGCCCGCGACGTCGATGACGAAGATCTGCGCGTCGACCAGCCCCTTGGAGAAGGTCGCGGTGAGATTGTCGCCGCCGGACTCGACGAGGATCAGGTCGAGCGGGCCGACCGCGTCCTCCAGGTCCTCGACGGCTTCGAGGTTGGCGGAGATGTCGTCGCGGATCGCGGTGTGCGGGCATGCCCCGGTCTCGACGGCCTGGATCCGCTCGGGCGGCAGGACCGCGTTGCGCAGGAGGAAGGCGGCGTCCTCCTGGGTGTAGATGTCGTTGGTGACGACGGCGATGGAGAGCCGGTCGCGCAGTTCGCGGCAGAGGGCGGCGACGGTGGCCGTCTTGCCGGAGCCGACGGGACCGCCGAGCCCGATGCGCAGGGCACGCCGGGTGCCGTCGGGGCGGGTGGCGTCGGCGCTGACGGCGGCGGGGCCGTCGTGGGAGTGGCCGAGGTGCATGGGAGCTCCAGTGGTGGTCGCAGGGGTGGCTACGAGGCGAAGAGGCGGACCGGCCAGGCGGCGTGCGCCTCGGCGGTGATGTCGAGGAGCGGTGCCGAGGCGGCGGGCAGGGCGTCGATGCCCCGCCGGGCGGCCTCGGCGGCCTGTTCGGCGACCCGGTCCAGCTCGGGGGCGAGCCGGGCGAGTACGGCGGTGGCGTGGTAGGGGTCGAGGGAGAGGAGCCGGACGACGGCGGTGGCGGGGCCGCTGACGGTCTCGTACGCGACACAGTGGGCGGCGTCCACGGGGCCCAGACCCGCCGACCGTGCGGTGAGCCCGAGGACGACCGGCTGGTGGGCGCCGCGCGGCCGGGCCGCCGCGAGCGCGTCCAGTTCGGGGCCCGGCCAGGTGGCGCGGGCGGCCCGCATCATCTGCCGGCCGAGCTTGCGCGCGGTGGCCCGCAGGGCGGGCGAGGGCGTACGGGCGTCGGCGGCCTCGTCGAGGGCGAGCGGGTCGAGGCCGTGGGCCGCCGCGGCGGCGAGGGCGGCGGCGGTGAGGCCCGTGGTGTGCAGCCGGCCCCGGCAGAAGTCGGCGAGGGAGTCGGCGTCGAGGACGCGTCCCTCGGCGACGGCCGGTTCGGCGCCGCCGGAGTGGGCGTGCCCTCCGGCGGGGAACCGGCCGTCGGCCAGGACGAGAAGTGCTGCGCGTGACATGACCCGATCCGCTCAGAAGAGGAAGTAACGCTGGGCCATGGGCAGTTCCGCCGCGGGCGCCGGCTCGACCGGGTCGCCGTCGATCGTGACGGCGAAGCTGTCGGGGTCGACGTGGACCTGCGGCACGGCGTCGTTCTCCCGCATGTCCGCCTTGGTGACCCCCCGGGTACTGGTGATCGGCACGAACCGCTTGTGCAGGGCGAGGCGTTCGGGCAGCCCGTCCTCGATCGCCGCGGCGGAGACGAAGTTGAACGAGCTGTGGGCGGCCGCGCGTCCCAGGGCGCCGAACATCGGCCGGGGCAGGACCGGCTGGGGCGTCGGGATGGAGGCGTTGGCGTCGCCCATCTGCGCGTACGCGATCTGGCCGCCCTTGATGACGGTCTGCGGCTTCACGCCGAAGAACGCCGGGTCCCAGAGGACGAGGTCGGCGAGCTTGCCGGTCTCCACGGAGCCGATCTCCCGGTCCAGTCCTTGGGCGACGGCCGGGTTGATGGTGTATTTGGCGACATAGCGACGGACCCGGTGGTTGTCGGCCCGTCCGTCCCCGGGCAGGGCTCCGCGCCGCTTCTTCATGACGTGGGCGGTCTGCCAGGTCCGCAGGACCACCTCGCCGATCCGCCCCATGGCCTGGGAGTCCGAGGAGATGATCGAGATGGCCCCGAGGTCGTGCAGGATGTCCTCGGCCGCGATGGTGGAGGGCCGGATCCGGGACTCCGCGAAGGCCAGGTCCTCGGGGACGGCGGGGTTCAGGTGGTGGCAGACCATCAGCATGTCGAGGTGTTCCTCGATGGTGTTGACGGTGTGCGGCCGGGTGGGGTTGGTGGAGCTGGGCAGGACGTACGGCTCGGAGACCACGCCGATGATGTCGGGCGCGTGTCCGCCGCCCGCCCCCTCGGTGTGGTACGCGTGGATCGTCCGGCCGGCGATGGCGGCGAGGGTGTCGGCGACGAACCCGGCCTCGTTGAGGGTGTCCGTGTGGATGGCGAGCTGCGCGCCCGTCCGCTCGCAGACGGTGAGACAGGCGTCGATGACGGCGGGCGTCGCGCCCCAGTCCTCGTGGATCTTGAATCCCAGTGCGCCGCCGCGCAGTTGGGAGTGCATGGCCTCCTGCGACATCGTGTTGCCCTTGCCGAGCAGCCCGATGTTGACCGGGAAGGTCTCCAGCGCCTCGAACATCCGGGCCAGGTGCCAGGGCCCCGGGGTGACGGTGGTGGCCTTGCTGCCCTCGGCGGGGCCGGTGCCGCCGCCGACGAGGGTGGTGATGCCGCTGGAGAGCGCCTGGTCGATGAGGGTCGGCGAGATGAAGTGGACATGGGCGTCGACCGCTCCGGCCGTGAGCAGCTTCCCGTTGCCCGCGATGATCTCGGTCTCCGGGCCGATCACCAGGTCGGGGTGGACGCCGTCCATGGTGTCCGGGTTCCCGGCCTTGCCGATGCCGGTGATCCGGCCGTCCCGGATGCCGATGTCGGCCTTGACGACGCCCCAGTGGTCGATGACGACGGCCCCGGTGATGACGGTGTCGGGCGCGCCCTCGGCGCGGGTGGTGCGGGCCTGGCCCATCGACTCCCGGATCACCTTGCCGCCGCCGAACACCGCCTCGTCGCCCGCGTGTCCGGGGCCGCCCGAGCGGTCCTCCTCGATCTCGACGAGCAGGTCCGTGTCGGCCAGCCGGATCCGGTCGCCCGTGGTGGGCCCGAACAGGTCGGCGTACACGGATCTCTTGAGGTCAGGCATCGAGGGCACCTCCGGATTCGCCGCGCAGGCCGGGGACGACGCGGCGGCCGGCGAGGGGGACGAGTTCGACATCGACGGGGATGCCGGGTTCGAAGCGGACCGCCGTGCCGGCGGCGATGTGCAGCCGCAGCCCGCGGGCGGCGGCGCGGTCGAAGCGCAGCCCGGGGTTGGCCTCGGCGAAGTGGTAGTGGGAGCCGACCTGGACGGGGCGGTCGGCGGCGTTGAGGACGGTGAGGCGGGTGACGGTCCGCCCCTCGTTGACGGGGATGTCCCCGTCCCCGTACAGGATCTCTCCGGGAATCATCCGCGCGGCCCCGTCAGACGATCGGGTCGTGGACGGTGACGAGCTTCGTGCCGTCCGGGAAGGTCGCCTCGACCTGGACGTCGTGGAGCATCTCGGGGATGCCTTCCATGACCTCGTCCCGGGTGAGCAACTTACGTCCGGAAACCATGAGTTCGGCGACGGTGCGGCCGTCCCGGGCACCTTCCAGCAGATGTGCGGTGATCAGGGCGACGGCCTCGGGGTGATTGAGCCGCAGCCCGCGTGTCCGGCGCTTCTCGGCCACGTCGGCGGCCACATGGATGAGCAGACGCTCCTGCTCGTGCGGGGTCAGTTGCACGCTTCCACCTCATCGTCTTCCGTCCGGCTCCGGCTCCGGACGCAGCGGGACCTTATCCCTGTTCAACAGTTCGTTGAACGAGGAACGGCCCCCTCGCGACCAGGCATTGCACGTTAGGGCGGAAGTTTTTCCGTTGCGTTAACTGATCTTTTGCGGGTTCATGGACATCAACCCGCACAACCCGTTCTCCAGCACTTCGGGGCGCACGTCCCCGAAGAGCGCCTCCTGCACGATGAAACCCTGTGCCGTGGCGATCATCGTGCGCGCCACGTCGTCGCCGGGCACATCGCTCGTCAGGATTCCGGCGGAACGGTAGGCGTCGACGAGCTTCGTCCAGGCGACGCGCATGGTGGCGTAACCGTCGTCGAGCAGCGCGGCGAGCCGTTCGTCGCGCAGCGTCTCGGACCAGAGCTGGACGACGAGCGCGGCGAAGGCCCGGCGCTCCAGCCCGTGCACCTCCCCCGCGAGCACCCCGCCGAGCACCCGGCCGAGCAGCGCGTCCGGAGTGGGCGGCGGCGCCATGCGGGAGGCCTCCTCGAAGGCGCCGCGGATGACGGCGAACGTCTCCTCGGTGATGGCCGCGATGATGTCCTCCTTACCGGGGAAGTAGCGGTAGACCGCCCCGGCGGACAGACCCGCCTCCTTGAGGACGTCCTGCATGGACGTGCCGTGGAATCCGTTGCGGGCGAAGCAGCGCGCCGCGCCGTCGAGGATCTGACGGCGGCGGGCGTCGAGGTGTTCCTGGGATACGCGAGCCATGACGCCAATCTAAAACGAACATTCCTTCTTGACAATCCCGGACGGCGTGCCGACAGTGGGGGCAGGACGCAAAACGAACGATCCTTCTCTGTGAATTCTCCGTCGCCGCACGAATCGAGGCCCCTCATGTCCACCGCACCCAACCGCCGCGCGGTGGCGGTGATCCTGCTGATCCCCCTGATGGTGACGCTCACCCTCTGGGCCTTCGCCTGGCCCGCCGCCCGGATCGCGCCGCACGACCTCCCGATCGGGGTCGCGGGCCCGGCACCGGCGGCCCAGCAGCTGGAACAGCGCTTCGAGCAGCGCGACGGCGCGTTCGAGGTGCACCGCTTCGACGACGAGGCGGCCGCCCGCACCGCGATCGAGGACCGGGTCGTATACGGAGCCGTCGTCGTCACCCCGCAGGGGCCGCACCTGCTCACCGCCTCGGCGGCGAGCCCCGTCGTCTCCCAGCTGCTGCGCGAGGCCGTGACGGCGTCCGCGCCCGAGGACACGCCGGTCCGGGTCACCGATGTGGTCGCCGCGGCGCCCGGGGACCCGCGCGGCAGCGCACTCGGCGCGAGCGTCCTGCCGCTGGCCCTCGCGGGCATGGCGGCCGGAGCGGTCGTCACCCTGATGGGACTGCGCGGGGCGCGGGCCGCGGTGACCCTCGCCGGGTCGGCCGGACTGGTCGGCCTCGCCGCCGCCGCCGTGGCGCACAGCTGGCTCGGTGTGATCACGGGCGACTGGTGGACGGAGGCGGGAGCGATCGCGCTCACCGTGCTGGCCATCGGTTCGGCGGTGGCCGGGATCGCCGCCCTGTTCGGGCCGCGCGGCATCGGACTCGGCGCGCTGCTGATGGTCCTGCTGGGCAACCCCTTCTCCGGGGTCACGAGCGCACCGGAGTTGCTGCCCGAGCCCGTGGGCGCGATCGGCCAGTGGCTCCCGCCGGGCGCGGGCGGTTCACTGCTCCGCTCGGTCGCCTTCTTCGACGGGAGCGCGGCGGGCGGCGCCGTGCTGACGCTCTCGCTGTGGTCGCTGTTCGGCCTGGCGGCGGTGCTGTTCGCCCGCCGGGCGCCGACGGCGGCTCAGCCGGCCGAACCCGCGCGGGAGCCGGCCCTGACCGGCTGAGCGCCGGAACCACGTCGGCCGAGCCGGGTGCCCCTCCCTCGGGAGGGGCACCCGGCTTCGCGCTGTCCCCGGGGCCGTCGCGGTCTCAGCCGTCCCGGCCGTCGTGGGGGCGGTGCTCGGCGGCGATGCCGAACCTGCGCCGTTCGCCCTGAGCGGAGGACGCGGAGCCGATCGAGGAGACCGAGCTGATCACCTGCTCCTCGGCGGCGGACTCCTCCTCTTCGAGTCGTTGCAGGTCAGCTGCGGAAACCAGCGCGATGAGCGGCTTGCCGTGCCGCGTCACCACCACGCGTTCGCCGCCGTAGACAACGCGGTTGATCAGTTCGGCGAGCTCCGCCCGTGCTTGCGTCACCGGAATCTCGTAGGCCATAGTCCCCATCATAACCTTCTGTACGTCCTGTACATTTTTTACGGACGAACAGACGGATGGTCAGTTCCAGGAGAGAGGCACCGCCATGATCCGCCCCGACGCCCGCTACGTACTGCCGGAGTTCACCGAGCGCACCGCGACCGGAACCCGGACGCTGGACCCGTACTCCAAGCTGCTGTCCGAGCGGATCGTCTTCCTCGGGACCCCGGTCGACGACGTCGCCGCGAGCGACCTCATCGCCCAGTTCATGTATCTGGAGCACGCCGATCCGGACCGGCCCCTGTCGCTCTACATCAACTCCCCCGGCGGCACGTTCCAGGCGATGGCCGCGGTCTACGACACGATGCGGTTCCTCACCTGCGAGGTGGAGACCTTCTGCCTGGGGCAGGCGGGCTCGTACGCGGCGGCCCTGCTGGCGGCCGGGGCGAAGGGGCGCCGACATGCGCTGCCCGGCGCGCGGGTAGTCATCCAGCAGCCCGCGATGGAGGAGCCGATGCGGGGCCAGCCGTCCGACCTGGAGATCCACGCGCGCGAACTGGTGCGCACCCGCGAGATGTTCGCGGCCATGCTGGTCCGGGACACGGGCCGGACCGCGGAGCAGGTCACCGCCGACATCGAGCGCGACACCATCCTCGACGCCGAGGCCGCCCTCGCCTACGGGCTGGTCGACCACGTCGTGGAGAACCGCTGACTCTCCCGGCCGCCGTACGACGCGAGGTGAAACGCCGATGGAGCCAACCGATTTCCCACCCTTGCCCGCACTGACCCGCGCCGAGGGCGAGCTCGTCGACTGCTACCTGGCCGTGCTCGACCAGGTGGGCCGGATCAATCCGGCCCGCGGCAGCGACACCTACAGCGCGCTGCGGGCCGCCCAGGCCCTGGCCTCCCGGGCCGCGGCCCTGCGCGACGCCCTGGCCCTGATGCACGAGCGCGGCGAGTCGCGGATCCACGCCGCCACCCTGGCGCGGGCCCTGCGCGTCCTCGACGGGGAGCGCAGGGCGGGCCGGGTCGCGATGCCACCGCCCGTGAACTGACCGGCCCCGCGCACGGGGAGCGCCATACGGGAGCGGACCGGTCGGAGCCGCGCACGACACGCCCGGTCCCGGGACCGATTCTCCTCGCTCGTTCGGCGTAGACGATCACCCGCACGAGCGACGGCTCAACTTGCGTTCGGCGCGCGTTCCGTACTCGAAAAGCACGCTTTCGTCGCTGGTACGAGGGTGTGCGCCCGGCTCGCCGACGAGCGCGAATCCGACCTGTCCACCTGAATGGATCAGTGGTGAGGAGACTCACAAACCGCCGTTTCAGCTCGGAAATCCGGCACCGGGTGAGTCAAGATCCCTGGGACGACAAGCCCCCGCCACCGCGGCGGGGCGGTCCGGGCGGACGCCGAGTCCTGCCGCCGCCCGGATGACTGGTCGACAGGAGTGGATCGGCAGGAGTGGAGGACCCGAGCACAACGGGCCGACCGGGAGACCGGGAAGCCCTCGGGGTGAAGCCGCGTCAGCGGCCGGGCAACTTCGCCAGCCCGAACCCGACAGGTCATCCTTCACAGGCGGCTGACGAAGGGTTGCGCATGTCTGCGCAGGTTCATGTCCCGTCCCTGTTCGCCCGGGTCGGCACGGCCTCGGTACTCACCCTGGCCGTGACGTCCTCGATGCTGGCGCCCGGTCTGGTGAGCGACGCCGAGGCCGCCGGCCACGCGACGAAGGCGCTGAAGGTCGCCGCGTCGAAGAAGGGGGCTCCCTACAAGTACGGAGCGGCCGGTCCCAGCCGCTTCGACTGTTCGGGGCTGACGGCCTACTCGTTCAAGAAGGCCGGCAAGAAGCTCCCCCGCACGGCACAGCAGCAGTACAACAAGACCCGCCACATCGGGAAGTCGCAGCGCAAACGCGGCGACCTCGTCTTCTTCCATTCGGGGCGCAGCGTCTACCACGTGGGCATCTACGCCGGGGCCGGGAAGATCTGGCACTCCCCCAAATCGGGGGACGTGGTGCGACTGGCCAAAATCTGGTCCAAGAGCGTCTGGTACGGACGGGTCCGCTGACCCACCGACCGGACGCTCTTTCCGTGCGGGCGGCCCGGCCCTGCCTCGGGGCCGCCCACCACGCCCACCACGCCCTCAGCGCAGCAGGGGGCCGGTGACCAGCGCCAGTCCCAGACCGGTGAGCGCCACCCCGCTGCCGCCCTCGATGGCGCGGGCGGTACGCGGGCGGCGCAGCCACCGGCCCAGCCGGTCCACGAGCAGGGCGACGGCCGGGAACCAGATCAGCGCCAGCACCACCACCAGGGCCGCGAGCAGCAGGGTCCTGGGCAGCGGCGGCTGACCGTGGGGCACGAACTGCGGCAGCAGGCTGAGGAAGAGGACCGGGGCCTTCGGGTTGAGCGCGTTGGTCAGGAACCCCTGGCGCAGCGCGCGTCCGAACTCCCTGGGCACGGGCCGCCCCGGATCGCCCTCCCGTGTGCCGGAGGGCGATCCGGAGCTGTCCGGCGAGGGCCGGCGGCGGATCGCGTACAACGCGCTGATCCCGAGCCAGAGCACGTACACGCCGCCGAGCAGCTGGACGGTGCGGAAGAGCACCGGCATGGTCACCAGCACCGCGGCGAGCCCGGCGACCGCCAGCGCGGTGTGCACCAGCAGCCCTCCGGCGACGCCGAGCGCGGTGGCCAGGCCGGCGGTGCGCGATGCCAGGGCGTTGCGTACGACGACGGTGAAATCGGCGCCGGGCAGCGCGACCATGCCGGCGGCGACCCCGGTGAAGGCGATCAGTTGTGCGTCCATGGGTCCACCTTGGACCGACGCAGCCTTTAGCGTGTACTTGCAATCTTCTGGGTCTGCCTAAAGGAACGCTTTCATGTACGACCCGACACGGCTCGCGGCCCTCGTGGCGGTCGCGGAGGCCGGATCGATCACCCGGGCCGCCGCCCGCCTGGGCTACACCGCGCCCGCGCTCTCCCAGCAGCTGGCCAAACTGGAGCGGGAGGCCGGGGCGGCGCTGCTGGTGCGCCACCACCGCGGGGCGCGGCTGACGGCGGCGGGCGAGCTGCTGGCGGGCCGGGCCCGGCGGGTCCTGGACGAGCTGGACCAGGCGCGGCACGAGCTGGCGCGACTGGCCGGGCTCTCGGGCGGCAGACTGCGGGTGGGCACGTTCACAACGGCCGGGATCCATCTGCTGCCGCCGGTCCTGAGCGCGTTCCGGCGGGCCCATCCGGACGTCGAGCTGGCCGTCGCCGACTACGAACCGCCCGGCGGGATCGCGGCGGTGGTCGCGGGCGAGGTGGACCTCGCCCTGACCCACGCGTACGAACCGGCGGCGGCCGAGCCCCCGTCGGCGGGCGTTCTCGTCGAACCCCTGCTGGTCGAGGAGCTGGTGCTGGTCACCTCGGTGGGCCATCGGCTCTCCGAGGGCACCGGGCGGCTTCCGGTCGGCGAGCTGGCGGGGCGGCCGCTGATCAGCAGCGCGCCCTCCCATCCGCCCCGGCGCGGGGTCGAGAACGCGCTCGCCGAGGCCGGGGCGACGCCCGCCGTGGTCTGCGAGTCGCCCGGATACGCGCTGGTGTGCGCGCTGGTCAGCGCGGGTCTCGGGGTGGCGGTGGTGCCGGAGATGGTCGCCTCGATGGCGGCGGCCCCGCTGTCGGTCCGGCGGCTGGAGCCCGCTTCGTTCCGCCGGACCATCTCGGTCGTGCACCGGGGCGACCGGTCGACCGCCGCGGCGGCGACGCTGCTCGCGCTGCTGCGCGGCGGCTTCGGCCGCGGGAGCACGGCTCCGGCCCGATGAGCTTCACCGCGGGGTCAGCCCTGGACCGGGACGACCCAGGGGAGGGCGATCCAGACCGTCTTGCCGCCCTCGGCGGTCGGGGTCACCTGGACCCGCCCACCACGCTCCTTGGCCAGCGCCCGGATGATGACCATGCCGCGGCCGTTGTCCTGCCGTACGGCGGCGGGCAACCGCTGGGGCCAGCGGGGGTGACTGTCCGTGACGCCGAGGTACAGCTCCTCGTCGCGTTCGAGGCGCAGGTCCACGGTGAAGGTGGGCGACTGGCCGAACGTGTGCTGGACCGCGTTGGTGGCCAGCTCCGAGACGATCAGCCGGATGGTGTCGGCGAAGTCGGTGTCCTCGGACAGGCCCCACTGGACCAGGGTCCTGGCGACATGTCTGCGGGCCGATGAGACCGAGACCGGATCGGTCGGCAGCGTGACGGTTGCTTCCTGATGGTCTGCCATGGCGACGCCGTCCCTTTCCCGCCCTGGCCGACCGGCGGCCGGCCAGGATTGTGCTTCGCGCCAGATTGCCATTGATGCAGCTCCCTGTAACGACGTTCGGCCAAGATATGCATATATCTGTCGCTCGAAGCGGTGAATTCGGGACCCGTGCGGCGTGGACGGGCGGCACACTGACCCCTCTGCGGGCCGGCTCCGGTGACGGACCGGCCCTTCCCGACAGCAGAAGGAGACCGGCATGCTGCACGGCCCCGTCGTCCGACGCCGCAAGCTCGGTGAGGAGCTGCGGAGTCTGCGCCACACCTCCGGGCTGACCAGCCGGGACGCGGCGCGGCTGCTCGGCTGGCACCAGTCGAAGGTGAGCCGCATCGAGACGGGCGCGAGCGGGGTGACGCCCGCCGACGTGGCACGGCTGCTGGACGTCTACGCGGTGCGCGACACCCAGCTGCGCTCCCTGCTCGAAGTCCTCGCGGGGTCGGCGGGCGGCGGCGGTTCGGGCTGGTGGCACGCCTACCGGGGGTTGATCCCGCCGCAGTACCGCGATTTCATCAGCCTGGAGTCGCAGGCCAGTACGGTCCGGACGCTGGAGACCTCGGTGGTGCCGGGACTGCTCCAGACCGCGGGATACGCGCGGGCCGTGACCCGTGCCTCGCTGGACGGGTTACCGGACGGCAGGCTCGACTCCCTGGTCGAGGTCCGGTTGACCCGCCAGCGGGTGCTGCGCGGGAGTCCGCCGCTGCGCTTCACCGCCGTGCTGGACGAGGCGGTGCTCCACCGTGAGGTGGGTGGACCGGAGGTGATGGGGGACCAACTGCATCACCTGACCCAGGTTGCTCAACTGCCGCATGTGCAGCTTCAGTTACTGCCGTTCTCGGTGGGTGGATACGTCGGACTCACGGGCCCTTTTGTTATCTTCTCCTTTCCGAACATTTCTGATCTGGATGTGGTCGTTCTTGACCACTTGACGAGTAGCCTCTATCTGGAACGGAAAGAAGACCTTGACGCGTACAGCTCGGCCTTCCGTTCCTTGCAGGCGCACGCGCTGTCACCAGAACGCTCGCTGGACCTCATCACCGAGATCAGACGCAGCTAAGGGGCCGCCATGTCAGACCGTCCCGCACCGCCCGCCGCACCGGCGCCGTCCACCGCGCCGCCCGCGCCGCGGTGGCGGCGCAGCAGCCGCTCGACCGGGATGAACAACTGCGTGGAGACCGCCCTGTTGGGCGGCGCACTCCTCGCCGTACGCGATTCCAAGGACGTGCACCGGCCTCCGCTGCGCTTCTCGGCAGCGGCCTGGAGCACGTTCGTGGACGGGCTCGGCCCGCACGGAGCCGAGCCGGCGCGCTTCACCTGACCGGAGCGTCCGCCTGCCGGGGAGCGGTGGCGAGGACCGTGGCCACCGCGGTCGTGATCTGCTCCTCGGTCAGGTCGGCCCGCGCGGTCAGCCGCAGCCGCGAGACGCCGTCCGGTACCGACGGCGGGCGGAAGCAGCCCACCGCCATCCCGGCCGCGCGGCAGTCGGCCGCCCAGCGCACCGCCGCGTCCGCCGAGGGCGCCCGGACGGAGACGACGGCCGCGTCGGGCCGGACCGCCCTCAGCCCGGCGGCGGTGAGCCTGCCGTGCAGCGCGAGCGCCACCTCCCGGGCGCGGGAAGCCCGTTCGGGCTCCCGGCGCAGCACCCCGAGGGCGCCGAGCGCGCCGCCGGCCGCCGCCGGGGCGAGTCCGGTGTCGAAGATGAACGTACGGGCCGTGTTGACCAGGTGGTCGATGACCCGGGCGGGCCCCAGGACCGCTCCGCCCTGGCTGCCCAGCGACTTCGACAACGTGAGCGTGGCCACGATCCCGTCGCCGCCCGCCAGCCCGGCCGCGGCGAGCGCGCCGCGGCCGCCGTCGCCCAGCACGCCGAGGCCGTGGGCGTCGTCGACCAGCAGGGCGGCGTCTCCGGAGCGGCAGACCTCGGCCAGGGCGCGGAGCGGGGCGGCGTCGCCGTCGACGGAGAAGACCGAGTCGGTGACCGCGAGGACCCGCCCGTCGTGCCCCCGCAGGGCCTTCTCGAACGCCTCCGGTTCGGCGTGGGGCACGACGGCGGTCTCGGCGCGCGAGAGCCGGCAGCCGTCCACGATCGAGGCGTGGTTGCCCGCGTCGGAGACGATGAGGGAGCCGCGTCCGGTCAGCGCGGTCAGCGCGGCGAGATTGGCCGCGTACCCGGAGGAGAGCACGAGGGCCGCCTCGAAACCGCAGAACGCGGCGAGCTCCTGTTCCAGTCGGGCGTGCAGGGCGGTGGAGCCGGTGACCAGCCGGGACCCCGTCGCCCCCGCCCCCCAGCGCCGGGCCGCGCCGGCGGCGGCGGCCGTGACCTCCGGGTGCCGGGTGAGGCCCAGGTAGTCGTTGCTCGCGAGGTCCAGGAGCTCCGGCTCGGCGCCGCGCGGACGCAGGGTCCGTACGAGTCCGGCGGCGGCCCGGCTGCGGGCCTCGGCGTCGATCCAGTCGAACGGGGCGAAGGACATGGGGCGGTCCCTTGGGTAGGCGGGCCGTCGGCGGGCGGCTCCGCGGGGACGGCCCGGTACGGACGGTCCCTTTGTAGGCAGCCAACAGACCCTAACCGGGTGCGCAGCAGGTCAGGGTGTGGCAATACACACACCCGCGCCCGGGTCTCCTGTCTGGTTCCTCCTTGGCTGGAGGCGGTGCCGTAGGCCAGGATCATCTTTCATGGACCTGCTGAACACGCTGGTGGACAAGGGGCTGCGGCGCGAACTGCCGACCCGCGAAGAAGCGCTCGCCGTACTGGCGACCTCCGACGACGAGCTGCTCGACGTGGTGGCGGCCGCCGGGAAGGTGCGCCGTCAGTGGTTCGGGCGGCGCGTCAAGCTCAACTATCTGGTCAACCTGAAGTCGGGGCTCTGCCCCGAGGACTGCTCCTACTGCTCGCAGCGGCTCGGTTCGAAGGCCGGGATCCTCAAGTACACCTGGCTGAAGCCGGACGAGGCGTCCAGGGCCGCCGCCGCCGGAGTGGCGGGCGGCGCCAAGCGGGTCTGCCTGGTGGCGAGCGGGCGCGGTCCGACGGACCGGGACGTCGACCGGGTCTCGAAGACCATCGAGGCGATCAAGGAGGAGAACGAGGGCGTCGAGGTCTGCGCCTGCCTCGGGCTCCTCTCCGACGGGCAGGCCGACCGGCTGCGTTCGGCGGGCGCCGACGCGTACAACCACAACCTCAACACGTCCGAGGAGACGTACGGGGCCATCACCACCACCCACACGTACGCGGACCGGGTGGAGACCGTGCAGCAGGCCCAGGCCGCCGGGCTCTCGGCGTGTTCCGGGCTGATCGCCGGGATGGGCGAGAGCGACAAGGACCTGGTCGACGTCGTGTTCGCGCTGCGGGACCTGGACCCGGACTCGGTGCCGGTGAACTTCCTGATCCCGTTCGAGGGGACGCCGCTCGCCAAGGAGTGGAATCTCACCCCGCAGCGCTGCCTGCGCATTCTGGCGATGGTCCGCTTCGTCTGCCCCGACGTCGAGGTCCGGCTCGCGGGAGGCCGCGAGGTGCACCTGCGCTCGATGCAGCCGCTGGCGCTCCACTTGGTCAACTCCATCTTCCTGGGCGACTACCTGACGAGTGAGGGCCAGGCCGGCCAGACCGACCTGGACATGATCGCGGACGCCGGTTTCGAGGTGGAGGGCGCGGGCACGACGACGCTGCCGCGCCACCGGGCCGACGCCCTGAGCGGCGGCCGCGGGACGCAGGACGATGCCACGGCGGGGCCCGGCTGCGGGTCGCACGGGACCGCCGGAGCCGCGGGCTGCGGTTCCCACGGAGGCGGCGGTGGCTGCGGGCCGTGCGGCGGCCACGGGGAGCAGGAGCAGCAGCAGGTGGGCGGCGTCGGGGGCACCGGGGAGGGCGTGCCGGCCTCGCGTACGGAGGCGGCCGGAGCGGCGCGCACGGATCTGGTGGCCGTCCGCCGTCGGGGCGCGGGAACGGATCTCGCGCCCAATGCCTGAGCCGTACGCCCCCGCACTCCCCCTGTCCGCCGCGCCGAAGCCGTACGCGCCCGACGAACTGCGGGCCCTGGACCGGGCGCACGTCTGGCATCCGTACGGTCCGATGCCCGGCCGCCAGGAGCCGCTGATCGTGGAGTCGGCCTCCGGCGTACGACTCCGGCTCGCCGAACCCGTCGAGGGGCGGCGCGAGTTGGTGGACGGCATGTCCTCCTGGTGGTCGGCGGTGCACGGCTACAACCACCCGGTCCTCAACGAGGCCGCGCGGGGCCAGCTGGACCGTATGAGCCATGTGATGTTCGGCGGGCTCACCCATGAGCCCGCCGTCCGGCTGGCGACCCGGCTGGTGGAGATCACCCCCGGACCGCTCCAGCACGTCTTCCTCGCCGACTCGGGGTCCGTCTCCGTGGAGGTCGCGGTCAAGATGTGCCTCCAGTACTGGCGTTCGGCCGGGCGCCCGGCCAAGCAGCGGCTGCTGACCTGGCGCGGGGGCTACCACGGGGACACCTGGCAGCCGATGTCCGTGTGCGACCCGGAGGGCGGGATGCACGAGCTGTGGTCGGGGTCCCTGCCCCGCCAGGTCTTCGCCGACGCCCCGCCGGACGGCTTCGACGCGGAGCCGGACCCCGCCTACGTGACGCATCTGCGGGAGCTGATCGCCGAGCACGCCGACGAGCTCGCGGCGGTCATCGTGGAGCCGGTGGTGCAGGGGGCCGGCGGGATGCGGTTCCACTCCCCCGCCTATCTGCGGGTCCTGCGCGAGGCCTGCGACGAGCACGACGTCCTGCTGGTCCTCGACGAGATCGCGACCGGATTCGGGCGTACGGGCAAGCTGTTCGCCGCCGGGCACGCCGGGATCTCACCGGACGTCATGTGCGTCGGCAAGGCCCTGACCGGCGGTTACCTCACAATGGCGGCCACGCTGTGCACCACTCGGGTGGCCGAGGGCATCTCCAGCGGCGAGGTGCCGGTGCTGGCGCACGGACCGACGTTCATGGGCAATCCGCTGGCCGCGTCGGTGGCCTCCGCCTCCGTGGACCTGCTGCTCGGACAGGACTGGGAGGGCGAGGTGGCGCGGATCGGCGCGGGTCTGCGCTCCGGGCTCGCTCCCGCCGCGGACCTCTCCGGGGTGGTGGACGTGCGCGTCCTGGGGGCGATCGGGGTCGTCCAGCTCGATCACGAGGTGGACATGGCGGCGGCGACCCGTGCGGCCGTGCGCGAGGGCGTCTGGCTGCGGCCGTTCCGCGATCTCGTCTACACGATGCCGCCGTACGTCACGGGGGACGAGGACGTGGCCCGGATCTGCCGGGCCGTGTGCGCGGCAGCACGGGAGGGCTGAGCCGATATGTCGACGATCCTGGTGGTGTCCGGTACGGGCACGGAGATCGGCAAGACCGTGGTGACCGCCGCGGTGGCGGCCGCCGCGCGGGGCAGGCGGGTCGCGGTGCTCAAGCCCGCGCAGACCGGGCTCGCCCCCGGGGGGCCGGGCGACGCGGCGGAGGTCGCGCGCCTGGCGGGGGGCCAGGTGACCGCGGTCGAACTGGCCCGCTTTCCGGAGCCGTTGGCTCCGGCCACGGCGGCCCGGCGGGCAGGGCTCGTGCCCGTACGGCCGTTCGAGGTCGCCGAGGCCGCGGAGAAGCTGGCCACCGAGCACGACCTCGTCCTGGTGGAGGGGGCGGGCGGGCTGCTCGTGCGGTTCGACGACGAGGGCGGCACGCTCGCGGACGCTGCCCGTCTGCTGTCCGCTCCGGTGCTCGTGGTGGCCCCCGCGGGTCTGGGCACGCTGAACGCAACCGCGCTGACGGCCGAGGCGCTGCGAAGCCGGGGGCTGGACTGCCGGGGCGTCGTGATCGGCAGTATGCCGGCGGAGCCGGACCTCGCGTCCCGCTGCAACATCGAGGACCTGCCGGTGGCGGCCGGTGCACCGCTGCTCGGCGCGGTGCCGGCCGGCGCGGGTTCGCTGTCGGGCGCCGCCTTCGCGGCACGCGCGCCGGGCTGGCTGGCTCCGGAGCTCGGCGGGACCTGGGCGGTCACGCGCTGACGGGGCGGGCCGGGGCGGCCGGGCGGTCCTCGGTGATTCCCGTCCGAGCGGTCCTGGAGGATTCGCGTCCGGACGGTCCCTACGGATTCCCTTCGGGGCGATCCGGGGGAGAATCGTGGAGGAACGCCACGTCCGCTCCTCGAGCGTCACGACCACTCCTCGACGGAGGTCCGTCATGCGGCCGCGCAGCAGGAAGCTCCCCCGGGACGCCGTGCACCACCCGGTCTTCGCCCGCTTCTACGCCCGGGTGAGCGTGACCGCCGACCTGAAGGGCGGCATCGCCGCGTACCGCCAGGAGCTGCTGTCGGGGCTCTCCGGCCGGGTCATCGAGATCGGCGCGGGGAACGGGCTGAACTTCGCCCACTACCCCGGCGCCGTCTCGGAGGTGGTGGCACTGGAGCCGGAACGCTCGCTGCGGCAGCTCGCCGCCCGCTCCGCCCTGCGCGCGGAGGTGCCGGTGGACGTGGTGCCGGGGGCCGCCGAGGCGCTGCCGGTCAAGAGCGAGGCCTTCGACGGGGCGGTGGCCTCGCTGGTCCTGTGCACCGTACGGGATCTGCCCCGGGCGCTCGCGGAGATCAGGCGGGTCCTGCGGCCGGGCGGTGAACTGCGGTTCTTCGAGCACGGGACGGCTTCGGGCCGGGCGCTGGCCACGGCGCAGCGGGTGGCCGACCGGACCCTGTGGCCGCTGCTCTTCGGCGGCTGTCACACGGCCCGGGACCCGCTGGCCGCTATCGAGGCGGCGGGCTTCGAGATGGGCACGTACCGCAGGCTGCGGATTCCGGAGACGGGCCTCCAGATGCCCTCCTCCCCCTGCGTCCTGGGCGTGGCCCGCAAGCCGTTCACCGAGGACTGAGGGGGTGCGGGGCTCCGCCCGGCCTCACACGCTCCACTGCCGCAGCTCGTCGGCGATGGCACGCACGTCCGCCTTGCCCTGCTTCACCAGCAGCGCCAGATCGCGGACCTGCTCGGGCGAGGTGATGACCTTGAGCCCGGACGCGACGAGATAGCCGTACGCGACGGCCGAGGCGAACATCGCGTTGGAGTGTTCGAGTGCGGGCACGTGCAGCAGCAGCTGCAACAGGGCGGCCGCCCGCGCGTGCGGGTCGCTGTAGACGGCGCTGCCGAAGATCTCCGCGTCATGCCGGGCGACGGCGGCGACGAGCGCACCCCAGTCGGAGACCTGCGGGTCTCCGGGCGTCTTGTGCTCGGCGACCATCAGCAACCAGGAAAGGTCGATCCGAAGGTTCAACGGGTGCCTTCGCGCTCCGGGCCGAACTCCTCGGCGAACACCGACTCGTACTGCTTCATGAAGTCGGCCGCGGCCTCGACGAAGGTGTGTCCCACCTCGCCCGCGTCCTGCTGGACGAGTTCCTCTATGTAGCGGTTCACGCTCATCCCCCTCTGCAGCGCGCGCTGCCGCGCGGCCTCGGCGGTGGCCTCGTCCACTCGAACGTTCAGCTGGGTCTTGGGCACCCGACCACGCTAGCGCGGCCGTGCTAGCACCGGCAAGGGGAGCGCGGGGCCGGGGACGCGGGGCCCGGGGGCGCGGGGCGCCGCGCCCGGACTGTGGAACGCGATCGACGCCCCGTCACCCCTGATGGTGGGATGGCCGCCATGAACGATCTTTCGATACGGTCCGCGACTCCGGCCGATCTGGACGAGGTCCTCGCCTTCTGGAAGGTGGCCGCCGAGGGCACCAGCATCAGCGACGACGGTGACGGGGTCGCACGCCTGGTGGAACGCGACCCCGACGCCCTGATGCTGGCGGAGCGGGAGGGGGCGCTGGTGGGCACGGTCATCGTGGGCTTCGACGGCTGGCGCTGCCATCTCTACCGGCTCGCGGTCCACCCGGACCAGCGGCGCCGCGGTGTGGGCGGCGCCCTCCTGGCGGCGGCCGAGGAACGGTTCGTCGCGCTGGGCGGGCGGCGCGCCGACGCCATGGTCCTGGACCGCAACACGTCGGCCCACCATGCCTGGCGTGCGGCGGGTTACGAGCCCCAGCCGCAGTGGAGCCGCTGGGTGAAGCACCTGCCGGGCTGAGCGGTACGGCGGGAACCGGCCGCGACACCGCACGCCACGGCGCGGTGCGGCGGCTCCCGGCGCGGTGCGGCGGCATTCGGCACGGTTCGAGGGACATGGACGCGGTGGACGGGGCGCTGCTGGGCAGACGGCCTACGATGACCTGCCGTCCGTTACCCCCTGCCGAAAGGTGTGAGCGTCCGTCCATGGGCGAGCCCCCCGTAGCCGATGCCGCCGACACCGCGCGGTCCCCCCGCCCCTGCCCGATCATGGGACGGAGGTGAACCGATGATCGAAGTGCTGCTGCTGCTCGTCGCCCTGCTGCTCTGCGTCGCCTGCGGCGCGTTCGTCGCGGCGGAGTTCTCCCTGACCACAGTGGAGCGCGGCGAGCTCGAACGGGCCGTCGAACGGGGCGACCGGGGCGCCGCGAGCGCGCTCAAGGCCGTCCGGAGCCTCACCTTCCAGCTCTCGGGGGCCCAGCTCGGCATCACCGTCACCAATCTGGTGATCGGCATGCTCTCCGAGCCCTCCATCGCCAAGCTGATCCGCGGCCCCGCCGAGGCGGCGGGGCTGCCTCCCGCAGCCGCGTCCACCCTGGCGCTCGTCCTCGGTACGGCGCTGTCCACGGTGGTCCTGATGGTGGTCGGCGAACTGGTTCCGAAGAACTGGGCGATCTCCTCCCCGCTGGCCGTGGCCAGGGCGGTGGCCACACCGCAACGTGTGTTCACCGCGCTGTTCCGGCCCTTCATCAGCCACCTCAACAACACGGCCAACCGGATCGTGCGCCGCTCCGGTCTGGAGCCGACCGAGGAGCTGGCCTCCGCCCGCAGCCCGCAGGAGCTGGTGGCCCTGGCCCGGCACTCCGCGAAGGAGGGTGCGCTGGAGGCGGACACGGCCGAGCTCTTCGTCCGCACGCTGAACCTCTCGGAGCTGACCGCGGAGAACGTGATGACGCCGCGGGTGCAGGTGACCGCGCTGGAGCTGCACGCGACGGCCGAGGACGTCGCCAACGCCACCCGGGCGACCGGCCTGTCCCGCTTCCCCGTCTACCGGGGCAGCCTGGACACCGTGGTCGGCGTGGCCCACATCAAGGACGTGCTGGCGATCCCCGCCGACCGTCGGCCCCGCACCCGGGTCTCGGAACTGCTGCGCGAGCCCCTGCTCGTACCGGAGACGCTCACCGTGGACCGGCTGCTGGACCGGCTGTCCGGACGGCTCGCCATGGCCGTGGTGATCGACGAGTACGGCGGGACCGCAGGGGTCGCGACGCTGGAGGACATCGTGGAGGAGGTCGTCGGCGAGGTCCGCGACGAGCACGATCCGCACGAGACGCCGGACCTGGCCGCCGCCGGGGAGGACGCCGACGGGCGGACCCTGTGGTCGGCCGACGGGGCGGCGCGCACCGACCAGCTCCGCAGGATCGGTCTGCGGGTGCCGGACGGGCCCTACGAGACCCTCGCGGGTCTGGTCGCCGCCGAGATCGGACGGATCCCGACCGTGGACGACAGCGTCGAACTGGAGGGATGGCGGATCGACGTGGTCGACGCCTCGGGCCGCCGCGCCGCGCGGGCCCTGCTGCACGCCCCGCTGCCGGGGTCCGGCGACGAGCGGACGGAGGACGAGCGGTGATCGTTCTCCAGCTCTTCGTCGGCCTGCTGACCCTGGTGGCCAACGCCTTCTTCGTGGGCGCCGAATTCGCGCTCATCTCCGTGCGCCGCAGCCAGATCGAACCGGAGGCCGAGGCCGGGAACCGGCGGGCCCGCAGTGTCATCTGGGGGCTGGAGCACGTCTCCGCGCTGCTCGCCGCCGCCCAGCTCGGCATCACGCTCTGCACCCTGGTGCTGGGCATCGTCGCCGAACCGGCCATCGCGCATCTGCTGGAGCCGGCCTTCGACGCGGTGGGAGTGCCGCACGGGCTGGTCCACCCCCTGTCGTTCGTCATCGCGCTGAGCGTGGCCACCTATCTGCACATGCTCCTGGGCGAGATGGTGCCGAAGAACATCGCCCTGGCCGAACCGGCGCGGAGCGCCCTGCTGCTGGGCCCCCCGCTGGTGGCGATGGCCCGCGCCCTGCGGCCGGTCATCTTCGCGATCAACGCGTTCGCCAACACCCTGCTCAAGCTGTTGCGGGTGGAGACGAAGGACGAGGTCGCTGCGACGTTCTCGGACGACGAACTGGCCCGGCTGGTCCAGGACGCCGGGGACGCCGGGCTGGTCGACGACCGCTCCGCGCAACGCCTCCACCACGCCCTGGAGCTGGGCCGCCGGCCGGTGCGGGACGTGGTCATGCCGGTCGACCGCGTGCTGTACGCCAGGGTCGGCACCACCCCGGAGGAGCTGGAGCGGCTCTCGTCCGAGTCCGGGTTCTCCCGCTTCCCGGTGATGGACAGCGAGCAGCGCATCCTCGGCTATCTCCATGTGAAGGACGCCCTGGACGCGACGCCCCGGGACGTCCCCTTCCCGGTGACGGCGATGCGGCCGATCGCCCGTGTCCGGGCGGCGACTCCGCTGGACGACGTGCTCACCGCCCTGCGGCGCAGCCGGACCCATCTGGCGGCCGTTCTCGACGAGGACGACCGGCTGGCCGGCATGGTCACGATGGAGGACGTGCTCCGCGAACTCGTCGGACGGCCGGGGTCCCGGTGACCTGCTGGCCTCCTGGCCTACCGACCGGTACGCTCGTCGGGCCATGGAATTGAATGCCTCCTACACCAGTCTCGTCGCGGTCGGCGACTCGTTCACCGAGGGCATGTCGGACCTGCTCCCCGACGGCACCTACCGGGGCTGGGCCGACCTCCTCGCCGCCCGGCTCGCGGTCCGGTCCCCCGGTTTCCGGTACGCCAACCTCGCCGTACGCGGGAAACTCATCGGTCAGATCGTCGACGAGCAGGTGGAGGCGGCGGCCTCGCTCGGCGCCGATGTGGTCACCCTCGTCGGTGGGCTCAACGACACGCTGCGCCCGAAGTGCGACATGGGGATGGTCAGGGGGCGGCTCGAAGAGGCCGTGGAACGTCTCGCACCGACCTGCAAGCAGCTGGTGCTGATGCGCAGCCCCGGGCGGAGCGGGCCGGTGTTCGACCGGTTCCGCCCCCGGGTGGAGGCGCTGTTCGCCCTGATCGACGATCTGGCCGGGCAGCACGGCGCCGCGGTGGTGGACCTCTACTCCGCGCCCTCGATCGCCGATCCCCGGATGTGGGACGTCGACCGGCTCCATCTCGCCGCCGAAGGCCACCGGCGCGTGGCCGAGGCGGTCTGGCAGACCCTGGGGCTGCCGGCCGAACTGGACTGGCGTGCGCGGATGCCCGCGACCGCGCCGCCGCGCTGGGCGGCCCGGCGGACGGAGGACGTCCGCTTCGCCCGTCAGCACCTGGCCCCCTGGATCGGGCGGCGGCTCACCGGCCGCTCCTCCGGCGACGGGCGCTCGGGCGCCCAGTTCGACACCACGACGGGCCGGGCCTTCTGGATCACGCCGGCGGACCCGGAGAACCCGGGCCCGGTGACGGGGTGGCGCCGCGCCGTCTCCCCCGGCGCCGGGGTGGGCACCGCGGAGACCGGCTGAACCGGTCGTGCGGGCCGGCGCGCCCCCGGCTCCTTCGTAGCAAGCCACAAACCGGGGCGCGTCGCTGGCCTGCACGAACCGCCAGTAGAATCCCTTTACGTGACTGCTGTGTCTGCGAAGCCTCGCATCCCCAATGTCCTGGCCGGCCGCTACGCCTCCGCGGAGCTGGCCGTCCTCTGGTCCCCCGAGCAGAAGGTGAAGCTGGAGCGTCAGCTGTGGCTGGCGGTGCTGCGCGCTCAGAAGGACCTCGGGATCGAGGTGCCCGAAGCGGCGCTGGCCGACTACGAGCGTGTGCTGGACCAGGTGGACCTGGCCTCGATCGCCGAGCGCGAGAAGATCACCCGGCATGACGTGAAGGCCCGGATCGAGGAGTTCAACGCCCTCGCCGGTCATGAGCAGGTCCACAAGGGCATGACCTCCCGGGACCTGACGGAGAACGTCGAGCAGCTTCAGATCCGCCTCTCGCTGGAGCTGATGCGCGACCGCACCGTGGCCGTACTGGCCCGGCTCGGCAAACTCGCCGCGGAGTACCGCGAGCTCGTGATCGCCGGACGCTCGCACAACGTCGCCGCGCAGGCGACGACGCTGGGCAAGCGCTTCGCGACAGCGGCCGACGAGCTGCTGGTCGCCCACGGCCGGCTGGAGGACCTCCTCTCCCGCTACCCGCTGCGCGGGATCAAGGGCCCGGTCGGCACGGCGCAGGACATGCTGGACCTGCTCGGCGGCGACGCGGGCAAGCTCGCCGACCTGGAGCAGCGCATCGCCGGGCACCTCGGCTTCGCCGAGGCGTTCACCTCGGTCGGCCAGGTCTACCCCCGGTCGCTCGACTACGACGTGGTCACCGCCCTGGTGCAGCTCGCCGCTGCGCCCTCCTCGGTGGCGAAGACCGTCCGCCTGATGGCCGGCCACGAGCTGGTGACCGAGGGCTTCAAGCCCGGCCAGGTCGGCTCGTCCGCGATGCCGCACAAGATGAACACGCGCTCCTGCGAGCGGGTCAACGGTCTGATGGTGATCCTGCGCGGCTACGCCTCGATGACCGGCGAGCTGGCGGGCGACCAGTGGAACGAGGGCGACGTGTCCTGTTCCGTGGTCCGCCGGGTGGCGCTCCCGGACGCGTTCTTCGCGTTCGACGGTCTCCTGGAGACCTTCCTGACGGTGCTGGACGAATTCGGCGCGTTCCCCGCCGTCGTGGCACGCGAGCTGGACCGCTACCTCCCGTTCCTCGCCACCACCAAGGTGCTGATGGGCGCCGTACGGGCCGGAGTGGGCCGCGAGGTGGCGCACGAGGCGATCAAGGAGCACGCGGTCGCCTCCGCCCTCGCGATGCGGGAGCAGGGCGCCGAGCGCAACGAGCTGCTCGACAAGCTCGCCGCGGACGAGCGGATCCCGCTGGACCGCGCGCAGTTGGACGAGCTGATGGCCGACAAGCTCTCGTTCACGGGTGCCGCCGGCGACCAGGTGTCGTCGTTGGTCGCCCGGATCGAGAAGATCACCGAGCAGTACCCCGAGGCCGCGAAGTACACCCCCGGCTCGATCCTCTGACCGGCACCGCCCTCACCGCATGACCCCCGAAGAGCTGAGCGCCGCCCGTGACCGCATCGTCCCCGATGTGGCCGCGGGCGGTCTGCGTGTGCTCTTCTGCGGCATCAACCCGAGCCTGACGACGGCGGTGACGGGTCACCATTTCGCTCACCCAGGGAACCGGTTCTGGCCGGTCCTGCACCGCTCGGGCTTCACGCCCCGGCAGCTGCGTCCGTCGGAGCAGGCCGAGTTGCTCGGCCTCGGACTCGGCATCACCAACGTGGTGGCACGGGCCACGGCCCGGGCCGACGAGCTCGGCGCGGACGAGTTCCGGGAGGGCGGGGCCGCTCTGACGGCGAAGGTCGAACTGCTCGCGCCCCAGTGGCTCGCGGTGGTCGGCATCACCGCCTACCGCACGGCCTTCGGGGAACCCCGGGCCCGGATCGGCCCCCAGGCACGCACGGTCGGCGGCGCCCGCGTATGGGCTCTGCCCAACCCCAGCGGCCTCAACGCCCACTGGACGGTCCAGAGCATGGCCGAGGAGTACGCCCGCCTCCGGAACGCCGTCCTCACCCGGCCCCCGGCCGACCGGCCCCGCCCCGGCCAGGCCCCGCCCGGCTGAGCCGCTCCGCCCCGCGCCCCTCCAGCACGGCCTCCACCCTCGCCATGGGTATCCCGTTGCTCGCGGCGAGCACGGCCAGATGGCTGCGCGGTGTACGCGAGCCATGGGCTGCCTGGGCGTCGAGCAGAGCGCCGACGGTGCGCAGCGGTTCGGTGAGATGTGCGTAGGGCCTGCCCCCGATCGTGGCCGAACCGGCGGTCGGCCGGTCCAGGCCGAGGACGAGACGCATGGTCGTGGACTTGCCGGCGCCGTTGGGGCCGAGGAATCCGGTGATCCTGCCCGGTAGCACGCGAAAGCTGAGGCGGTCCACCGCACGGGTGGTTCCGTACTCCTTGGTGAGCTCGTGGACCTCGATGCTGGTCATGCCCTCAAGCCTGGCCGGTACGCCGGGCGGCCCGCCTCCCCCGTCAGCGGGGATCGTCTCCCTCTCATGGGGGAGCCGGTGCGCCCGGCTCGCTGGGACGATGAGGACATGCACCGCATCCTCACCCCGTTGACCAGCGCGGTCACTTACAGCCGCTGGTTGCACATGTTCATTCCGGCTGCCGCGGTCAGTGTGTGGTTCTTCATCTCCGACCAGCTCTGGATGCCCCTGCTCTTCGCGGTGCCGGTGGGCCTCATACCCGCGATGCGGCTCGAGGAGGGTCTGCAGGCGCAGTTGCTGCTGGCTCCGTCCGAGCGCGGGCAGCCCGACGCCTCCATCTCGGTTGCCTCCTCGACGAGTTGGGCGGAGCGGTGGCGGACCGTGCTCTGGCTGGAGGTGCGGCTCCTGATCTCGGCCGCGGCGATCATGGCCCTCTGGCTGCCCGTGGCGTCGATCGAGCTCGTCCTGTCGGCGACGGGCAGGCCTCCGGCAGGACTGGTGGAGGGCATGAGCCCGCACTGGTGGAACGCGCTGCTCGCACCGCTGCCGCTCATACCGCTGTTCGTCCTGGTGGTGCTCGGCGGCCGGCTCAGTACGGCGGCCGCCCGGTGGCTCCTCGGCCCGTCGCCGACGGACCGGCTCAGTGTGCTGGAGGAGCTGACCGAGCAGTTGTTGGAGCGCAATCGCATGGCGCGGGAGCTGCACGATTCCATCGGCCATGCGCTGACGGTGGCGGTGGTGCAGGCCGGTGCGGCGCGGGCGGCGAACGATCCGGCGTTCACCGAGCGGGCGCTGGCCGCCATCGAGGAGACGGGGCGTGATGCGCTGGAGGACCTGGAGCGGGTGTTACGGGTGCTGCGTGAATCCGGCACGCCCGTGAGCCGGCGGCCGACGCTGGGAGAGGCGGAGCGGCTGCTGGACTCCGCGAGGAGTTCCGGGGCGCGGGTGGATGCGCGGGTGTCGGGCGATCTCGGACTGGTCCCGGCGCCGGTTTCGCGGGAGGGGTATCGGATTCTTCAGGAGAGCCTCACCAATGTGCTCCGTCACGCGGGGCCGGTACCCATCCGGGTGAGCATCGCGGTGGCCGACGGGAGGCTGGAGTTGGAGGTGATCAATCCGCTCTCCGGAGCGGCCGGTCTGCCGGGGAGCGGCAGTGGGCTGCGCGGGATGCGTGAGCGGGCCGCGCTGCTGGGCGGGAAGGCTCGGATGGAGTCGCGGGAGGGCGATTGGCGGGTGCGCGTGAGCCTCCCGCTGGACGGCATACGCTGGTCGGATGCCCTTCACCGTTCTTCTGGTCGATGACGAGCCGCTGGTACGCGCCGGACTGCGTGCCGTGCTGGAGGCCCAGCCCGACATCGAGGTGGTGGGCGAGGCGGCGGACGGCGCTGCGGTGCTCCCCCTGGTGAACCGCTTGCGGCCCGATGTGGTGGCGATGGATGTGCGGATGCCGCTGATGGACGGCATCGAGGCGACCCGGCTGGTGCTGCGTACCGTGTCGGATCCCCCGAAGATCCTGGTGGTGACGACGTTCGAGAACGACGAGTACGTGTACGAGGCGTTGAGGGCGGGGGCGGACGGCTTCCTGCTCAAGCGCGCCCGGCCCGCGGAGATCGTGCATGCCGTGCGTCTGGTGGCCGAGGGGGAGTCCCTGCTGTTCCCGGCGGCGGTCCGGCAGCTGGCCGCCGAGTACGGGACGGACAAGGCACGGGCCGCTCTCGACCGGGCGGCGCTCACCGAGCGGGAGGCGGCGGTGCTCCGGTTGATGGCCCGGGGCCTGTCGAACGCGGAGATCGCGGCCACCCTCGTCGTCGGGGTCGAGACGGTGAAGTCCCATGTCAGCTCGGTCCTGGCGAAGTTGGGGGCCAGGGATCGCACCCAGGCGGTCATCGCCGCGTACGAGTCCGGGTTCGTCGCTCCGGGGTGACCGAGGTTGCGGCTCGATACCGGCTTCCCTCGCTGCTCGCAGGGGTCCCGGCCAGCGAGTACGATCCGGCAGACATGCGCACGAGCTGGGAGGACATACCGTGGGCCGGCTGACCGGTGGGGACCCCTCGCTGTTGCGACGGATCAATTCCGCGGTAGTACTGCACGCCCTGAGAGGGGCCGGCGCGCCGACGCTGACGGACCTGACACGGATCACCGGGCTGTCCCGGCCGACGGTCGAAGGGGTCGTCGAGGGGTTGTTCGAAGCGGGTCTCGTGGTCGAGGCGCTGCCCGACGAGGGCGAGGCGCGGCGGCAGGGGCGCCCGGCCCGGAGGTTCCGCTTCCGTGCCGAGGCGGGGCATCTCCTCGGGGTGGAGATCGGTCCGCACCGGGTGTCGGCGCTCATCTCGGGGCTCGACGGCCGGATCGTCGGGGCGGGCTCCCGTGTGGTGTCGGAGACCGCCGGGGCGGACGACCGGCTCGACCAGGTCCGGGCCGTCATCGCGGACGTGCTGCGGCGCACCGGGGTGGCCCGGAGCAGTCTGCGCGCGGTCGGTGTGGGCAGTCCCGGGATCGTGGAGGCCGACGGCACCGTACGGCTGGGTACGGCGCTGCCGGACTGGACCGGCCTCGCGCTCGGCGAGCGGCTCCGCCGTTCGTTCCGCTGCCCCGTGCTCGTCGAGAACGACGCCAACGCCGCCGCGGTGGCCGAGCACTGGAAGGGCGCGGCCACCGAGTCCGACGACGTGGTCTTCGTGCTGGCGGGGCTGAGCCCCGGGGCCGGGTCCTTGATCGGCGGGCGTCTGCACCGGGGGTACGGCGGGGCAGCCGGGGAGATCGGCGCTCTGCACCTGCTGGGCAGGGACGTGACGCCGGAGCACCTGCTGTCGACGACGGACACGCCGCTGGACCCGCTGGACGAGCCGGCGGTGGCCGCGGTGTTCGCCAAGGCGCGGGAGGGCGACGCGGGGGCCCAGGCGGCGGTCGAGCGCTTCCTTCAGCGGCTGGTGCACGATGTGGCGGCGCTGGTGCTGGCGCTCGACCCGGAGCTGGTCGTCGTCGGCGGCTGGGCCGCCGGGCTGGACGGAGTCCTGGAACCCCTGCGCAACGAGCTGGCCCGCTACTGCCTGCGCCCGCCCCGGGTGACCCTGTCGCTGCTCGGGGAGGCCGCCGTCGCGACGGGGGCGCTGCGGCTCGCGCTGGACCACGTCGAGGAGCAGCTGTTCGCCGTCGAAGGGGCCGTGACGGCCCGCCGCTGACCGGGGCGAGGGCCGCCACGCGGGCCGCGCGCCCCACCCTCCGGGGAACGCGGTCCCGGGAGACACGCGCGCCCGCCGCCTTCCGGGAACAGGAGTTCTCGGGAAGCGGCGGGCGTGGGGCTCCGGGGTGTGCGCGAGGCCGGGGCGGAGGCGTCAGGAGGCCTGGCGCTCCGGCTGTTCGTCGTGGCTGATCTCCAGCGCGCCGGAGTCCCCGAAGGTGAGCCGGCAAGTGTCCGCGCGGTAGGTGGCGACGGACACGGCCGCCGTTCCGTCCGCGGTGAAGTAGCGGGTGGTGACGACCAGGACGGGGGCGCCGGGGAGCCGGTCCAGCTCCTTGGCATCGTCCGCCCGCGCCGAGCCGAGCTCCACGGAGCGGTCCTGGCCCTGCAGGCCGAGCCGGTGCAGCTCGCGCAGCACGCTGCGGGCGCGGACGGCGCCGGACGGGGCCTCTATGGCGGAGAGGTCGGGCACCGAGGAGGCGGGGATGTAGAGGAGCTCCGCCGCTACCGCCTGCCCCTGGGTGTCGCGGATGCGGCGCACGACGTGCACCGGTTCGGCCGGGTCCGTTCCGAGCATGGCGGCCACCGCCGCCGGGGCCGTGTCCATGGTGCTCTCGACCGGCTGCCACGCCTCGCCGCTGACGCCGCCCGTCCATTCGTGCTGGGCGGTGGAGACGGCGATGCCCACGCGCGGCGGGGCGACGGTCGTCCCGACACCGCGGCGGCGCTGCAGTCTGCCTTCGAGTTCGAGCTGCTCCAGCGCCTGCCGGAGCGTGGCTCGTGCGACACCGAACCGCGCCGCGAGGTCCCGCTCGTTGGGCAGGATCTCCCCCACCGCAAAGTCCGAGTCGAGTGCCTCACTGAGCACGGTCTTGAGGTGCCAGTACTTCGGCTCCTGTACCGATTCCAGCTGCGTGGTCCCCACCCTGTCCTCCGCAATCGCCCAGCGTCTTTTTCCGCGACGTTATTTATTAAAGGTTCCTGTCTTAAGTGGAGACCCTAGGACGGCATACCCCCTTGGTCAAGACCAATACTTATTCCGTAACGGAACGAAACGGAACTCTGGCGCAGAGCGTTCACACGACGTTCTTGACCCTGTGAGGCGAGCGCAGCACAAAGCCCCGCCATCGCGGCGGACGGCGGGGCTGTGACCAGGGCGGAGGTGGTCCCGTGAGGCGACGGGGGCCGAGGCGGCCGGTGGTGCTCTCGGCTACACGACGGGCAGTCCGGACAGCTTGTCCGGATTACGAATGATATAAGCGCATTGAATGACACCTTGGCTGACTTCGATCTGGAAGACGGTGTCAGCCTCCCCCTCGACGAAGTAGACGGCGGCGGGCCCGCCGTTGAGCTCCACGATGCGGATCTCCCGGTCCGGGCCGAGGCTGCCCGCCACGGAGAAGAGGAAGCGGCCGACCTTGTCGGCGGTCTCGATGATCCGCCGGGGCGCCTTCGCCTTGCCACCGCTGTCGCTGACCAGCCGGACGTCCGGGGCCAGCAGCGCGAGCAACTGCTCGATGCCGCCTCCGGAGGCGGCGGCCAGGAAGCGTTCGGTGAGATCACGGCGCTCGGCCGGGTCCACGTCGTAGCGCGGCCTGCGCTCCTCCACATGCCGCCTGGCGCGGCCGGCGAGCTGCCGGACAGCCTCCTCGGTGCGGTCGAGGGCCGTGGCGATCTCGGCGTACGGGAAACCGAAGGCCTCGCGGAGCACGAACACCGCGCGCTCCAGCGGCGAGAGCGATTCGAGGACGACCAGCACGGCGAGCGATACGGAGTCGGCGAGGACGGCACGCTCGGCCGTGTCGGGCACGGCGGGGCCGAACTCGGTGACCACCGGCTCCGGCAGCCAGGGCCCCGTGTAGGACTCCCGGCGTGACCGCAGGTGCCGGAGCCGGTCGATGGCCAGCCGGGTGGTGATCCGCACGAGGAAGGCCCTCGGCTCCCGAACGTCCTCGCGCGCCGCCGCCGACCACCTGAGCCACGCCTCCTGGACCACGTCCTCGGCATCGGCGACGCGGCCGAGCATGCGATAGGCGACACCGGTGAGAACGGGCCGGTGTTCTTCGAAGAGCTCGGTCGCGGCGTCGGCGGTCATCGGTCCATCCCAGCCCACCGGTCACGTGCTGTCCAGCGGGAATCGCCGCACCCCTTGAACTGCAAGCTACCCGGCGGTAATTGTTGTTGACGAGATGTCTACCCACTCCAGGGAGCAGCAGCATGACCACCACGGTCTCCTTCACCGTCGCGACGGCCGACGGCCCCCGTCCGGTCACGGTCGCCTACGAACGGACCGGCTCGGGCGCACCGTTGCTGCTCCTGCACGGCATCGGACACCATCTGCGGGCCTGGGACCCGGTGACACGGATCCTGGCCGCCGAGCGCGAGGTGATAGCCGTGGACCTGCCCGGCTTCGGCACCTCGCCCGCGCTGCCGGACGGGGTTCCCTACGATCTCGCGACCGTCGGCCGGACGCTCGGAGCCCTCTGCGCCGAACTCGGCCTGGACCGCCCCCACGTGGCCGGGAACTCACTGGGCGGACTGCTGGCGCTGGAACTGGGGCGCACCGAGCTGGTGCGGTCGGTGACCGCGCTGTCCCCGGCAGGCTTCTGGACCGAGGCGGAACGGCGCTACGCCTTCGGCACCCTGCGGACCATGCGCCGGAGCGCGCTGGCCCTGCCGGTGGGACTGATCGAGCGCCTGTCGCGCAGCGCGGCCGGGCGGGCGGCCCTCACGAGCTCCATCTACGCCCGGCCCGGCAGGCGTTCACCGGAGGCCGTCGTCGCCGAGACGCTCGCCCTGCGCGGAGCGACCGGCTTTCACCAGACGCTGGAGACCGGCAGGGGCCTGTTCTTCGGCGACGACGTGAAGGGCGTCCCCGTCTCCGTCGCCTGGGGCACCCGCGACCGGATACTGCTGCGCGGGCAGGGAGTCCGCGCCAAGAGGGTGATCCCCGACGCCCGGCTCGTTCGGCTGCCCGGCTGCGGGCACGTCCCGATGAGCGACGACCCCGCGCTCGTGGCCCGCGTCATCCTGGACACCAGTCGCTGAGCCGGCCGGTCGGGGCGCCGACGCCCCGACCGCCTCCCGCCGCCCGAAGACGCCGGAACCGTACGCCACACCGGCGCCGACCAGGAGACTCCCCACGCCCTGCGCGATGCCGTACTCCCCCGCTCCGACGAGAGGCGCCGTCAGGGCGGCGGAGACCGGGATCAGGCCCGAGAAGAGCGTGGCGCGTTCGGCTCCGATGCGCTGTATCCCGCTGTACCAGCAGACGAACCCGATCACGGTGACGACGGCGGCCTGCCACAGCAGGGCAGCCGCCTCGCCGCCCGTCGGGACGCGCAGGAACGATCCGCCGTCCATCAGCAGACCGAGCAGCGCCGACTCGACGGCGGCGACGCCGCAGACCGTCGCGGAGAGCAGCTTCGGGCCGAGCGGCCGCAGCACAGGGACGGCGAGGACCGCGAAGCCGACCTCGCCCGCGAGCGCGCCCACCGAGAAAAGCACGCCCGCCAGGTCGGTGCGCCCCCAGCCCTGCACGGTGAACGCCCCGACGGCGACGAGTCCGGCCGCGTACAGCGTGACGCGGGACGGCCGACGACCGTCGAGCAGCGGGACGAGCACACCGACCACGATCGGCGCACAGCCCACGAAGACGCCGGGAACGGCTGGTTCCGCCGATTGTTCGGCCGCCAGGACCGCCAGGTTGAAACCGACCATGCCCACGGCGGCGAGCAGGGCGAGCCGCCCCCACTGGCGGCGGGTGAGACTCCGGAGCCGGGCCGTCGAGGAGTCGGGGTCGCACCGCAGGAGCGGGACGAGCAGGAGTGCGGCGAGACCGTAGCGAAGGGCCTGGCCGCCCGCGAACGGGTAGTCGCCGAGGACGCTGTTGGCCGTGAAGGATGCCCCCACCAGCACACACGCGAGGGCCGCGAGGAGGGCCCCGCGCAGAGAGGTTGCGTTCATGGGGCCGACGCTAGGGTCGGCGGCGGACCGGTTTAAGGTCCACTTCCATGACGTCTTCGGGGACCAATCCGCATCGTACGTCGGCGGAATCCCGCTCTCCGGCGTGGGAGTTGCTGCTGCCCGCCGCCGCCGCGCCGGCACGCGGACGGGGGCGCGCACTGCGGTCCGCGCTGCGGGAAGCGGTCCGCTCCGGCCGCCTCGCCGCCGGCACCAGGCTGCCCTCCAGCCGTGAGCTCGCCGCCGATCTGGGGGTGTCGCGCGGGCTGGTCACCGAGGCGTACGAGCAGCTCACCGCGGAGAGCTATCTGCGCAGCGGGCAGGGCGCGGGAACCTGGGTGAGTGAGGGCGTACGCGCGGCGGAGCGCCCCGTACGCGACCGTGCGCCGCGCGCGGCGGGCGCGCTGGTGGACTTCCGGCCCGGCACCCCCGATCTGTCCCTCTTCCCGCGCAGCGCGTGGAGCGCGGCCCAGCGGACGGTGTTCGGCCGGCTGCCGCACGGCGCGCTGGGCTACCCCGATCCGCGCGGACTGCCGGAACTTCGGGAGGCCCTGGCCGGACTGCTCGCCCGGCGCCGGGGCGTGGTGGCCGATCCGGAGCGGCTGGTGGTCTGCTCGGGGGTGGCCCAGGCGACGACCCTGCTCGGCTTCGTGCTCCGGGACGAGGGAGTGGCCTCGGTCGGGGTGGAGGACCCGGGCAGTCCGGAACACGCCTCGCTGTTCGCGGCGACCGGTCTGGGCACCGTCCCGCTCCCCCTCGACGACGACGGCCTCGCCCTCGCGCCCCTGAGGCGCTCCGGCGTGCGCGCCGTGGTGACCACTCCGGCGCACCAGTTCCCCACCGGAATCGGGTACTCAGCGCAGCGCCGCGGCGCGTTGCTCGACTGGGCGCGGGACGCGGACGCCGTGATCATGGAGGACGACTACGACGGGGACTTCCGGTACGACCGGGAGCCGGTGGGAGCCTTGCAGGGGCTGGATCCCGAGCGGGTCGTGTACACCGGCTCCGTGAGCAAGTCGCTGGCTCCCGGCCTGCGGCTCGGCTGGCTGATCGCCCCCGCCGCGCTCACCGAACGGATCGTCGCGCGCAAACGGACCATGGATCTGGGCAACCCCGTGCTCGACCAGGCCGTCCTGGCCGACTTCGTCGTGCGCGGCGGCTACGACCGGCAACTGCGCCGCTGCCAACGGGCCTACCGGGAACGCCGGGACGCCCTGGTGGCCGCGCTCGGCGAGCACTTCCCCGGCGCGACGGTCAGCGGCATCGCGGCGGGGCTGCACATCATCGCCCGGCTGCCCGCGCGGTACGGTCCCGAGGACGCCTTCCTGGAGCGGGCGGCCGGGGCGGGCATCGCGCTGCGGCCGCTGCGCGACTGCGGGTCGGCCGGCTCCGAGGACGGCACCCTGCCCCTCGTCCTGGGCTACGCCCATCTCGCTCCCGGCGACATCGCCCGGGGGATCGCCGCGCTGGCGGCCGCGTGGCGTTCCGGCCGGCCGGGTCCCGGCTGACCGGCTCCGTTCACCCGGGGTTGGCGCCCCGTCCGCCACGAGGCACTAGGCATGGGCGAAGACCGGCGCCGGTCCACGGCCTTCTCGCGAACGGCGCACCACCCGCCCACCATCCCGGAGGCGCTTCGATGCCCTACCGTCCGCACCGTCCGCGTGTTCCCTCGCCCGGCCGCCGCGCCGTGCTGCGCGGCTCGCTGATCGCCCCGGCGGCGGCCGCCCTCTCCCCCGCGACCGCTTCGGCGGCGCCCGCGCTGCACCTGGCGGGGCGGCCCGAAGCGTCCTGGGGTGTGCAGGTGGGCGGCGTCACCTCCTCGTCGGCGCTCCTGTGGGTGCGCTCGGACCGGCCGGCCCGGATGCTGGTGGAGACGTCGGCGACCGAATCGTTCCGGCGGGTACGCAGGTGGTACGGGCCGTCCATCGGCCCCGGAACGGACTTCACCGGCACCACTCCGCTGTACGGACTGCCCGCGGGCGAGCAGGTGCACTACCGGGTGACACTTTCTGATCCGGCCGATCCGCGCCGTACCGGCAGACCGGTGGCCGGGACCTTCCGTACCGCTCCGGCCCGGCGGCGCTCCGGGGTACGGTTCCTGTGGTCGGGCGATATCGCGGGGCAGGGCTGGGGCATCAATCCGGACATCGGCGGCTACCGGGTGTACGAGGAGATGCGCCGCCTGGACCCGGACTTCTTCCTGTGCAGCGGCGACAGCATCTACGCGGACGGTCCGCTGCAGGCGAGCGTGACGCTGCCGGACGGCCGGATCTGGCGCAACGTCATGACCGAGGAGAAGGCGAAGGTCGCCGAGACGCTGGACGAGTACCGGGGCAACTTCCGCTACAACCTGCTCGACCGGAACGTCCGCCGCTTCAACGCGCAGGTGCCCTCCGTCGTGCAGTGGGACGACCACGAGGTGCGCAACAACTGGTATCCCGGCCAGATCCTCGACGACGCGCGATACACCGAGAAGAACGTGGACATCCTCGCGGCGCGCTCCGTGCGGGCCTTCCACGAGTACGTGCCGCTCGCGCCCTCGTACGGCTCCGGGCGCCGTTCGCGGATGTACCGGGTCGTCCACCACGGGCCGTTGCTCGACGTGTTCGTGCTCGACATGCGGTCGCACCGCAACGCCAACTCCCCGGGCCGGCAGGCCGACGATACGACGGGCATCCTCGGCGCCGAGCAGGCCCGGTGGCTGCAGCGGTCGCTGGCCGCCTCCCGGGCGGAGTGGAAGGTGATCGCCGCCGACATGCCGCTCGGCCTCGTGGTGCCGGACGGCGCGACGGACTTCGAGGCCGTGGCGCAGGGCGATCCCGGGACCCCGCTCGGGCGGGAGCTCCAGATCGCCGGACTCCTCCGGTTCATCAAGCACCGCAGGATCACCGGCACCGTGTGGCTGACGGCCGACGTCCACTACACCTCGGCCCAGCACTACGCGCCGGAGCGGGCGGCGTTCAAGGACTTCGCCCCGTTCTGGGAGTTCGTGTCGGGCCCGCTGGCGGCGGGCGGCTTCCCGGCCAACGCGCTGGACGGCACGTTCGGCCCGGACCGGGTCTTCGTGCGGGCTCCCGACCGGGCCAACGTCTCGCCGATGGAGTCCCCGCAGCATTTCGGCGAGGTGGAGATCGACGGCGACAGCGCGGAGCTGACGGTGCGGCTGCGGGCCGAGGGCGGAGCGGTGCTGTTCACCAAGGTGCTCCGGCCGGGCCGCGTCGGGCAGTGAACCCCGGCTGGTACGGGGCCCGTTGTCAGTGGTGGGTCCTACGCTTTTTCTCATGACCCGATCCGTTCAGGCCTTGGCCTACGCACGCCCGTCCTCCCTGGAGTCCTCGCAGGTGGGGCCCTCTCTCGGTCTGGAGACCGCGGGGGGCCTCACCCCGCGCGGAGCGGAGGCGCACCCGCGGTTCTTCGCGGGTTTCCTCTCCGATCCGCGCATCGCGGCACGCGGGCTGCTGGCGGTCGCCGACGTGGCGGCGGCACGCTACTACCAGCGCGCGTTGCCCGCCTCCCTGGACCCGGTGGTGACGGGCAACGGCGACCGGCTGCGCTTCGAGTCGTTCTCCGGCTGCTGCGGGGTGTACGCACGCCTCGACGTGCTCCAGGACGGCCTGGACGGCCGGGAGACCGGCCACGGAACGACGAATGTGGACGTCAATCCTCCGCTGCGGGAGGCGCTCGCGCGGATCACGGCGGATGATCCGCTGCATCTGCGGGTGGGGCCGGAGGAGATGGCGGTGACCACGCTCGACGGTCGGGTGGTGGAGAAGAAGGTGCCGCTGCCCGACCGGTGGCTGCGCGGTTTCGCCGAGGCGCAGGTCGCCTCGGCCGGGTTCGATCTGCGGGCCGAGCTGACGGCGGCGCAGGCGGTGGCGTTCCTGCGGGCGCTGCCCCGCTCCTCCGCCTCGGGCCGTGCGGCGAGCGGCGCCCGGTGGGTGGTGGCGTCGGGCGGATCCCTGCGCCCGACGACCCGCCCGGTCCCGGGCGCGGTGTGCCTGCCGGGCCCGGAGCGGCTGGTGGCGTTGCAGCGGGTGCTGCGCGACGCGACGGCCCTGCGGGTGTACGGGCCGGTGGCCGACGGTGCGGCGGCGGCGAGCGCCTGGGAGGTGGTGCTGCCGGGGATGCGGCTCACGCTGACGCTCTCCCCCGACTCCTCGCGGGGGTTCTCGGGCGAGGGCGGTGTCCTGGAGGCGCTGGCCACGGATGACGCGGCGGCCGACGCCGAGCTGCTGTCCGTGCTGCTCGCCTGGGAGCCCCGGATCGAACCGGCGTCGCTGGCCGAGCAGTCGGGGCTGGGCGTGGAGCGGGTGCGGGCCGCGCTGACCCGGCTCGGCACGGCGGGCCGCGTCGGGTACGACCTGGCGGACGCCGCGTACTTCCACCGGGAGCTGCCGTACGACGCGGACCGGGCGGAGCGGCACAATCCGCGTCTCGTGGCCGCCCGCAGGCTGGCCGGTGAGGGCGCGGTGTTCCTCGACGGTCCACGGGCGACGGTCGCCTCCGGGGACCGCCGCTACCAGGTGCGCGAGAGCGGTTCCGAGGTCAGCTGCACCTGCCAGTGGTGGGCGGACTACCGGGGCCGACGAGGGCCCTGCAAACACGCGCTCGCGGTGCGCATGGTCCGCCGGGGTGCGACGGTCGCCGGAGGCGTGCGATGAACGAGCTGCTCACCGCCGTACGGGCGGGGCGCCACCACGACGTGCCGCCGCTGGTGCTCGGTCTGGACCTGCCCGGCCGCCGGTCCGCGCTCGCCGGGCTGAAGGAGCTGCGCAAGGAGGTGCGGAGCTGGGACTGGCAGCGGCGGGACAGGATCCGCAAGGCGTTGCTGGTGGCCGGCGCGGGCTGTCACACCGGGGCCGCGGGGTGTGCCGCCTGGATCGGGGGCCGTGATCTGCGCGACTGGACCCGCTCCCCGTATCCGTTGATCCTCGCCTCGCTCAAGGACCGCGATCCGGCCTGGCTGGGTGATCTCGCCCAGCGGCTGGCGGAGCGTTCGGTTCTCTCCGATGCGGAGTACTCCTTCGTCGGCGAGCTGGCGCGGATCGCCCAGGTCCCGATTCCGGTCACGGACAACCTGGTGGTGGGCTGGACCGAGTCGGTCGGCACGGCGCGCTGGCGCGGCCGGACCCGGCGACCGCTGACGGACATCCTGCGGGAGGACCCGCACACGGCCGTGCTGGCGCCCCGGTTGTTCGAGATGCCGGAGCTGCCGCCGCAGGTCGACTGGTACGACGCGCCGGAATCCCAGGAGCACTGGCCGGGCGCGCTGTGCGCCCTGGCCGACGACGGGGTGCTGGACCGGCCGTATCTGGTGGAGCGGTGCGTGACCCGTCTGATGCGCGGCGGCAGATCCGTCGACCAGCGGTTCTTCCTGGCTGTTCTCCAGCGGCTGGGGGCGACGGAGGAGGAGGAGAGCAGGCATCTGCGTGACTGGACGGCGATGGCGGCGGACGGGATCGCGCCGGTCGCCTCGCACGCGCAGCAGGTGCTGGTACGTCTCGACGATCGGGGCGAGCTGTCCACCCGGGAGTTGGCGGAGGTGTCCGGGGCGGTGCTCTTCCGCCAGGAGAAGAAGCTGGTGCGCGCCCAGTTGACCCTGCTGGGCAAGGCGCTGCGCCGGGACGCCGCTACGGCGGGCGAGCTTCTTCCGGCGGTCGCCGAGGCGTTCGGCCACGAGGGCATCGACGTCCAGGAGCGGGCGCTGAAGCTCGTCGCACGGTATCTGCCCGCGGTCGCCGGCCCGGAGGTGCGGGAGCGGCTGGCCTCCGCCGCCGGACGGTTGGGCCCCCTGCACCGGGAGACGGTCGCCGGCCTGTTCGGCGATCTCGTGGAGGAGGAACCGCAGGAGGCGTACGAGGAGTTCCTGCCGCCCGCGCCGGTGCTGCGGCCGCACGAACCCGCGCCGGAGACCGTGGCCGAGCTGGTCGAGGAGGTGGCCGCCCGGGTGAAGTCGCATGCCTCGGAGCGCTGGATCCCCTCCTCGGCCGTCGCGGACCTCTCGACCGGGGTCACCGGCTTCGAGCGCACGCTCGACGGGCTCGTCCGACTGGCCCGGACCCACCGGGAGGAGCTGACGGCGGCCCTGCGGGAGGCGCTGGCCGGGGTGCGTTTCGTCGAGCACGGCCTCGGTCCGTACATGGTCGACCCCCGGGCCATCTCGACCTCGCACGGGATCTCCGTCGTGGTGGCCTCGCTGCTGGGCCTGGTGTCCGAGCGGGACAGGGTCGCGTGGCGGGCGAAGACGACCGTGAAGGGGGCGGACGCCTGTGCTCATGCCGCGTTGAACGGGGTGCTGCTCGACCGGGCCTGGGAGGCGGCGGAGGCGATGGCGGCCGGCGAGGCGCCGTTCCTGCTGGCCACGCCGACCTGGCACACGGGGGCGATCGAGGCGGCCGAGCTCGTCGAACGGCTGCGGTCCTACCGGGAGCTGGGCGCCCGCCCCGGCCCCGCCGACTTCGCCCAGGCCCTGTTGCGGGTCCGCCGGGGAGGTGGCCACGACGGGGTGGACGCCGCGGCGGCCGAGGCACTGGGCACCGAAGAGGGCGACCGGCTGGCCGCCTGGATCCGTGCCGACGAGCCGGTGGCCCCGGTGCTGCGCCATCCGGCGACCACCGTCTCGCGCCCGTCGGCGCACAACTGGTGGCAGCGGACGACGACCGGGGCCCGCCAGGTGCTGTTGGCGACCCGGGAGCGGCCGGTGATCCGGCGTGAGTTCCCGGAAGCCTTCCACTGGCTGGGCGCGGCCCAGCTCCCCCGGGCCCAGGAGTGCTACCACTGGGGTCCCGAGCGGTCCGCGCACTGGACGGCGACGCTGCCCGAGGATCCGGAGGCGCTGGCCGCGTGGTTGCTGCCGGACCTGCTGTTCGCCGCCGACCAGGGTCAGCGGGGAGCCGTCGGGTTCCTGCCGGCGCTGGCGGAGAGCGCGGGCGAGGTGGGCGCGGCGACGCGTCTCGCGCTGGCCTACGGTCTCGGCGCACGGTATCCGGAGGACCGGACGGCGGCGGCGGACGCCCTGCTCGTGCTGGCCGCGGGGGGCCGGCTGGACGGTGCGTCGCTCGGGCGGGAGCTGGCGATCCTGGTCGACCGCGACCTGGTGAAGGTGAACCGTACGGCCGACGCGCTCGGCACGGTGGCCGCGACCGGCGCGTATCGGACGGTGCTGACCGTGCTGGCCGCGATGCTGCCCGGTCTCCTGGCGTACGGGAAGACGCCCCGGGGGCTCGGCGACCTGCTGTCCGTGGCGGCCGAGTGCGCCGAACGCTGCGGTACGGGCGGGATCCCGCCGATAGCCGGGCTCGCGGCGACGGCGGGGCGCAAGGGCTCCTCCCAGACGGTCCGCCAGGCCGCCCGGCTGCTCGCCGCGTTCCCCGCCGTGGCGGAGGACGCCCCTCCCGAAGGCGCGGAAAGCCCCGAAAGCGTCGAAGGTCCCGAAAGCCCCGGCGCCCCGGACGTCGGCGAGGCCACGGCCCCGGGCCGGGTGGATCAAGGAGCGGCCGGTCCCGGAATCTGACCCGAAAACGACGATAGGCGACCAGATCAACACGTAACCCATCAGTCACAGGGCGTTCGTGATCAGGCAACACCGTTCGTTCACAGTGAGGATATGACTGATGTGACCTCCGCGAAGAGCACCCGCCGCCCGCACCACTGGCGGCGGGACCTGATCGAACTGGCCGCCCTGTTCACCGCCGTGGCCGTGGCCGACGCCATCGCCAACCTCATCGGACACCAGCCGGACGGGCCCTACCTGCTCGGGGCGTCGGCGGTGGCGCTGGTGGCCACCGCGGCGTTCCACACCTGGTGGGCGCGACGGCACAGTCACGCTCCCCCGTCCGGTGAGGGGGGCGCCGCGCCGGGCGGAGCGGAGGCGGCCGCGCACGAGGCGCGGGACGGCGCGGCGGGGAAGGGCGGGGGCAGCGGCGCGGGCGGGATCGCCGGCGCCGAGGAGACCACGCTGTGGCGGATGCGGACGACCGTGCGCGACGCCCCGGGCAGCCTGGCCGCGCTGTGCGTGGCCCTCGCCGGGCTCCGGGTGGACATCCTCACCCTGGGGACCCACCCGCTCGCGCGGGGGACCGTCGACGAGTTCCTGCTGCGGGCCCCGGCCTCGCTCCAGGCGCGGGAACTGTCCCGCGAGATCGCGGCGGCCGGCGGCGCGTCCACGTGGATCGAGCGGGCGGACGCCCACGATCTGGTCGACATCCCGACCCGGGTGCTGTCGCTGGCCACCCGGACGGCGCTCGACGCGGCCGAGCTGCCGCTCGCCCTGCGCCAGTTGCTCGGCCGGTGCACCATCCACTCGCTGCCCGCCCTGTCCGTCACCGGACGACCGACCGGGGAGAGCGCCCCGGTCGAGGGTGTGCTGGAGGAGACCGTGATGCGGCTGCGCGACCCGTCCGGCGGGGTGATCTCCGTCGAGCGGCCCTATCTGCCGTTCACGCCGACCGAGTTCGCGCGGGCGCGTGCCCTCGTCGAGCTGGACGCCCGGCTCGGCCCGCGGGTGCCGCGCGGCGAGGACGTCCTCACCCTGCCCGAGGGCAACGAGATCACCGTGCGCCGCGCGGACCGCGACGACCTCGCCGCCGCCCGCGCGATGCACGACCGCTGCTCGCAGCGCACCCTGGGCCTGCGCTACCACGGTCCGGTCGCGGACGCGGACCGCTATCTCGACCATCTGCTCAGCCCCCGCTTCGGCCGCACCCTGACGGTGCAGACGGCCTCCGGCAAGCTGGTGGCGCTGGGCCACCTCCTCTGGGACGGCGACGAGACCGAGGTCGCCCTCCTCGTCGAGGACGACTGGCAGCGCCGGGGCATCGGCTCCGAGTTGCTCGGCCGCCTGGTGGCCCTCGCCGTGGAGGCCGGCTGCGAGAGCGTGTACGCCGTGACGCAGTCCCACAACACCGGCATGGTGGCGGCGATGCGTGCGCTGGAGCTGCCTCTCGACTACCAGATCGAGGAGGGCACGCTCGTCATCACCGCACGGCTGACGGCCGACCGGCCGACGGCTGACCGGCCGCTGACGACCGAAGGGTCCGCCCGGCCGTCCGCGCCGACGGAAGGGGCCCGTCGCTGAGCGCCTGGCACAGGTCCGCCCACAGGTCCTCGACGTCCTCCAGGCCGACCGACATCCGCAGCAGCCGGTCGCCGACGCCCGATGCCCGCCGGTCTCCCTCCTCCACGATGCGGTGGCTGATGGAGGCCGGGTGCTGGATCAGCGAGTCCACGCTGCCGAGGCTGACGGCGGGCGTGATGAGCCGCACCCCGGAGATCACCCGGTGCGGGTCGCCGTACACCTCGAAGGAGATCATCGCGCCGCCGATCCGCGGGTAGTGCACCCGGGCGATGCGCGGGTCGGCGGTGAGCCTGCGGACCAGTTCGGCCGCGCTCGTCGAGGCCGCCCGTACGCGTACCGGAAGCGTGGACAGGCCGCGCAGCAGGAGGTAGCCGGCCAGCGGGTGCAGCACTCCGCCGGTGGCGAACCGGACCTGGCGCAGGGTGGCGGCGAACTCCTCGTCGCAGGCGACGACGCCGCCCATGACGTCCCCGTGGCCCCCGAGGTACTTGGTGGCGCTGTGCAGGACGATCCGCGCGCCGAGTTCGACGGGGCGCTGCAGGACGGGGGTGGCGAAGGTGTTGTCGACCAGCAGCGGGACGGTTCCGCAGGCGTGGGCGACGGCCCGGATGTCGACCTCGGCCAGCGTCGGGTTGGCCGGCGTCTCGACCATCACGAGCCCGGTGTCCGGGCGGATGGCGTCGGCGATGCCCGCCGGGTCGGTCCAGGTCACCTCGGTGCCCAGCAGCCCGGCGCCGAGCAGATGGTCACTGCAGCCATAGAGCGGGCGGACCGCGACGACATGGCGCAGCCCCTGACTCGCGCGGGCGAGCAGGACCGCGGTCAGCGCCGCCATCCCGCTGGCGAAGGCGACCGCGCTCTCGGCGCCCTCCAGCCGGGCGAGGGCCGTCTCGAAGCGGCCCGTGGTGGGGTTGTCCAGCCGGGCGTAGACCGGCGGCCCGTCGGGGCGGGCCCCGGTGGTGGCGAAGGCGTCGATCCGCATCGCCTCGCCGCGCGAGTCGTAGGAGGGGTAGGTGGTGGACAGGTCGATCGGCGGGGCGTGCACGCCGAGGGAGGCGAGGTCGTCGCGTCCGGCGTGCACGGCATCGGTGGCGAGAGCCCTGGACGGGGTGGGGGCAGGGGGCGTCATCGAGACTTCGTTGTCCATGCCGTCACTCTGAACAGCTACCGGTTCGTAGCGGCCGAATCCCGTGTTACGTTCGCGGCATGTCCGATTCCGTCGCTCTCGATCCGGTGGATCTGCAGATTCTGCGGCTGTTGCAGAACGATGCGCGGACCACCTACCGGGAGCTCGCGGCCGAGGTCGGCGTGGCCGCTTCGACCTGCCTGGACCGGGTGGCCCGGCTGCGCCGCTCCGGGGTGATCCTCGGGGACCGGTTGCGCCTCGATCCGGCGAAGCTGGGCCGGGGCCTCCAGGCGCTGCTCCTGGTGCAGGTACGGCCGCACCGCCGGGAGCTGATCGGACCGTTCGTCGAACGTGTCAGGTCCCTGCCGGAGTCGCGTGCGCTCTTCCATCTCACCGGTCCCGACGACTATCTGGTGCAGGTCGCCGTGGCCGACGCGGCGGATCTGCAGCGGCTGGTGCTGGACGAGTTCACCTCGCGGCGGGAGGTGGCCCGGGTGGACACGCGGCTGATCTTCCAGCAGTGGGACTGCGGGCCGCTGCTGCCGCCCGCCGGGAGCTGAGCCCCGGGGACGTGCCGGGACACGCCGCGGTGATCGTCTTTCGGACGCCCGGGGGCCCCGGTGATGACGAAGAGGCCACCGGCGTACGAGGATGTCCGCATGTCAGACACTTCGAGCAGCGCGCTGCCCCGTCAGGTCGCCGACGCCTACGTCGACGCAATCATCGAACTCGACCCCGTCACGGGCACCTATCTGGGTGTGCCCGAAAGCTCGCGCCGGCTGCCCGACTTCTCACCGGCCGGTCAGGACGCGGTCGCCGACCTCGTCCGCGCGACGCTGCGGGAGCTGGACGCCGCCGAGCGGCGTCCCGGTGCGGACAGCGATGCCGAGCGGCGCTGCGGACGCCTCCTGCGGGAACGTCTGACGGCACAACTCGCCGTGCACGAAGCCGAGGAGGGCCTGCGGACGGTCTCCAACATGCAGTCGCCGGCCCACAGCATCACCGAGGTCTTCACCCTCACGCCGACCGCGACGGACGAGGACTGGGCGGCGGTCGTGGAACGGCTGCGGGCGGTGCCCGCCGCGCACGAGGGGTACCGCGCCTCGCTGGCGCTCGGTCTGGAGCGCAAGCTGTACGGCGGTCCCCGCGCGACGGCCACGTTCGTCGGGCAGCTCACGGAGTGGGGCGGGGAGGGCGAGGGCGCGGCGTTCTTCGCGGAGTTCGTCGCCCCCGGCCCCGCGTCGCTGCGGGCGGAGCTGGACGAGGCCGCCCGGCTCGCGACGGCCTCGGTGCTCTCCCTGCGGGACTGGGTGCGCGACGTCTACACCCCGGGCATCGAGGGGGCCCCGGACCCGGTCGGCCGGGAGCGCTACGCCCTGTGGTCGCGGCAGTACAACGGCACCGACCTGGATCTCGACGAGGCGTACGCGTACGGCTGGTCGGAATACCACCGGCTGCTCGCGGAGATGAGGACCGAGGCCGAGAAGATCCTGCCCGGGGCCGGCCCCTGGGAGGCGCTCGCCCATCTCGACGTGCACGGCAAGCACATCGAGGGCGTGGACGAGGTCCGCGAGTGGCTGCAGGGCGTGATGGACGAGGCGATCGAGGCGCTGGACGGCACGCACTTCGATCTCGCCGAGCGGGTACGGAAGGTGGAGTCCCGCATCGCGCCGCCCGGCGGGGCCGCCGCGCCGTACTACACCGGTCCCTCCGAGGACTTCTCCCGCCCCGGGCGCACCTGGCTGCCCACCATGGGCGAGACCCGTTTCCCGGTGTACGACCTGGTCTCGACCTGGTACCACGAGGGCGTTCCCGGCCACCACCTGCAGATCGCGCAGTGGACGCACGTCGCCGACAGCCTCTCCCGCTACCAGGCGTCGGTCGGCATGGTCAGCGCGAACGCCGAGGGCTGGGCGCTGTACGCGGAACGGCTGATGGACGAGCTGGGCTTCCTGCCCGACGCGGAACGGCGGCTCGGCTATCTGGACGCGCAGATGATGCGCGCCTGCCGGGTGATCGTCGACATCGGCATGCACCTGGAGCTGGAGATTCCGGCGGACTCCCCCTTCCACCCGGGCGAGCGTTGGACGCCCGATCTGGCCCAGGAGTTCTTCGGCGACCACAGCAGCCGTCCCGCCGACTTCGTGGAGAGCGAGATGACCCGCTATCTGTCGATGCCGGGTCAGGCCATCGGCTACAAGCTCGGGGAGCGCGCCTGGCTGCTCGGCCGGGAGAACGCGCGGGCCGCGCACGGCGAGGCGTTCGATCTGAAGACCTGGCACATGGCGGCGCTCTCCCAGGGGTCGCTGGGCCTGGACGATCTGGTCGACGAGCTGTCTCGGCTCTGATCCGGACGGCGCGCACGGTCCGAAGTCCCCGTCGGTGGAAGTGAGGCGGCCCGTCATGAGCGAGCGGAACGGATTCCTGTTCTGCGGCGACCCGTTGCGGCCCTCCCGGCCCGATCCGCAGTTCGCCGACGAGGTCGCGGCGGCGCGTGCGGCCGGTGGGCGGATCGCGTTGCTCGATCATGACGCGCTGCTCGCGGGCGACGCGGCCGGAGCGGTGGCCCGGGTCGCGCGGGACTCCGGGCCGTACTGGTACCGGGGCTGGATGATCCCCTCCGACCGGTACGCGGAGCTGGAGGCGGCGCTCGGCGCGCGGGGCTGCGCCCTGCTCACCGGTGCCGCCGCATATGGCGGGCACATGAACTCCCCGGATGGTACGAGGAGTTCGCCGGGCTCACGCCGCGCAGCGTCTGGTGTGCCACGGCTCCGGGGGCTCCGCCGCCCACCGCCGGCGAGCTGGCCGCGCTCGCGGCGCCCCTGGGGCCGGGACCCGGCATCGTGAAGGACTTCGTGAAGTCCCGCAAGCACGAGTGGCACGAGGCGTGTTACGTGCCGGAGCTGGCGGACGCGGGGCGACTGGCCGCCGTGGTCGGCCGGTTCGTCGAACTGCAGGGCACGTTTCTCTCGGGCGGCCTGGTGCTGCGGTCCTTCGAGCCGTTCGTCGCGGGCGGCGAGGCGCGGGTGTGGTGGGTGGACGGTGCGGCCGTGCTCGTCACCGCCCACCCCGACACCCCGGGCGCGGTGTCCGTTCCCGAACCGGCGCTCCCGCGAGAGGCCGTGGGCCGACTCGGGCCGCGCTGGGTCACCACCGACCTGGCGTTGCGCGAGGACGGGGTGTGGCGGGTGGTGGAGGTCGGCGACGGCCAGGTCAGCGGCCTTCCCGCCGGGGCGGAGACCGGGGCCCTGTTCGCCGCGCTGGCGGGCGCCGGACCGCGCTGGCCTCCACCCGGCTCCGGCCCCGGCCTCAGCAGCCGCAGTCGGCGGCGGCGGCCGGCGCGGTGAGCGGGTCGGCTCCGCGCCGCTCGACGCCCTCCCAGGTCTCGAAGGCGAAGCCCTCGCGCACCCAGTACTCGAAGCCGCCGAGCATCTCCTTCACCCGGTAGCCGAGTCGGGCGAGGGCCAGGGCCGCGCGGGTCGCGCCGTTGCAGCCCGGACCCCAGCAGTACGTGATGACGGGAAAGGCCGGGTCCAGCAGTGCAGCCGCCTGCTCGGGGATCAGCGCGGTGGGCAGGTGCACCGCGCCGGGCACGTGCCCCTGGTCCCAGGACGCGGTGGAGCGGCTGTCCAGGACGACGAACCCGGGATCACCGCCGGCGGCCAGCGTGGAGGCGACGTCGGAGACATCGGCGTGGAAGGCGAGCGAAGCACCGAAGTAGGCGGCCGCGGCAGCGGGAGAGGCGGGCGCGACGCGCAGGACGGGGTTGTCGGCCGTGGCCGTGATGTGCGAGGTCATGACCATGAATCTATGACCGCGGAACGGGACCGGGAAGTGGGATTCCCCGGCACACTTCTTGATTCGCCGGGGATTTCCCTGTTGTCTCGGCCGAGTGACCGACTATTCCCCGGACGCCACCGACTGGCGCATCCTCGACGTCCTCCAGCGCGACGGCCGCGCCACCTTCGCCGAGCTCGCACGCGCCGTCGCCATGTCCCCGAGCGCCGTGACGGAGCGGGTGCGCCGGCTGGAGGAGCTGGGGGTGATCAGCGGGTACGCGGCGGTGGTCGACGCCGAGCGGATCGGGCTGCCCATCCTCGCCCTGGTGCGCCTGCGCTACCCGAACGGGAACTACAAGCCCTTCCACGATCTTCTGGAGACCACGCCGGAGATCATCGAGGCCCACCACGTCACCGGCGACGACTGCTTCGTCCTCAAGGTCACGGCCCGGTCGATGAGGCATCTGGAGGAGACCACCGGGCGGATCGGCGCGCTGGGGGCCGTCACCACCAGCGTCGTGTACTCCTCGCCGCTCCCCCGCCGGGCGATCGGCCGCTGACCCTCCGGGCGGCCGGGCCGGTCACAGGCGGTGGCGGACGGAGGAGCCCTGACGCTCCTTCACCACCTCCAGCCGGACCGGGATCCGGCGGCGCAGGTCGGCCACATGGCTGACGATGCCGACGCTGCGGTCCCGCTCCCGCAGGGAGTCCAGTACGTCGAGCACCTCGTCCAGGGTCTGGTCGTCCAGGCTGCCGAACCCCTCGTCGATGAAGAGGGTGTCCAGGCGTACGCCGCCGGCCTCCTCGGTCACGACGTCGGCGAGGCCCAGCGCGAGCGCCAGCGAGGCGAAGAACGTCTCGCCGCCGGAGAGCGTCGCGGTGTCCCGTTCGCTGCCGGTCCAGGCGTCGACCACATGCAGCCCGAGCCCCGCTCTGCGTCCGCCGCTGCGGGCGTCGGAGTGGACCAGGGTGTAGCGGCCGGAGGACATCCGCTGGAGCCGCGCGGTGGCGGCGGCCGCCACCTGTTCGAGGCGGGCGGCCAGGACGTACGCCTCCAGGCGCATCTTGCGCTCGTTGTCGGCGGAGGTGCCCGCCGCCAGACCCGCGAGCCGGGCGATCCGCTCGTACTCCTGCCGCACCGGGCCCAGCCGCCGCACCTCGTCGGCGGCCTCCCGGGAGAGCCGGGTCAGCTCGCCGCAGCGCTCGTCGGCGGCGGCCCGTGCGGAGGACGCCTCGCGCGACAGCCACTCCGCCGTCTCGAACGCGCCCTGTGCGGCCGATGGATGAGCCGGGGGCTGCGCGGCCGCCTCGCGGGCGTCGCGTTCGGCGCGGCGGTCGGCGACCGCCGCGGCCTCGGCCTGCCAGGCGTCGACGCGGTGCTGGAGGTCGCGTTGGGCGGCGGCGTCGAGGAGGGTCGCCGCGGCCTCCTCCGGGGTGTCGAAACCCGCCCGGAACGCCGCGTCGGAGAGCCGGCCGTCGGCCTCCTTGCGCTGCCGGTCGGCGTCCCGTTCGGCGCGCACCGCGTCGGCGGCCTCCGCGAGGAGCGCCACCCGCCGGGTGAGGCGTTCGGCGTACGCGGCGACGGACCCGGACTCGTCGCGGACAGCGGCGAGTTCATCCCGCAGCACGGTCTGCTCGCGGTCGAGCGTCTCCCGGCGGGACGTGCGGGCGGCGGCCCGGCGCTCGGCCTCCTGCCGGAGTTCGAGGCGCCCGAGGTGCTCGCGCTCCGCGGCGTCGAGCGCCTCGCGGGCGGCGTGCGTTCCGGCGGCGAGGCGGTGCGTCTCGGCGTGCTCGGCGGCCAACCGGTCGACGGTGTCGCGGAGTTCGGCGACGGACGGGCCGGGGTCCGTCGTCGCCCCGCTGTCGCTCCCGCCCTCGACGGGCTCCGCCGCGGCATCGGCGTCGCGGGCCTCCGCCTGCGCGGTGGCGTGGCGTTCGCGGACGAGCCCGAGGGCCTGCTCGGCGCGGGCGCGGGTCTCCTCGGCGTGCCGGTGGGCGGTGAGGGCGGCCTCCTCGGTGGCCCGGTCGACGTGGCCGTCGCCCTCGGTGGCGGGGGCCGGGTGCTCGGCGGAGCCGCAGACGGTGCAGGGCGCGCCGTCGACGAGTCCGGCGGCCAGCTCCGCCGCGATGTCCCGCAGTCGGCGCTCCCGCAGCCCGAGCCAGGTCTCATGGGCGTCGAGGGCGTCTTCGCGGGCCTCGGTGAGTGTCCGCCGGGCGGCCAGGACCTCGGCGGCCAGCGCGTCGCGGCGGCGGGCGGCCTCCAGTCTGCGGCGGGCCGGGGCGAGGAGCCCGGCGAGCTGTTCGGCGCGGGTCGCGGCCTCCTGTGCCGTGGCGATGCGTTCCCTGAGGCCGGCGTGGACGGCGTCCCACCCCGCCAGCCAGGCGTCCGCGTCCCGGACGGTCGCGTCGTCGGCCCGGGACTCGCGCTCCAGCCGGTCCCGTTCCTCGTCGATCGCCGCGCTGCGCGCCTCGGCCCGGCGGGCCGACTCCAGGCCGCCCAGCTCCTGCCGGAACCGGCGCTCCAGCTCGGTGAGCCGGTCGGGGCCCGCGTCGGCGAGGTCGGGCGGCAGCTGCGCCCTGGCCCGGTCGACGGCGGCGCCCGCCCGGCGGTGGGCCCGCTCCGCCTCCTCGCGCAGGTCCAGTGCGGGGGCGACGCGGTCCGCCCTGCGGGCGCGCTCCAGCTGCTCCTGGCAGCGGTCGTGCTCAAGCCGCAGCTCCTCCAGGGCCGCGGCGCGCCGCACGGTCTCCTCGTGCCGCTGCTGGAGGCGGGCGAGTTCGCGCGCGGTGTCCAGGGCGTGGCGCGCCGCCCGCTGCCGGCCCTCGGCCCCGGTCAGGACGCAGTGGGCGATGCCGAGCCGTTCGCGGGCCGTGGACCGGGCGATGGCGGCCCACTCCAGAACGGCTTCGGCGAGACCGGGTTCGCCGGGCCGTGCGGTGATCGGTGTGGCCTCGGCCCCGGCCGGTCCGGCCGCCTGGGCGATGCGCTGGGCGAGGGCGAGGATCCGCTCGTCGGCGGCGGTGACCCTGGCCTCGGCGCCCCGGCGCAGCTCGGCGAGGCGTTCCTCGACAGCGGCGAAGCGGCGGGTGTCGAAGAGCCGGCCGAGGAGTTTTCCGCGGGCCTCGGCGTCCGAGCGCAGGAAGCGGGCGAAGTCGCCCTGCGGCAACAGCACCACCTGGCAGAACTGGTCCCGGCTCATGCCGATGAGCTGGGTCAGCTCCTCGCCGATCTCCTGGTGCGACTTGCTGAGAGCCTGCCAGCCCCGCTCGGGGTCGTGACCGCGCAGCCGGCTCTGGGCCTTCTCCATGGTGAAGCCGTCGCCGCGCTTCTTGGGACGGGGCTGGGCGGGACTGCGGGTGACTTCGAGGCGTCGTCCGCCGACGGTCAGTTCCAGCTGGACCTCGGTGGGCAGGTCCGCCGGGGCGTGGTCGCTGCGCAGGGAGGCGCCGGGGCTCTGCCGGGCGCCGGGGACGGCTCCGTACAGGGCGAAGCAGACGGCGTCCAGGACGGAGGTCTTCCCGGCGCCGGTGGGTCCGTGGAGCAGGAAGAGACCGGCGGAGGAGAGGGCGTCGAAGTCGACTTCCTGGGTGGCGCCGAACGGGCCGAAGGCGGTGATGCTCAGGCGGTGCAGTCTCACCGGGACACCTCGCCCACGGCCTCGTCCACCCGTACGTCGTCGAACGCGGCCCGCAGCACGGTGCGTTCGAGGTCGTTAGGGCCGCTGCCGCCGCGGACGTGGGCGACGAAGTCCTCGGCGATCTGGTGGTCGTCACGGCCCCGGAGGCGCTGGGCGTAGGACGCCCCCGGGTCGTCCGGCGGCCGCTCGGGATCGAAGACGAGGCTGAGCGTGTGCGGGAAGCGCCGGGCGAGGCGGGCCATCGGTTCGGCGGGGCGCACCGGGTCGGTGAGGGTGGCCTCGACCCAGGCGTGCTCGTGGCGGTCCAGGGCGGGGTCCTCCAGAAGGGTGTCGAGCCGGCCCCGGAGCCGGGCCAGGGGCCGCTCGACGGGGCAGTCGATCCGTTCCTCGGCCGCGATGTCCCCGTCGCCGTCGAGGTCGATGAGCCACATCGTCTTGCGGTGGTCGGCCTCGGAGAAGGAGTAGGCGAGCGGGGAGCCGGAGTAGCGGACGCGGCTCGTGACCCGCTGGGAGCCGTGGAGGTGGCCGAGGGCCGCGTAGTCGACGCCGTCGAAGACCCCGGCCGGGACCGCCGCGACCCCGCCGACGGTGATGTCGCGTTCGCTGTCGCTGGGCTCCCCGCCCGCCACGAAGGCGTGCGCGAGGACGACGGAGCGGATGCCCGCGGGGCGGGTGGCGAGGTCGGCGCGGACCTGGTCCATGGCGGCGGTGAGGACCGCCTCGTGGCCGGTCCTGGCTGCCCGGAGGGTGTCCTTGACCAGGGCCGGTTCCAGGTAGGGCAGCCCGTAGAACGCCACGTCGCCGTGGTCGTCGGCGAGCACGACGGGGGTGGCGCAGTTCTCCGGGTCGGTCCGCAGGTGGATCCCGGCCCGCTCGAAGAGCCCGGCGCCGACGCCGAGCCGGCGGGCGGAGTCGTGGTTGCCGGAGATCATGACGGTGGGGACGCCCGCGGCGGCGAGCCGGTGCAGCGCGCGGTCGAACAGCTCGACGGCGGTGAGCGGCGGGACGGCCCGGTCGTACACGTCGCCGGCGACGAGGACGACGTCCACCTCGCGTTCCCGGGCGGTCGCCACGAGGTGGTCGAGGTAGGCGGCCTGGGCGTCGAGGAGGGAGACCCGGTGGAAGGACCGGCCCAGGTGCCAGTCCGAGGTGTGCAGGATCCTCACGCCGGCACTCCAGCGGATCCGGTCGGCGCCATCGCCCTGCCGTTTCCGGCCCGCGTCGCCAGCCCGCCGCTTCCGGCCCGCAGGGCCGCCCCGCCGCTTCCGGCCCGCCCCGCCACCGCGCCCGTCGCGGCCCGCATCGTCACTCCGCCGGTTCCGGCCTGCATCGTCGTCCTCCACCCCGTGGGCCGCGCACCGGCGGCCCGTGATCCCGCTCGGCACCGACCACGCTAACGCCGCCGGGCCGCCGAATCCGCATCGATCATGATTTCGGCGTCCGTGGGATTGCCCTCATCGCGAGCGTGTCGGACCTCGGCGCCGTCACACGTCGCCGTACGCCTCGCCGCCCAGCTCCAGCACGGCGGTCCCCGCGGTCGCGTCCGCCAGCCAGGCGGTGAACGCCTCGACGTCGCCGTCCGGCAGCCCGATATCGATGGTGACGGCCTCGGTGTACCGCACCTCGCGGACGTCCCGCCCGGTGGCCCGCAGGTCGTTCTCCAGCTTTCCGGCGCGTTGGTGGTCGACCTGGATCGTGGCGAGCCGGAAGCGCTGCCGGGTGATGGTGCCGAGCGCGTCGAGGGCTTCGCCGACCACTCCCCCGTACGCCCGGATCAGCCCGCCCGCGCCGAGTTTGACCCCGCCGTAGTAGCGGGTGACGACCGCCACGGCGTACCGCACCTCCCGCCGCAGGAGCATCTGGAGCATCGGGACCCCCGCGGTCCCGCCGGGTTCGCCGTCGTCGCTCGCCTTCTGCACGGAGGCGTCGGCGCCGATCACGTACGCGAAGCAGTTGTGGGAGGCGGTCGGGTGCTCCTTGCGGACGCGGGCGACGAAGTCCTGCGCCTCCTGTTCGGTGGCGGCGGGGGCGAGGGAGCAGAGGAAGCGGGATCGGTTGATCTCGCTCTCGTGCACACCCGCGCGGGCGACGGTCCGGTACTGCTCCTGCATCCGTCCACCCTATGCGCCGCCGTGAGGACGGGTCCCGGCGGGAATGGGCGGGCGGGGCTCGTCGGTTGTCCCGGCATGAGCGCAGACGACACGTACGCGGACGCCGCGACGATCAGGCGGATTCTTCGGGACACGGGCGACACCTGGGCGGTGGTGGGTCTGTCCGGCAACCGTTCCCGGGCCGCCTACGGTGTGGCGGAGGTCCTCCAGCGGTTCGGCAAGCGGGTGGTGCCGGTGCACCCGAAGGCCGAGACGGTGCACGGGGAGCGGGGGTACGCCTCGCTCGCGGACATCCCCTTCCCCGTCGACGTGGTGGACGTGTTCGTCAACAGCGAGCTGGCGGGCGCGGTCGCGGACGAAGCGGTGGCGGTGGGTGCGAAGGCGGTGTGGTTCCAGCTCGGCGTCGTGGACCCGGACGCCTTCGGGCGGACGCGCGCGGCGGGGCTGGACATGGTCATGGACCGGTGCCCCGCGATCGAGATCCCGCGGCTGGAGGGGCCCGCCTGAGCGGCCGGGGTGTGGGAGGCCGTCCGGGACGGGAAGGATCTCCGCCGTGGACGACGTACTCGACGCGGACGTGCTCGACGGGGCCCGGACGACGGCCGCTCTGACCGCGCTGGGCGTGCGGCCCGGCGACGTGCTCCTGGTGCACGCCTCGCTGAGGTCGCTGGGGCCGGTGGCGGGCGGTGCGCGCGGGGTGCTGGACGCGCTCCGCCGGGCCGTGGGGCGGGAGGGGACCCTGGTGGTCCCCGCCTTCACCCCGGAGAACTCCGACACCTCCCCGCACTACCGCGAGCGGGTGCGTGACCTGGACGCGGGGGCCGTCGACGCCGTGCGGGCCTCGATGGAGCCGTACGACCCATCGCTGACCCCCGCTCCGTCGATGGGCGTGCTGGCCGAGACCGTACGGACGGCTGCGGGGGCCGGGCGCAGCGCGCATCCGCAGACCTCGTTCGCGGCGCTCGGCCCGGAGGCGGCGCGCCTGCTCTCCGGGCACCGGGCCGACTGCCATCTCGGGGAGGACTCGCCGCTGGCCCGGCTGTACGAGGCGGATGCCCGGATCCTGCTGCTCGGCACCGGCTACACCACGTGTACGGCGTTCCACCTGGGCGAGTACCGGATGCCGGGGCCGCCGCGCCGGGGCTACCGCTGCGTGGTGACGTCGCGGGGGGTGCGCCGGTGGTGGGAGTACGAGGATGTCGCCCTGGACGACGGGGACTTCGCCGCCCTGGGCGCGGCGTTCGAGGACGCCGCGGCGGACGGTGCCGTACGCGCGGGACGCGTGGGCGCGGCCGACTGCAGGCTCCTCCGGCTGCGTCCCGCCGTCGACTTCGCCACGGACTGGCTCACGGAGCACCGGGCGGCCGGGCGTTGACGCCGGCCGCCCGGAGGGGAGTCGGGACGGCCCCGGAGGCAGCCGTCAGACGCCGAGGCCCTCGACGAGGACGGCGCCCGGGAGGGCGGCGAGCGCCTTGCCGGGGACGATGAGCTTGCCGCGCCGGCTGCCGCTGCCGATCAGGACCCACTCCTCGTCCACCACGGCGGGGTCCAGCAGGAGGGGCCAGGCGGCGGGCAGGCCGATCGGGGTGATGCCGCCGTACTCCATGCCGCTCTCGCCGACCGCGGTGTCCATCGACGCGAACGAGGCCTTGCGGGCGCCGAGGTGTTTGCGGACCGCGCCGTTGACGTCGACCCGGGTGCGGGAGAGCACCACGCAGGCGGCGAGGGTGACGTCCTGGCCGCGCTTGCCCGCCACGACGACGCAGTTGGCCGAGGTCTCCAGCAGTTCCACGCCGTAGTGCTCGGCGAAGACGGCGGTGTCGGCGACGGCCGGGTCGCTGTCGACGTGGATGACCTGCTCGGCGGTGAACTCGCCCCAGCCTGCGGTCAGGGCCGTGACGACGGGGGCGGGGAGCAGGTCGAGCCGTTCCGCAGCGGGAGCGGCGTCCTCGAAGGTTCCGATGGGTGCGCGCATGGCGCTCACGCTAACAGCGGCGGGGGCGGGTCCGGCCGGGCGTCTCAGCGGACGGGCGGGATGGCGACGGCCATGGTGAACACGGCCGGTCCGGAGCCGTCGTTGCGGTAGCCGTGCGGCACGTGCGCCTCGAAGGTGGCGGAGGTTCCGGCGGGGACGAGGTGGGTGCGGCCGTCGACGACCAGGGTCAGTTCGCCCTCGGTCGCGTGGAGGAGTTCGACGGTGCCCTCGGGGTGCGGGTCGGAGGAGGTGCCTTCTCCGGGCATCAGCCGGCAGGTCCACAGTTCGAGCGGGCCGCGGGCCTCGGCGCCGACGAGGAGTGTCTTGGAGCTGCCCGCCCCGGTGGACCAGATGCGGACGGCCCGGCTCTCCGGGACCAGCCGGACCTGGGCGCCCTGCTCGTGTTCGAGGAGGGTGGTGATGCTGATGCCGAGCGCGTCGGCCAGTTTGACGGTGGTGCCGACGCTCGGGTTCGTCCGCGCCTGCTCGATCTGGATGATCATCCCGCGGCTGACCCCGGCGCGGGCCGCGAGGGCGTCGAGGGTGAAGCCGCGCTCCCCCCGCCAGCGCTTGAGGTTGCGGGCCAGCGACTGGGTGAGCTGGTCGAGGTCGGGCACGTACCGTCCCTGCGGTGGATGGCGGAGTTCGGGTGGCGGAGTGCGGCGTACCGGTTGCAGCGTGCTGGGCGTGGATTCGTGTACGGCGCGTGCCGGGGTCAAGAATATTGCACCGCCGTACGGTGCACTCCCCGCGTCCGGCGGGCTGTACCGCCACCGCCGCCCTACGGCGTCTCCCGTGCCTCGTCCAGCTCCGCCAGGGCCAGCAGCTGTTCGGGCGTGACGCCCTCGGGGATCGGCACGGGCGCCGGTGTGCGCAGGGGCGGCTGCCACCCCTGCTCCGGGTCCCAGCTGCGGACGACCCGGGCGGGCGCCCCGGCGACCACCGCGTGGTCGGGCACCTCGCCCCGGACGACCGCGCCGGCGGCGACCACGACGTTCCGGCCGAGCCGGGCGCCGGGCAGGATCACCGCGCCGGTGCCGATCCAGCAGCCGGGCCCGATCGCCACCGGTTCCATCCGGGGCCACTGCTTGCCCACGGGCTCGTGCGGGTCGTCGTAGCTGTGGTTGGTCGAGGTGATGTAGACGTACGGGCCGCAGTAGGTGTCCGGGCCGATCGTCACCGTGGTGTCCGCGATCACATGGCTGCCGCGCCCCAGCACCACGCCGTCGCCCAGCGTGAGGACGGTGTCGGGGCCGAGGTCCAGGTCCGGCATCATCCCGGCCGTGAGCGTGACCTGCTCGCCTATGACGCAGTGCGCGCCGAGCTCGATCCACGGCTCCCCGAACACGGTCCCCTGCGGGAAGGCGAGCCGGGTCCCCGTGCCGATCGCGCGGAACCGCAGCCGCCCGGGGTGCTCGGCGGTGACCGCGCCCGCCCGCTGCGCCCAGGACCAGCCGAGGTGGACCGCGCGGGAGGCGGCGCGGCGCGGCCAGCGGGCGAGGGGGGAGAACGCGTTTCGGTTCTTCGGCACGCGCTCACGGTAGTCGGCGGCGCGGTGGGCGATCCGTGCGATGACCTGTGATGTTCGCCCCACCGGGCGCTGTGCGCCGGGAGTCGTCCCCTACCGTGTGAGACGGCCGTCCGGCGGATGCGAGCGATTCCGCGGGGAAGGCCCAGGAGCACCACACCGGCGCGAAGGAGCAGGCGATGGCGGAGCAGGCGTTGATCACGGGCATGGGCGGCAAGGAGCCGGACATCGACGTGGACGCGTTCGTGGCGCCGACCTCCGTGGTGATCGGCGAGGTGACGCTCGCCCCGGGCTCCAGCGTCTGGTACCAGGCCGTGCTGCGGGCCGACTGCGGTCCCATCACGCTCGGCCCCGACAGCAATATCCAGGACAACTGCAGCGTGCACACCGACCCCGGTTTCCCGCTCACCGTGGGCGCACGGGTCTCGGTCGGCCACAACGCGGTGCTGCACGGCTGTGTGATCGAGGACGACGTGCTGGTGGGGATGGGCGCCACGGTGCTCAACGGCGCGCACATCGGGGCGGGTTCGCTGGTCGCGGCGCAGGCCCTGGTGCCGCAGGGGATGCGGGTGCCGCCGGGCTCGCTCGTCGCGGGGGTGCCCGCGAAGGTGAAGCGGCCGCTGACCGTGGAGGAGTTGGAGAGCATCCGTTTCAACGCGGCCGGGTACGTGGAGCTGGCGAAGGCCCACCGTGAGGCGCACGGGGGCTGAGGCCCGGATTCCGGCCGCCGTACGTCTGCGGGCCGCCGCCCCTGCCCGAACGGGAGGGGCGGCGGCCCGCAGACGTACGGCGCTTCTCAGCTGTTGGGGCGCAGGGTCCACACGACGGTCATCTCGCCGGTGACCGCGCCGTCGGCGCGCCGGATCTCGATGGCGACGGGGAATTCCGGCCGCTCGCCGGCGTCCAGTTCGGCGACGACGTCGGCGATGGGGCGGCCGAGGGTCGCGGTGGCGGTGACCTCGCCCTTGGCGAGCTTCTTGTAGCCGATCTCGGCCTTCACGGCGAGCGGCACGGCGCGCGACATCTGGTCGCCGAAGGCGGCGATGACGATCGCGCCGCTGGCGGACTCGGCAAGCGTGAACATCGCTCCGGCGTGGGGACCGCCGAGGTGGTTGTGGTAGTCCGCCTGGTCGGGCAGCCGGACGACGGCGCGCTCCGGCGTCGTCTCCAGGAAGTCGAGGTTGAGGGTCCGGGCCATCGGGACCGTCGCGACGAGCATCTCGCCCACGGTCATCTGTTCAGCGCTCATGCCCGAAGGTTACTCACCAGTAGAACCGTTTGGCCATCCCCTTGTGACGGCTCTGGGACAGGGCGGCCGTAGAAGTGACCGGGTACCCCATCTATGGTTACTGGCCATGTGGCCAGGAACGCAGCCGCCCGGGGGCGAGCAGAACCCGCAGGACCAGAACCAGAACCCGTACCAGCAGCCGGGGTACCAGCAGCCGAATCCCTACCAGCAACCGGGATATCCGCCGCAGGGGCAGCCCGGCCAGCCCACGGAGCCGGGCTACGGATACCCGCAGGGCCCGCCCGCCGGGCAGCCGGGGTACCAGCAGCCGAATCCCTACCAGCAGCCGACGGTGCCGCAGTACGCCGTCCCGGGTCCGCCCGGCGGGCCGAAGCCCGGCGACGACAAGAAGAAGACGACGATCGTGGCGATCGTCGCGGCGACCGCCGTCGTGGTCGCGGCGGGCGTCACCGGTTTCCTCGTGCTCGGCAAGGACGACGAGGGCAAGACCGTCGCCGACGACAAGAAGTCCGCGTCGCCGAGCGCCAAGCCCAGCGAGGCGGACACCGGCTCCGCGCCGCCTGCCGAGAACCCGCGCGGCTCCGAGAGCGACCCCAAGCCGGTCGTTCCGGGCTGGAAGGTCGTCACCAACCCCAAGTGGGGCACGCAGTTCGACGTTCCCGGTGACTGGGAGGTCGCGAGTTCGGGGATGTTCTCCGGATTCGAGGACGCCAAGAAGCCCGACGGCCCGCCCGTCGCCGGCTTCTCCGCGCCCGCCTACTACAAGAGCAAGTGGTGCGTCGACGACTCCGACGGGGACGGCAGCGAGGAGGACACCGGGCTCGCCGGCGTCGGGACGAAGGGCGCCCAGGGCGCCAAGAACACCGACGAGGCCGCGACGAACGAGGCCGCCAACTGGGTGTGGGCCGCCTACGCCCAGCTGGACCCCAAGAGCAAGGTCAAGATCGGCAAGCCCAAGGCGTACACCACCGAGTCGGGCCTCTCCGGCAGCGTCGTCCAGGCCACCGCGCTGGGCCTCGCCAACAAGGAGAAGTGCGACAGCGACGGGAAGTCGATCGCCTTCTCCTTCAAGAACTCCAAGGGCGACTACTCGACCTGGGTCCTCTACGCCGCGGCCGACGTCAAGGACGAGCTTCCGGACACCACCATCCAGAAGATCCTGAGCACGGTCCGCCTCTCCGGGCAGCCCACCGGCTGACCCGCGCGCCTGTCCGTTCCCGCCGCCGAGCCGCCCGCCGGAGCCTCAGCCGACGCTGAAGGCTCCGGCGGGCGGTTCGGGCGAGGCGACCGCGTCCACGTCCGCCACCGGGCGGGCCCCGCCGATGAACCGGGTCAGCGCGGGGCCGTGGGTGACCCGTGCGGGGAAGGCGTCGGCGGCACAGGCGCGGACGAGCGGGGCCACGTCGAGGGGCGCGTACGAGGCGAGCAGGACGACGTTGCCGAAGCGCCGCCCGCGCAGCACGGCCGGCTCCCCGATCATGGCGAGTTCCGGGAAGACCGCGGCGAAGTTCGCCAGTTGGGAGCGGAGGAAGGCGAACGGCGCGCTGTCGGCCAGGTTGGCGGCGTAGATCCCGTCCTCGCGCATCGCCCGGCCCGCGGCCCGCGCGTACTCGACGGACGTGAGGTGCGCCGGAACACGGGAGCCGCCGAAGACGTCCGCGATCAGGAGGTCGACGGAGGCGGGGACCGCCGCCTCCAGCCGCTCCCGGGCGTCGGCCGCGTGCAGGGAGATGCCGCCGCCCCCGGGCAGCGGCAGATGCTCCCGGACCAGCCGCAGCAGCCCCCGGTCCGCGTCGACGACGTCCTGGCGCGATCCGGGGCGGGTCGCCGCCACGTAGCGGGGCAGGGTCAGCGCCCCGCCGCCCAGGTGCAGGACGTCCAGGGGCTCGCCCGGTCCGGCCGCGCCGTCCACCACGTGGGCGAGCCTGCGTACGTACTCGAACTCCAGGTGGGACGGGTCGTCGAGGTCGACGTAGGACTGGGGCGCGTCGTCGACCATGAGCAGCCAGGCCCGGTCGCGGTCCACGTCGGGCAGCAGCCGGGCGGTGCCGCAGTCGACCTCGCGGATGACGGGTATCGGCTCGTTCACGTCTCCATTGTCGCCTCCCCCGCCCCCGCTGCCCGTCACCCCCGGGACGCGGGGTGACGGGCAGCGGGGGTGCTCAGAGCAGCTCGGTGACCGTGCCCGCGCCGACCGTGCGGCCGCCCTCGCGGATCGCGAAGCCGAGACCGGACTCCAGTGGCACGTCACGGCCCAGCTCCACGGTCATCGTGACCGTGTCGCCGGGGCGCGCGACCGCCGTCCCGCCGAGGTCGACGTCGCCGACGACGTCCGCCGTACGGATGTAGAACTGCGGCCGGTAGCCGGTGGTCACCGGGGTCGAGCGGCCACCCTCCTTCGTCGACAGGACGTACACCTGGGCGGTGAACCGGCGGCTCGGCACCACGCTGCCGGGCGCGGCGACGACATGGCCGCGGCGGACCCGGTCGCGCTCCACCCCGCGCAGCAGCAGCGCGACGTTGTCCCCGGCCTCGGCGGACTCCATCGGCTTGCCGAAGGTCTCCAGGCCGGTGACGACCGTCTCGACGTCCGCGCCGAGCACCGCGACCCGGTCGCCGGCGCGGACGGTGCCGCGCTCGACGGCGCCCGTGACGACGGTGCCCCGGCCCGTGATGGTCAGGACGTTCTCGACGGACAGCAGGAACGGCGCGTCGGTGTAGCGCACCGGAATCGGTACGTAGGTGTCGACGGCGTCCAGCAGCCCTTCGATCGCCGCCGTCCACCGGGGGTCGCCCTCCAGCGCCCTGAGCCCGGAGACCCGGACCACGGGGACGGTGTCGCCGCCGTACCCGTGCGCGGAGAGCAGCTCGCGGACCTCCAGCTCGACCAGGTCGGTCAGCTCGGGGTCGCCCGCGTCGGCCTTGTTGAGGGCGACGACGATGTGGTCGACGCCCACTTGACGGGCCAGCAGCACGTGCTCGGCGGTCTGCGGCATGATCCCGTCGAGCGCGGAGACGACGAGGATCGCCCCGTCGAGCTGCGCCGCCCCGGTCACCATGTTCTTGATGTAGTCGGCGTGTCCGGGCATGTCGACGTGCGCGTAGTGGCGGGTGTCGGTCTCGTACTCGACGTGCGCGATGTTGATCGTGATGCCGCGCTGGGCCTCCTCGGGGGCACGGTCGATCCGGTCGAAGGACACGTAGGAGGTGGAGCTGCCCCCGCGCTCGCTGAGGACCTTGGTGATGGCGGCGGTGAGCGTGGTCTTGCCGTGGTCGACGTGGCCCATGGTGCCGATGTTGAGGTGCGGCTTGGTGCGTACGTAAGCGGTCTTGGACATGGCTCGTTCCTTGAAGAACTCGAAGCTGAGAAGAGAAGACCCCAGGGCCCCGCCGACCCTCCCCTCACGGGGTCCGCCGGACTGTCGGGGGAGGGTCAGCTTCGGGCGCCGCCGATGGGCGCTGCGGCGGCGGTGCACGCTGCCGTGGCCGCTGCCGCGGCGAACGCCGCCGCGAGGGCGAAGTCGTTCACGGCAGCCTTCGGCGCGTCCGCGACTGCGGACGGCGCTGCGGGGAAGGCGTACCGGAACATGCCCCTGATCATGGCCGGGCGGGGCGTCGCCGTCGAATGGTTTTCCCGACGCCTCGGAGGTCCTCTTCCCGACGCCTCAGAGGTTCTTGAGCGCCTCGCGCGCGGAGAGCGGCGACAGGCGGGTCCCGGCTCCCACGACGAAGTCGCGTACGGCGGCGGGGTCGGTCTTGGCGTACTCCCGCAGGGCCCAGCCGATCGCCTTGCGGATGAAGAAGTCGGGGTGGTCCGCGCGGCGCAGGCAGTAGCCGAAGAGCCGGCCGGTGTCGGTGGCCTCCCGGTAGCGCAGCTGGTGCAGCAGGGCGGTCCTGGCCGCCCAGAGGCTGGGGTCGTCGATCCACCGGTCCATCTCCCGGGCGAGCGCCGGGTCGGCGGCGACCAGGGGGCCCGCGACATGCGCGGCGAGCACGTCGACCGTGTCCCACCAGGGGACGGTGGTCACGAGGTGGCGCAGGACCGGCAGGAAGCCGGAGGTGCAGCGGCCCGCGTACCGGCGCAGGTAGTCGGCGGCGAAGTACTGGTACTCCCGCTCCGGCAGCCGCCAGCAGCGCAGCGCGATCGCCGTGCAGTCCGCCTCCTCCGGCCGCCCGGCGCCCGCCAGCACGGTCCGTGACAGGGCCCGGCGCTCGGGGGTGGGGATCCCGAGGAAGGGGGCCACGTGCTTCATGTACGCGGCGGCTCCCGCGGCCCGCACGGGGTCGGCGGCCGGGGCATAGACGGCGACGAGCCGCTCCAGGACGGTGTCGGCGAGGGCGCTGTCCGGCGGGACGGGGGCGTCGGCGGCGGGGTTCACGCGAGGCACATTACGGCGATCACACAGCGTTTTCGGTTACTCTCCCCGAATGTTCGACCCCGTCCCCTCCGCCCGGCCCGCCACCGGTCCCGCCCTGCGCCTCTCCAGGGCGCTGCTGTCGCCGTGGTCCCGGTTCTCGCTGCTCGTGGTCGTCCTGCTGGGGGCCGCGTCGACGATGCTGCTGTTCGAACCACAGCGGCTGCTGGCGTCGGGCTGGCCGCCCCAGCTGACCGGCGGCACGGCCGCGATGATCTTCGGGCTGGCGTACGGGGCGCTGACGGTGGCGTTCGTGCCGCGTCCGCTGCTCAACATCGCCGCGGGCGCGTTGTTCGGCGCGCAGGCGGGTCTCGCGGCGGCGCTGGCGGGCACGGTGCTGGGCGCGGGCGTGTCGTTCATGCTGGGCCGGGTGCTGGGCCAGGACGCGCTGCGGACCCTGTTGCGGGGGAGGCTGCTGACCGCCGCGGACGGGGTGCTGAGCCGGCACGGCTTCCGGTCCGTCCTGGCGCTGCGGCTCTTCCCCGGGATCCCGTTCGCCGCCGCCAACTACTGCGCGGCGACCTCCCGGATGAGCGCTCCGCCGTTCCTCCTGGCCACCGGGCTGGGGTCGATCCCGAACACGGCGGCGTACGTGATAGCCGGCAGCGAGGCCGCGTCGCCGACCTCGCCGGTCTTCCTGGCCGCCACGGGCTTCATCGTGCTGTCCGCTCTCGGCGGGGCGCTGGTCGCCTGGCGCAAGCGTCACCGGCTCGGCCGGGACACGCCGGAGAACTGAACGTACGGCGGCACGTGGATGACCGGTGCAGTAGGTCTGACGTTTACTTTCAGGCGATACGCTGCCCGCGACCTCGATGTCCTTGTTGTCCTTGACCGCACTCCGTACCCCGCACGCAGCCGACGGGCCCCGCCGTCCGTGGCCGATGCACGATCACCTCCGGGATGGCCGAAGCCCCATGAGCTGGTTCGAATCATTCGTCCTGGGACTCGTTCAGGGACTGACCGAGTTCCTGCCGATCTCCTCCAGCGCCCATCTGCGGCTGACCGCCGCGTTCGCCGGCTGGCACGACCCGGGGGCCGCCTTCACCGCCATCAGTCAGATCGGCACGGAGGCGGCGGTGCTCATCTACTTCCGCAAGGACATCGCACGCATCCTGTCCGCGTGGTTCCGCTCGCTGACGGACCGTGCGATGCGCGGTGACCACGACGCCCAGATGGGCTGGCTGGTCATCGTCGGCTCGATCCCCATCGGCGTCCTGGGCATCACGCTCAAGGACCAGATCGAGGGACCGTTCCGCGACCTCCGGCTGATCGCGACGACGCTGATCGGCATGGGCATCGTGCTGGGCATCGCCGACCGGCTGGCCGCGCGCGACGAGTCGGGCGGCAAGCACCGGGTGGTGAAGGAGCGCAAGACGCTCAAGGACCTCGGGGTCAGGGACGGTCTGATCTTCGGGTTCTGCCAGGCGATGGCGCTCGTCCCCGGGGTCTCCCGGTCGGGCGCGACGATCAGCGGTGGCCTGCTGATGGGCTACACCCGCGAGTCGGCCGCCCGCTACTCGTTCCTGCTGGCGATCCCCGCGGTGCTCGCCTCGGGCGCCTACGAGCTCAAGGACGTGGGCGAGGGGCATGTCTCCTGGGGCCCGACGATCTTCGCGACGCTGGTGGCGTTCTTCGTCGGATACGCCGTCATCGCGTGGTTCATGAAGTTCATCACGACCAAGAGCTTCATGCCGTTCGTCATCTACCGCATCCTGCTCGGCATCGTCCTCTTCATCCTGATCTGGGCCGGGGTGCTCAGCCCGCACGCGGGTGAGTCGGCGGGCTGACGTCATCGCTGTGCGCCCCGCCCGGGAGCAGCCGGGCGGGGCGATCCAGCAGCGCAGCAGCCAGCAGCGCGGATAGATGGCCCCCACCGTACGGCGGGGGTCTGACAACGCCGGGGCCCCGGACACCTACCGGGCCTCGGCCCCGTGGCGGCGTCAGGCCGGTGGCGGCGTCAGGCCGGTGGCGGCGTCAGGCCGGTGGCGGCGTCAGGCCGGTGGCGGTCAGGACTGCGTCGACCGTCTCGTCCACGGTCAGCTCCGCGCTGTCGATCCAGATCTTCTCGTCGGCCAGTTCGGCGCGCATGACGTCGTCCAGCGGGGACCAGTCCGTCGTCAGCGTCTTGTCCCGGGCGAGGTTGCGCTCCCTGGCCTTCGCGGCTCCCGGGGCCAGGACCACGCAGTGCAGCGGTACGCCGGTGAGCGTGGCGCGGTAGAAGTCGAGGTGGGCACGGCGTACGACGACGTCGTCGATGACCGGGAGGAAGCCCGCGGCGGCGAAACTGTCCGCCAGCAGGCAGGCGTTGCGGGCCCGGAGGAAGATCTGCCGGTCCGCCTCCTCGTCCTTCTCGGGCGAGGGCCACCGGCCGCCGGAGACGATGAGTTCCTGGAGGGCGTCCACCTCGATGTGGGCGGCGGTGGCGAAGCGGGCGGCGAGAGCCGCGGCCACCGTGCTCTTGCCGCTGCCGGGGATGCCGATCAGCAGGACGGCGCCCGCCGCCGGTGATCCGGTGTCGACCGGTACCTCTGTCCACCCCATGTGGCCACGCTCCCTCGTTCAGTACACGTCACGCACGTATCTGCGGTCCGAGGCTAGCTGCTTGACCTGCGCGGCCGCCGCGTCGGGTTCGAGTCCCCCGTGGGCGACGGCGATGTCGCGCAGGGCCCGGTCGACGTCCTTGGCCATGCGGGAGGCGTCGCCGCAGACATAGAGGTGGGCGCCGTCGCGGAGCCAGGACCAGAGCTGGGCTCCGTGCTCGCGCATCCGGTCCTGGACGTAGACCTTGGCCCGCTGGTCGCGGGAGAAGGCGGTGTCCAGCCGGGTGAGGGTGCCCGAGCGGCTCAGCGCGTCGAGTTCGTCGCGGTAGTAGAAGTCCGTCGCGCGGTGCTGCTCGCCGAAGAACAGCCAGTTGGCGCCGGGGTGTCCGAGCGCCCGGCGTTCCTCCAGGAAGCCCAGGAACGGGGCGACTCCCGTACCGGGCCCGACCATGATCATCGGGGCGGCCGGGTCGGCGGGCGGCCGGAAACGGTCGTTCCGCTGGACGAACACCGACAGGGGGCTGTCCGGTCCGGCGTCGGCGAGGAACGTGGAGGCGACGCCCTTGCGCATCCGGCCGCGGTGGCTCTCGTAGCGGATCACGGAGACGGTCAGCCGCATCCGGTGGGGGTCCACGAGCGGGCTGGAGGCGATGGAGTACAGCCGGGGCCTCAGCGGCCCGAGCACCTCGGCCCAGGTGGCGGCCGCGGCCCGTACCGGGTGTTCGGCGAGGACGTCGACGGCCTGCCTCCCCCAGATCCACCGGTCCCTCTCGCCCTTGTTGTCGGGGCGCAGCAGCTTCTTCAGGGACCGGTCCCCCGTCCGGTCGGCGACCAGGCGCAGCAGGTCCGGGGTGATGCGGGCGATGTCGAGGTGGCGGTGCAGGGCCGTTTCGAGGGCGACCGGGCCGTGTCCGGGGACGTCCACCTCGGCGGCGGGGTCGAGTCCGGTGACGGCGAGCCATTCGGCGACCAGGTCCGGTGAGTTGAGGGGCTGTACGCCCAGCGCGTCCCCGGCCGTGTACGTCAGGGGGGTGTCGGCGTGCCCGGTGTCGATCGTGAAGGCGCGGACCTCCTTCGTCGCGCCGGGCAGGCTCAGGAGGCGGTTCCCGGTGAGAAGGGCGGTGACGGGCGCGGCCCTGGAGGGGCGGGCGGGCGCCGCCGCTGCGGGCGACGCCGTCGCCGCGGCGGGCGGTGCGGGCGCCGTCCGCTCCGCCGTCCCTTCCGGCGTCGTGGCCTCCAGTGCCGTCCGGACCTCCTTGAGCCACTGGCCGAAGGGCTGTTCGTACTCCGGTTCGCAGTCGGTGCGCGGGACCAGCCGCTCCGCGCCCAGCTCGCCGAGGCGTTCGTCCAGACGGCGGCCGTGGCCGCAGAAGTCGTCGTAGCTGGAGTCACCGAGCGCGAGTACGGCGTAGCGGACGTCCTCCAGGCCCGGGGTCCCGGGGGCGTTCAGCGACTCCCAGAAGGCGGAGCCGTTGTCGGGGGCGTCGCCGTCGCCGAAGGTGCTGGTGACGACGAGGAGGTCGGCCGGGCTCGGAAGGGCCCCGGGCGTCCCGTCGTCCATGCCGAGGAGCGTGGTGCGGTACCCCTCGGCGGCCAGGGTCCGGGCGGCCGTCGCGGCGGCCTCCTCGGCGTTGCCGGTCTGCGAGGCCCACAGCACGACGACCGGCCGGCCCTGTCCGTCCGGGGTGGCCGTCGGCGCGGCGGGTCCGGGCCCCGCCGCCCCCGCGAGCCGGGAGTACGTCCCGGCGAGCACTCCGTTGACCCAGAGCGCGTGGTCCGGGGCGAACGGGGCGCCCTCGGGAAGCACCGGGGTGCCTTCCGGCCGGGCGCCGAGGCCCGCGAGGAATCCGGCCAGATAGCGGCGTTCCGTCTCCGTGAGGACGGGTGGGGCGGTGTCCGCCGGGCCCAGCGTGCCGACCAGACCCGAGGGGTTCGCCGGGCCCGAGGTACCCGTGAATCCGGGACCGGGGCCACCGCCGGGCGCGGGCCGTTCCGCCTCGGCGGGTCCGCCGCGCGGCGCGGGCGCGGCGACCTTCGCCAGCCGGACCGCGCACACCTTCAGCTCGGGCTGGAACGAGATCGGGTCGACCGCGTCGTTGGTCACGGCGTTCACACCGAGGTACTCGCCGAACAGGTCGTTCCAGTGGAACGGGGCGAAGCACTCCCCCGCCCCGACCCGGTCGGTGATCCGGGCCGGGAGCACCGCCCGCCCGCGCCGCGAGGCGACCTCGACGCCGTCGTCCTCGCCGATGCCCAGGACCGCCGCGTCGTCGGGGTGGATCTCGACGAAGGGGCCCGGGTCCAGCCGGTTCAGCTTCGCGATCCTCGCGGTCTTGGTGAGGGTGTGCCACTGGTGCTGGAGCCGCCCGGTGTTGAGGACGTACGGGAAGTCCTCGTCGGGCATTTCGGCCGCCGGCAGGTGCGGGCGGGCGTGGAAGACGGCCCGGCCGCTCGGCGTGGGGAAGGCGAGCCTCGGCACGCTCCCGTCGGCCCGTACGGTCAGCTCCTGGCTGACGCCGTCGTTGACGTAGCGCACGGGGTTGCGGGCCGGGCCGTCGGCATCGGCGCTGGGCCACTGCACGGGCGTCCCGCGCAGCCGCTCGTACGTCACTCCGCGCAGGTCGTAGCCGGTGCGCGGGTTCGACGCCCGGGTGATCTCGGCGAAGACCTCCTCGGCGCTCGTGTAGCCGAAGGCGTCCTCGTACCCCATGGCACAGGCCACCGCGGCGATGATCCGCCAGTCCGGCCAGGCCTCTCCCGGCGGGTCGGTGGCGCGCCGGGAGAGGGTCAGGGTGCGCTCCGAGTTGATCATCACGCCCTCGGACTCGGCCCAGAGGGCGGCGGGCAGCACGACATCGGCGTACGCGTTGGTCTCGGTGTCGGCGAACACGTCCTGGGTGACGACGAAGTCGGCGGCCTCCAGCCCCTCGATGACGGTCCGGCGGTTGGCGACCGAGGCGACCGGGTTGGTGCAGATGATCCAGCAGGCCTTGATCTCCCCGTCGGCCATGCGCCGGAACATGTCGACGGTGCCGCTGCCCGAGCCGTCCGCGCGCAGGGTGCCGGGCGGCACGCCCCACAGCTCCTCGGTGAAGGCGCGTTCCTCGTCGACCAGGACCGATCGCTGGCCGGGCAGTCCGGGGCCCATGTAGCCCATCTCGCGTCCGCCCATGGCGTTGGGCTGGCCGGTGAGCGAGAACGGGCCGCTGCCGGGCCGGCAGATCGCCCCGGTCGCCAGGTGCAGGTTGACGATGGCGTTGGTGTTCCAGGTGCCGTGGGTGGACTGGTTGAGGCCCATCGTCCAGCAGCTCATCCAGTCGCCCGCCTCGCCGATCCAGCGGGCCGCCCGCCGGATGTCGTCCTCGGGGATGCCGGTGGTCTCCGCGACGGCGGCGGGCGCGTAGTCGCGGAGGAAGGCGGGCATCCGCTCCCAGCCCTCGGTGTGCTCGGCGATGAACTCCGGGTCGGTGTGCCCGTTCCCGACGAGGAGGTGCAGCAGCCCGTTGAGGAGGGCCAGGTCGGTGCCGGGCCGGATCCGGAGGTACAGGTCGGCCTTGGCGGCGGTGGCGTTGCGCCGGGGGTCGACGACGATCAGCTTCGCGCCCGCCTTGACGCGCTCCATCATCCGCAGGAAGAGGATCGGGTGGCAGTCGGCCATGTTGGCGCCGGTGACGAGGAAGACGTCGGCGTGGGCGAAGTCGTCGTAGGAGCCGGGCGGCCCGTCCGCGCCGAGGGACAGCTTGTAGCCGCTGCCCGCGCTCGCCATGCAGAGCCGGGAGTTGGACTCGATGGTGTTGGTCCCGATGAAGCCCTTGGCCAGCTTGTTGGCGAGGTACTGCGCCTCCAGCGTCATCTGGCCGGAGACGTAGAGGGCCACCGCGTCGGGGCCGTGGGCGTCCAGCACGGACCGCAGCCGGCGCGCGGTCTCCGCGATGGCGGCGTCCCGGCCGAGCGGGGCGGGCTGCTCGCTGCGGTCGGGGCGGGCCAGGGCGGTGGTCAGCCGGCCGGGGGCGGCGAGGAGGTCCGCGCCGGTGGCTCCCTTGGTGCACAGCCGGCCGGCGTTCGACGGGTGCTCCTTGTCCCCCGACGCCTTCACGACGGTGCGGCGGCCGTCGGGGCCGGCGGCGAGGTCGAGGACGATCCCGCAGCCGACACCGCAGTAGGAGCAGACCGTGCGCACCCGATCGGTGGCGGGAGCGTCCGGCGGCGGGGGCTGCACGGTCATGGGGGCCCTTCGGGGGCGGGCGTTCCCGGAGGGACGCGGGGGCGTGGCTGCGGTCACCCCCGAATCTAGGAAGGGCCCGTTACCCGGGGATGACACCGGGCGAACGACGACGGTTACGTCGCCTGCACACCGCCCGGGGGCCGCCGGTGAGGCCCGGGCGAGACCCGCCCGGTGGCGGGCGGTGCCGGGCGGTGGTCCCGTCGGCCCGCCCGGTGATCGCGGGGAACTTCCCGGCCGGGGCGGCCGACTACTGGAGAGACGCCGGACGCCGGAGATCCGTCCGGTGAAGGAAACGGCGGCCGGTGACGTGTACACGGCTGCCGGGGCGACGGCAGCAGCACACCCACGGGGCCCCCGGGCCCGGGAGGAGGCCGCGAGGCATGCACTGGTACGAGGACGACGCGCTCTGGTCCGATTTCGCCCCGACGATGTTCCCGGCGGCGCGGGCCGAGTCCGCGGCCGCCCTGGTCGCGTCCTCTCCTCTGCTGGACTTCCCACCGGGCACGAGAGTCCTGGACCTGTGCTGCGGGCCGGGTCTCTTCGTGGTGCCGCTGGCGGAGCGCGGGTACGAGGTGACGGGGGTCGATCTGTCGCCCTCCCTGCTGGAGAGCGCCCGGTCCGCCTGCGACACGGCGGGCGCCGAGGTCCGGCTGGAGCGCGCCGACATGCTCACGTACCGGCAGCCGGGCGCGTTCGACGTGGTGCTGAACGTCTTCACGTCCTTCGGCTACTTCGACGAGGCCGAGGACAATCTCCAGGTGCTGCGCAACGCCCACGAGAGCCTCGCCCCGGGCGGGCAGCTCCTGGTGGACGTGATGGGCAAGGAGGTGCTGGCGGGCTGGATCGGGCGGCCGAAGGCGGTCGACCTGCCCGACGGCGCCTACGTCGTCCAGCGCGACACCGTCCTCGACAGCTGGCGGCGGCTGCGCACGGACTGGACGCTGGTGCGCGGCACGACGGCGCGGACGGCGTCCATCACCTGCTGGCTCTACTCGGCGGCCGAGCTGCACGCCCTCTTCGAGAGCGCGGGCTTCACCGACGTGGAGTGCTTCGGCGGATTCGACGCGTCGGGCTACGACCAGCGCTCGGACCGGCTGATCGTGCGCGGGCGGCGCAAGTGAGGGCCGGGGCGGACGCCGCTCCGCGCACGGCCGGGCCGGACACGCCCGTGCGCCCGGCCGTCGCGACGGTCCACGAGCACATCACCGACGCGGTGAAGACCCCGGACCTGATCCGGCTGACCGGCGACGTCGTCCTCGCCCGCTTCGAGACGATGAAGGTGTACGCGGCACTGGGCGCGGTCCGCTCGCTGCTGCGCCGGGGCCGGGTGGTCCCCGGGCAGACCCTGGTCGACAGCTCCAGCGGGATCTACGCGCTGGCGCTCGCCATGGCCTGCCACCGCTACGGGCTGCGCTGCCACATCGTCGCCTCCACCACCGTGGACGCCACCATGCGGGCGCAGTTGGAGATCCTCGGCGCGACGGTCGACGCGATGCCGCCCTCGCAGAGCCTGCGCCTGGACCAGGAGCTGCGGGTGCGCCACGTGCGCCGGCTGCTGGCGGAGCGGCCGGACTTCCACTGGATGCGGCAGTACCACGACCAGGTCCACCACGAGGGCTACCGGGAGTTCGCGGAGCTGCTCACCGGGGCGCTGCCCCAGGGCCCGCTGACCGTGGTCGGCGCGGTGGGCACGGGTGCGTCGACCGGCGGACTGGCCCGCGCGCTGCGGGAGTCGGGGCGGTCGGTGCGGCTGGTGGGCATCCAGCCGTTCGGCAGCGTGACGTTCGGGAGCGAGCGGTTCGAGGACCCGGAGGCGATCATCGCGGGCATCGGCAGCTCGATCCCGTTCGGGAACGTCCGCCACGAGCTGTACGACACCGTCCACTGGCTGGACTTCCGCCATGCGATGGCGGGGGCGGTCGGACTGCTGCGGGAGCACGCGGTGTTCGCCGGCCTGTCCACCGGGGCGGCCCATCTGGCGGCTGCCTGGGAGGCGGCCCGCGATCCCGGGCGGCTGCATCTGGTGCTGGGCGCCGACACCGGACACCGGTACGCGGAACGGGTGTTCGCCCGGCACGCCGAGGCCCTGGACCCGGCCGGGCTGCGGCCCCGGACCATCACCTCGCCGGCCGACCTGCGGCCGCCGTGGTCGGTGATGGAATGGGCCGGGCGCGCCGCTCCGGAGGCCGCCAGGACCGCCGAGGGCGATGGTCCCTCCCCCGTACCGACCGTGGAGCTGCTGCCATGACGATCGCCGCACTGGAGTCCCTGTCCTTCGGCCTGGGCCGGATGGCGGAGGCCGCCGCCGAGGCGGGGCACCGGCTCTGCCTGCTGACCGGCGACCGTTCGGTCTACCGGCACGAGCTGGCGGTCCTGCCGCCGGACGCGCTGGACGTCGTGGACGTCGACACGACGGATCCGGAGGCCACCCGTCGCGCCCTGGCCGCCGTGCCGGACCTGGCCGGGCTGATCAACACGACGGACACCTGGAGCCTGCCGGCCGCCGAACTGGCCGCCGAACTGGGGCTCCCGGGCGCCGGTCCCGGAGCCGTACGGCTGCTGCGGGACAAGCGCCGGGTCCGGGAGACGCTGCACGCGCACGGGCTGAGCCGGAGTACGGCCGTATCCGTCCCGCCGGGCCCCGAAGGCGCCGGGGAGGTGCTGCGGGCAGTGGGGCTGCCCGCGGTCCTGAAGGACTCGGCGGGCACCTCCTCGCGTTACGTGTGGATCGTGCACGACGAGGAGGAGCTGCACCGGGCGCTGGCGGACGCGGGCCGACAGCGCCTGATCGGCGACCTGTCGGCCGAGGCGTTCCTCTCCGGTCCGCTGTACAGCGCGGAGACCTTCAGCTGGGACGGGACCACACGGCTGCTCGGGGTGCTGAGCCGCCAGACGTCCCGGGCCGCGGTGGTACGGGAGGAGGCGGCGGCGTTCCCGGTGGCGCTGCCCCGGGAGGAGCTCGCCGCCATCGAGGCGTGGGTGGGCCGGGTCCTGGCGGTGGCGGGGCACGCCCGCGGCTTCGCCCATGTGGAGTTCGTCCTGACCGCCGACGGGCCCGAGTTGGTGGAGATCAACCGCAGGATCGGCGGCGCGCTGGTCGGCGAGGTGCTGTGCCGGACGCTGCGGACCAACGTCTACACGGCCATGATGGACGAGGCGCTCGGCCGCCGCCCGGCACTGCTGGACGCCCCGCTCGACGCCGAAGGGCCCGCGTACGGCTTCGTCCTGGTGTACGCGGAGCAGCCCGGGGTGCTGAAGGGCTGGCACGGCCTCGACGAACTCGGGGCGTTCCCCGGGGAGGTGGAGTGGTTCCCGGTCCGCGAGCCCGGCGAGAGCGTGCTCCACGTCGGCGACCAGCGGGGCTGTACGGGCATGGTGCTGGCGAAGGGGCGGACGGCGGAGCTGGCCCAGCACCGGGCGTGGAGCGCGGCCGTCCGGGTCCGCCCGGTCGTCGCCGGGGCGCCGTGAGCCCGCGGAGGTGAGCCGCCGGACGGACGGGGCTCCGGGGGCCGGCGCGGACGGTGGGCCGACGGGCCGGGCCCCGGGGCGGAGGTCCGCCCCCCGGCGGGCGGGCGGCCCGCCGCTCACCGGCCCGCAGCGGTTCCTGCTCGGGGGCTCGTTCCTGATCACGCTGGGCAGCTTCGCCGTGCTGCCCTACATGTCGGTGCTGCTGCACCAGCGGCTCGGCCTCGGACTCGGCACGGTCGGCGTCGTGCTGGCCGTCGCCTCGCTGATCCAGTTCGCCGGCGGCGTGGTGGCGGGGCCGGTGACCGGGCGGATCGGGCTGCGGCGCGCGATGCTGCTGGCGCTGGGGCTGCGTACGGCGGGGTTCGCCGCGTTCGTCCCCGGGCTGACGAGTCCGGTCCTGGCGGTCGGGGCGCTGCTGCTGGTGTCGGCGGGCGCGGCGCTCTACCTCCCGGCGAACAAGGCGTATCTCGTGGAGGGGGCGTCCGAGGAGCGGCGCCCCCGGCTGCTGTCGGCGAGCAGTTCGGCGTTCAACGCGGGGATGGCGCTGGGCCCTCCGGCCGCCGCGCCGCTCGTCCTGGGCTCCCCCGGGGTGCTGTTCTCCTGCGTCACCGTGCTGTTCGCGCTCGTGGGGGCCGGGCACGCGCTGCTGCCGGCGAGTGCGGCGGACCGGCCCGCCGGCAGATCGTCCGGCGGGTCGTCCGCAGCGCCCGCCGCCGGGCGGGCCCCGGAGTCCGGCGCACCGCGTCCCGGGCCCTCACCGTTCGTGGCGACCGTGCTGAGTGTGTACGCGTTCATGTTCTTCCAGCACTATCTGGCGCTGTACGCGGTCCCCCGGACGTCGGCGGCCTTCTACGGGGCCGTCCTGGCGGGGTACGCGGCCCTCCTCGTCGTCGCCCAGCCGTTGCTGGCGGAACGGGTCGCCGCACTGGGCTACCCGGCCGCCCTGCGGTGGGGGTTCGGCGCGATGGCGGCGGGCATGGCGGCGATCGGGGCCGGGGGCCACGCGGGGATCGCGGTGGGCGGGGCGCTGCTGTGCCTCGGGGAGATCGTGCTCTTCCTCAAGAACGACCTGGAGGCGCTGGCCCGTTCGTCGGCGGCTGCGGCGAGCGTGTTCGGGCGGCAGCGGCTGGCGGCGGGCATCGGCGCGTTCGCCAGCGGGGTGGTGGGCGGGCAGCTGTACGGGGCGGCGGAGTCGGCGGGCTCGGCGCGGGGGTTCTGGGCCGCGGTCTGCCTCCAGTGCCTGCTGGTGCCGGTGTTCCTGCTCCGCCGGCGGCGCACCGCCCGGGACCCCGAGGGGTCGCGGGCGGGCGCCGGCCAAGAGGTGCGGGACACCCCTTAGGTGTCTCCGTCCGGGCGCAGGCCGGTCACGGAGTGGTGGAGCGGGCCCGGGTGCGCTTCGGCGGGTCCCGCGCGCCACTGCCCGGCGAGTTCGCGGCGGGCGCGGGCCACGCGGGAGCGCACCGTGCCGATCGGGCAGCCCGCGGCGGCCGCCGCCTCCTCGTAGGAGGCGCCCAGCAGTTGGGTGAGGACGAAGGCCTGGCGGCGCGCCGGTTCCAGCCGGCCCAAGGCGTCCAGCACCGCGACGGACTCCTCGAATCCGGGCAGGTGACGGGGCTGGGCGCGTTCCGCGGCGGTCTGCCAGTCCGCGGTGTCGGCGGTCCGGGGGCGTACGGCGGCGGCTCGGTGCCGGTCGATGACGACGCGTCGCGCGATCGACATCAGCCAGGTCCGGGCGCAGGAACGCCCCGCGAACCGGGCCAGTCCGCTCATCGCCCGGAGGTAGGTCTCCTGAGCCAGGTCGTCGGCCCCCGGGACGTCGGAGCTGAGGTAGGCGACGAATCTGCGGACGTCCTCGTAGGTCGCCCGGACGAAGCGGTCGGCTGCCTCCCGGTCCCCGCCGCCCGCCGCCAGCGCCCAGTCGGTGATCTGCCCGTCGTTCTGCCGGGCGGCCGGGACCCGGGTGTGGGGCGGGCGGGTCGTGGACAGCCGGATGACCGGCGGCCGGGAGGCGGGCGCGGCGACGGGGGGCGCGACGGGCCTCGCGACGGCCGGTGGTGGTGCGGCGGCGGATCGCGCGCCGGCCGGTCGTGCGACCACCGGTGGGGCGGCGGCGGGTCGTGCCGTGGCGGCCGGTCCGACGGCCGGTGGGGCGGCGGCGGGCGGCCCGGCGGTGCGTGGCGCGGGAGCCGGCAGCGCGGGAGCAGGAAGTGTCACAGCGGTCCTTCGCGTCCTTGCGGAGCCGGCGACAGCGGTCGCCCGGCTCCGGCGACCGGTCCCGGGCCCCTGGTGGGCCGGAACCGGCATGCCTGTCACGGGTGTGCGCGGGGCGCACACCCGTACCGCCTCCGGCGCGCAGTGGGCGGAGGACGGATGGAGGTCAGAGGAGGCGGAGGGAGAGCGGCGGCCCGCGCCGGGAGATGGCGTGCAGGGCGAGGAGGTTCCGGAAGCGGCGGCGCGGCCGGCGGCGGACGCGTCGTCGGACGGGCGGCGCGGGCACGGGGGGCGTCGCGGACCACAGGCGCCAGGCCGTCCGCAGCGGCGCCCGGACGAACAGCACCAGACAGCGGCCCAGCCGGGCGAGGGCGACCTCGCCCCGCCACAGCCACCAGCCGCAGATCAGCCCGGCCGCCGCGTGGGCGGCGGCCATGCCGAGGGTGAACACCGTGCCGTCGAAGGCGGCCAGAAGCCCCATCAGGCCCGACGGGCCGCCGATCGCGGCCTCGTGCGCGGAGTGGTTCATCGCGCCCGCCGCACGGCCGCCGCCCGAGTGGTGCGCGCCGAAGCCGGACGGCAGCCAGGATCCGGCGGAGGCGAAGAAGGCGTGCAGCCCCAACTGGCCCAGGACATGGGCCGTCACGGTCACCGGAGCGCTCCGCTCCCGCGCGGCGAGCCACCACCCCGTCCCGCACACCGGCAGCAGCGCGGCGGCCTGGACGAGCAGGGGCAGGGGCGCGCCGGACATCAGCGCGTGGCCGAGTCCGGACACGGCGACGCACACCACCGCGAACAGCGCGGTGCGTACGAGTCGGAGTGCGGTTCCGGCTCCCATGGCAGCCATCGTGCCAGTCGCACCCACCCCGGAGAGAAGGGCACCAGATGCCGAAACAACGGGAGTTCACCTTGTTTGCCCCACCGGCAACATGGTGTGATCCATATCACATACAGGTGTCGGGAACTTTCCGCCCGCCGCGTCCGACTGCTCCAACAACGCGTCTGCGTACGCCTCGTGGCCCGGGGCCGCCGCATCCGCCCCCCACCAGCCGATACCCCCGCCCCGAAGAGGCCGCATGACGAACCCACTCCCCACCCCCGAACCGGCAGCGGCCGCCGAGACGCCCGAAAGCGCCGCCACCGGGACCGGACCCGACGCCACGGCCACCGACGGCGCCGCACCGGACGACGGCCGCGTCCCCTCCCCCCGGCAGCCGGGAGCGCCGAAACGGCCGACGCTCCGCTCCGACCTGCGGGCCTCGTGGCCCGACGGCCTGGTGGCGCTCCTCATCACCGCGGCGATCTTCGTCCTGCTCTACATACGTATCCGCAACAAGACCTCGTCCACGGTCACCGTGATGCCGTTCATGGCCGAGGCGGGCGACTTCTGGCTGTACTTCCTCAGCCAGGCGTTCGGCTGGTCCGCCCTGCTCTGGGCCTGGGGAACCGTCATCCTCGGGCTGATGCTGTCCGGCCCCCGGCCGGGCCGCCTGCCGCTGTCGGGCCCCCGGCTGGAGCGCCTGCACCGCACCACGAGCCTCAACACCATCGCCCTGATCGCGGCCCACGCCCTGCTGTTCGGGGCCGAGCTGGTCCGGCACGACACCGCCTCCTGGAACTCCGCGGTCGCCACCGCCTTCGTGGAGGCCCTCGTTCCCGGCGGCTACGACTCGGGGACCGGGAAGATCGCCATCCCCATCGGCCAAGCGGCCCTGTACCTCGCAATCCCCCTCGGCCTGGTCTTCTACGTACGCCACCGCATCGGCCAGAAGACCTGGCGGATACTGCACCGCTGCGTGATCGTCGTCTACGTCCTCAGCGTCTGGCACACCCTGCTGTACGGGACCAACGTCTGGTACGACGGCTGGTTCCGCACGAGCGTCTGGCTGCTCCAGCTCCCGATCGCCGCGCTGCTGCTCCTGCGGCTGCTGCGGCCCGCCCGCCGCTCCGAGAAGCTGCCGTCCCGGCCCGGAGCGACCGCCGGGGCCCGCACCGGGTGGGTTCTGCGCGTGGGCGGCCGGCTCGTCGTGGTGGCGGTCCTGGCGGCACTCGTCGCCGTCGTGGCCAGTGGCAGCGACGGCGGGCGCAGCGTGCCCCCGGAGGACACCTCCTCCACCCACAACCACGACTGAGAGGCCGTCCGCCTCCGCGCGTGCGCGCCGGCCGCCACCGCGGGTGAGAGCCGTCCGCCCGGCGACGTACGCTCGGAGGCATGACCACCAACGATCTTCCCGTGATCGCCGCAGTCGACGGTTCCGCGCACAGTCGGCAGGCGCTCGACTGGGCCACCCACGAAGCCGTGCGGCGGGGACTGCCCCTGCTGATCGTCCACGTCCGTCCGCTCACCCGGCAGGTCGACGAGGAGACCGGACGGCGCGAGGCGGAGACCCTTCTGGCCGAGTCCGTGCGCCGGAGCGCGCTGATCGCTCCGGAGCTGCGGCCCTCGACGCTGGCCCCGCTGGACTTCCCGTCCGCTGCCCTGGTCTCGCTCGGCCGGGACGCGTCGATGATCGTGGTCGGGTCGCGCGGGCTCGGCGGCTTCCGCTCGCTGATGGTCGGTTCCAACAGCCTCGCCACCGCGTCGATGGCGAGCTGCCCCGTCGTCGTCGTGCAGGAGGGCCGCCCGGAGGGGGACGACGACCGCGCCGGGGACGCGGGGGCCTTCACCGACATCGTGGCGGGGGTGGCCGCCGACGAGAGCAGCGAGGCGGTCCTGGAGTTCGCCTTCGCCACCGCGGCTTCCCGGCCGGGCGCACGGCTGCGGATCGTGCACGGCTGGACGATGTTCTCCTCGATGCTCGCGGGCGGCCCCGTCCTGGACCGGCAGGAGGCGGCGGGCTCGGCCGCTCGGACCCTGGCCGAGCTGACGTCGGGGTGGCACGAGAAGTACCCGCAGGTGGAGATCGTCCGGGAGCCCGTCAACGGTTCGGCCTCGCGCACCCTGGTGACGGCGTCGGCCACCGCGGCCCTGACGGTGGTCGGCCGCCGCAAGGGCGGCGAGTCGCTCGGGCTCGGGCTGTCCCCGGTGGCGCAGACGGCGGTCACGCACGCGCTGGGACCGGTCGCCGTCGTGCCCTGCTGAGCCGGCCGGCCCTTTCCCGCCCCGGCAGTCCCGTCGGTGCGGGCCCCTTGGCCTGGCGGGCGGTTTGACCGAGACTTGACCGATGACACAGCGTGTGGCACTCGCGACCGTGATGGACCGGCTCGCCGTCGATGCGGTGATCACCGGATACGCGGTGGCCGTCGACGACGGGGCCTGGTCGGACTACGGCGCCCTGTTCACCCCGGACGGCCGCGCGGACTACCGGGGCGCGGGGGGCGTGGAGGGCCCGGCCGACGAGATCGCCCGGTGGCTGGAGGAGACGATGCGCCTCTTCCCCGTACGTCAGCACCTGATCGTCAACCGCCGGATCGACCTGGAGGACCTGGGCGGCTACACGGGCGACCGGGCCGAGGTGCGGGCCGACTACCTCAATCCGATGTGCCTGGCCCGGAAGACGGCGAGCGGCCCGGACGCGGACGCGCCGGGGGGAGCCGGTTCCGGGCGGGCCGGGGGTGCGACGCCCGACTTCGTGACCGGCGGCCGCTACACCTTCGAGCTGCGGCGCGCCGAACCGGACTGGCTCATCCGCTCGGTCACCGTCCACGAGAAGTGGCGCCGGGCGCCGGGCGCGTAGGCCCCGCCGTCGCACCGCCGTCGCCGCCGCCCGAAGGGCGCCGGGGCCGCCCGCCGTGCCCCGCTCGGCCCGCGTCCTGTGTCCGGCGCGGATCACCTCCCCCACACTGGGTATCCAGGGGTTGACGCGGTGACGGCGACCGCCCGCCCGCGCACGACCGAGGAGGGCACGGCATGCGAATCCGGGGCGGGCGTCTCCCGGCCGGCCGGAAGGCGGCGGGTGCGTCCGACGAGGGCACGTCCGGTGGCGGTGCCTCCGGTGGTGGCGCCCCCGGTGACGGGCCGTCGGCCGGCCGAGGGGCGTTCGCGTCCCCCTGGACCCGGGGCGCGGCGGCGCTGCTCGCCGGGGCGCTGCCCGCGCTCGCCTTTCCCGCGCCCGGACTCTGGTGGTTCGCCTACGTCGCGCTGGTCCCCTGGCTGCTGCTGATCCGCACCGCGCAGGCGCCCCGCAGGGCCGCGCTGGACGGCTGGATCGGCGGCATCGGCTTCGTCGTCGCGGTGCACCACTGGCTGGTGCCGAGCCTCCACGTCTTCATCGTGCTGCTGGCCGCCCTGCTGGGGCTCCTCTGGGCTCCCTGGGGGCTGCTGGTGTCCCGGCTGCTCGGCGGGTCCCCTTCCGCGTCGCGTGCCGTCGCCGCCGTGGTGGTCGTGCCCTCCGGGTGGCTGATGATCGAGCTGGTCCGGTCCTGGGAAGGGCTCGGCGGCCCCTGGGGGCTTCTCGGCGCGAGTCAGTGGGAGGTCGCCCCCGCCCTGCGGGTCGCCTCGGTGGGCGGGGTGTGGCTGGTGAGTCTGCTGGTGCTCGCGGTGAACACCGGCGTGGCGCTGCTGGTCGTCGGCCGAGCGGCCCGTACGACCGCCGGGGTCCTGCTGGTGGTGTGCGCCCTGTCCGTCGCGGCGGTGGCGGCCTGGGCGCCCCGGCCCACGAGCACCGGCGCGGTCAGGATCGCCGTCGTGCAGCCTGGCGTCGTGGAGGGGCCGGGAAGCGTCGCGCGCCGCTTCGACCGGGGCGAGGAGCTGACCCGTTCGCTGCGGGGCCGGGGCGTGGACCTGGTGGTGTGGGGTGAGAGCAGTATCGGTGCGGGTGCGTGGGAGCGCCCGGAGACCGCGCGGCGGCTGGCCGGGCTGTCCCGTCTGGTCGGCGCGGATCTGCTGGTCAACGTGGACGCCCGGCAGACGGACGGTTCGGGGCGGTCGGGGATCTTCAAGTCGGCGGTGCTCGTGGGTCCCGGCGGGCCGACCGGGGACCGCTACGACAAGATGCGTCTGGTCCCGTTCGGCGAGTACGTCCCGGCCCGTTCCCTGCTGGGGTGGGCGACGTCCGTGGGCAAGGCGGCGGGCGAGGACCGGCTGCGCGGCGACCGCCAGGTGGTGATGACCCTGCCGGACGGGGCGCCGGGGCTGCGGATCGGCCCCCTGGTCTGCTTCGAGACGGCGTTCCCCGACATGAGCCGCAGGCTGGTGCGCGACGGGGCGCAGGTGATCGTCGCCCAGTCCGCCACCTCGACGTTCCAGGACAGTTGGGCTCCGGCCCAGCACGCCTCGCTGGGGGCGCTGCGGGCGGCCGAGAACGGCCGCCCGATGGTCCACGCCACGCTCACGGGCATCAGTGCGGCGTACGGGCCCCGGGGCGAGCGGGTGGGCCGCCCGCTCGGCACGGACGCGAGCGCGGCGGAGGTGTTCGACCTGCCGCTGGCACGCGGGGAGACGCTCTACGGCCGGTTCGGGGACTGGCCGGTGTACGGGGCGCTGGCGGCGCTGGCCGTGCTGTGCGCCGTCGAGGGACTGCGGGCGCTCAGGAGGCCTGCTCCAGGGCCTCCCGGACCACCCGCTCGCACAGCTCATGGGTCGCCAGGGCGTCCCGGGCGCTGAGCGTTTCGCCCCGGCGCACGGCGTCGAGGAAGGCGTGCACGCAGGCTTCGATGCCGCGCTGCCGGGCCACGGGGACCCAGTCGCCGCGCCGCCGCACACTCGGCTGCCCCTTGTGGTCGACGATGTCCGCGAGGTTGAGGACCTGTCGCTTGCTGTCCTGGCCGGAGACTTCGAGGATCTCCTCGGTCGATCCGTTCAGCCGGTTCATCATGCCGATCGCGGTGAATCCGTCGCCGGACAGCTGGAGCACCACGTGGTGCATCAGGCCGTCCACGATCCGGGCCCGCACGGTGGTGTGGTCGACGGTGCCCGGGACCAGGAAGCGCAGGGTGTCGACGACGTGGATGAAGTCGTCGAGGATCATCGTCCGGGGGTCCTCGGGCAGCCCGACCCGGTTCTTCTGCATGAGGACCAGTTCGCGCGGGTGCTCCGCGCACTGCGCGTAGCCCGGGGCGAAGCGGCGGTTGAAGCCGACGGCGAGGCTGACGCCGCGTTCCTCGGCGAGGGCCACCAGCCGCTCGGAGTCGGCGTACTCATAGGCGATCGGCTTGTCGACATAGGTGGCGACGCCGGCGTCGATGAGCCGTTCCACGATCTGCGGGTGCACGGCGGTCGGGGCGTGCACGAATGCCGCGTCCAGCCCTGCGGCGAGAAGGGAGTCGAGGGTCGTGTGACGGGCGTCGGCCGGAACGCGGTGGGTGTCGCCGACCGCGTGGAGCGTGGCGGGGGTGCGGGTCTGCAGATGCAGTTCGACCCCCGGTACGGCCGTGAGCACCGGCAGGTACGCCTTCTGCGCGATGTCGCCGAGCCCGATGCAACCGATCTTCACGAGGTCTCCCTGTCGCCGTGCCGCGCCGCGGTGCGCGGCTGTGCGCGCCCCGGCAGCATACGACGCCGCCGTGCTGCGCCCCTCGTCCGGTCCGCTCGCGAATCCCCTGGCCAGGGCCATGATCATGGGTCACCATGGCCCCCATGACTTTTCCGGAACGCTCCGAACCCGCTCTCGACGCAGCCGAACGCCCCATGCTGGAGGGCTGGCTCGACTACCACCGCGCGACCATGGCCATGAAGTGCGCGGGGCTGACGGACGCCCAGGTGCGCGAGGCCTCGGTGCCGCCGTCCGCCTTCACGCTGCTCGGGCTCCTCCGGCACATGGCCGAGGTGGAGCGCGGCTGGTTCCGTGAGGTGCTGGCGGGCGAGGAGTTGCCGGACCTCTACTCCACCGAGGAGGACCCCGACGGTGAGTGGCATGTGACGGAGTCGGACACCTGGGCCGAGGCGGATGCCGCCTGGCGGGCGGAGGTCGCGGCGGCCCGGGAGAACGCCGCCGCGCACCACCTGGACGACTTCTCGCAGGGCGTCGGCTCGGCGGGCGAGCCGTTCAGCCTGCGCTGGATCTATACGCACATGATCGAGGAGTACGCGCGGCACAACGGCCACGCCGACCTGGTGCGCGAGCGCGTGGACGGCGCCACCGGCGACTGACGGCCGCGTCCCCGGTCGGCACGGACCGGGCCCGCGCGGCGGCCACCGCGTGAGGAGGCGGGTGCCGCCTCCCCGGTGGGCACGGGCCGGGCACCGTGCTGACCGGGTCACTCGTGCGGGCCATTCCCCGCGCACCGGCCCCCCGGAGGCCGGGTGACACCGCAGAGTTGTCGGGTGCAGAGAACCAGAATCACCGCGGGACTCCTGGTCGGGCTGGCGGTCACCGCCGTCTCGGGCTGCGTATCGGTGGAGCCCCGCGCCTTGCCCTCCCCGCGGCCGGGCACCACCGGACCTGTCCAGGACGTGGCCCCTCAGGTCGTGCAGCCACCCGCCCGGGAGGCGCTGGAGGCCGTGCCGGATCCCAGCCCGTCCGCGGCCCTGCCGCCCTCCCCCGCGCCACCGGCCGCCGGCTCCCCGCCGCAGGCCCGGCGCACCGCACCGGCGGGGGCCTCCCGTCCTCGCGAGCGCCCGGACCAGCCGAGGTCCCGGACGCCACGCCGGGCCCCGGGCATCCCGTCCGTCCCCGTGCCCGCACCGCCGCGCGCCGCCGGCGGGCCGGGCGTCTGCGCGCTCGGCCGGGGGTACGGCGGCTGGCCCGCGGGCAGCCCGGAGTCCCGCATCTGCTCGCAGACGTACGGTCGCTGACGCTCCTGCCCCCGCGCGGCACCGCAGGGGTCACTGCTCCCGCATGCGGAGCTCCAGGCGGTCGATGGCGGCGCGGACCCCGCCGCCGTACCCGTCGTCCGCGAGCGACTCGGCCGCGGCGCGGGCCCGCTGGAGGTGGATACGGGCCGAGTCGGGGCGCTGGAGCTTGAGGTAGTCCGCCGCGAGGTTGAGGTGCAGCGAGGGGTAGAACGCCCGGACGGCCGGGGTGTCCCGGTGTTCCGGCGCCGGGGCTCCGCCGCGCCCCTCGCCCGGCCCGTCGCCCTCCCCCGGCGCCCCGGCGGTCCTCAGCCCCTCGGCGGCCGTCAGGGCACGCAGATCCCAGGCCAGCTCGTCGCCTGGGTCGTCCTGGGTGTCGGCCATGTAGTGGGCGAGGGTGCAGCGGTGCAGGGCGTCGCCGTCCGCTCCGAGCTCCGACCAGAGCGCGCCGAAGCGGTTGCGGGCCTCCTCCCGGTCACCTCCGTGGAGCAGCATGATCGCCTGGCCGATCCTGGTCATGACGGCGTCGTCGGACGCCTCCTGCTGCTCCACCACTGCGGTCTCCTCCGTCGCCGGTCCAGCCGGTTTCCGTCGGTCCGACGCTAACGCCGGGCCTGCGCAGAACCGGTCAGACACGGGCGCCGGGGCCCGTGGGCCGGGTCGGGGTCCGTCAGCCGAGCTCGGGGATCCGCCAGTCGATCGGCTGGTGCCCCTGGGCGGCCACGGCCTCGTTGATCTGCGTGAAGGGGCGGGAGCCGAAGAACTTCTTGGCGGAGAGCGGCGACGGGTGCGCGCCCTTCACCACCACGTGGCGCTCCTCGTCGATCAGGGGCAGCTTCTTCTGCGCGTAGTTGCCCCAGAGCACGAAGACCGCCGGGTCGGGCCGGTCGGCGACGGCGCGGATCACCGCGTCGGTGATCTTCTCCCAGCCCTTGTTCTTGTGGGAGTTGGCCTCGCCGGCCCGGACGGTGAGCACGGCGTTGAGCAGCAGGACGCCCTGCTCGGCCCAGGGCATCAGATAGCCGTTGTCCGGAATCGGCAGACCGAGCTCCTGCTGCATCTCCTTGTAGATGTTGCGCAGCGACGGAGGCGTCCTGACGCCCGGCCGTACGGAGAAGCAGAGCCCGTGCCCCTGGCCCTCGCCGTGATACGGGTCCTGGCCGAGGACGAGGACCTTCACCTTCTCGTACGGTGTGGCGTCCAGGGCGGCGAAGACCTGCTCGCGCGGCGGATACACGGGTCCCTTCGCCCGCTCCTCCTCGACGAAGTCCGCCAGTTCCTTGACGTACGGCTTCTGGAGTTCTTCGCCGAGGACGGCGCGCCAGGACTCGGGCAGCAGGTCGATATCGGTCACGTCCACAACCTCCGGTGAGCAACAGGTTCTTGATCCCAGAACCTACCGGGCGCCACTGACAACGGACCCCGGGAGCCCCTTCCGTACGGCGTCTACCAGCTGGCCTTGCGGTACAGCTCCCACAGCTGCATCACGGTCTGCGGGTCGAGTGCGCGCTCGCTGCCGCCGATGTCCTCGCCCGAGGCGACGTACAGCTTGCCCTGCCACAGCGGCAGCAGGCGGACGTCCTCGACGAGGATCTCCTGGGCCCGCTCGAACTGCTTGCTGACCGCACCCCGGTCGCTCTCCTGCCGCGAGGCGGGGATCAGCTGCTGGGTGATCTCCTTGTTGATGTACGGGGTGCCGGTGACGCTCTCCTTGCCCACGAAGGGGGCGATGAAGTTGTCGGGGTCCGGGAAGTCCGGGAACCAGCCGCGGCCGAAGACCGGGTACTCGCCCTTGTTGAAGCCTTCCTGGAAGGTCTTCCAGGGCTCGCCCTGGAGCGTGATCTCGAACAGCCCGGACGCCTCCAGCTGGCGCCCCAGCTCCTCGAACTCGGGCTTTGTGGAGGAGCCGTACCGGTCGGTGGTGTACCAGAACTTCATCTTCACGGGCTTGGTGATGCCGGCCCCGGTGAGGATGTCCTTCGCCTTCTTCACGTCCGGGTCGCCGAAGGTGTCGAAGAAGCTCGTGGTGTGTCCGGCGATGCCCTTGGGGACCATGGAGTACAGCGGCTCGGCCGTTCCCCGGTAGACCTTGGCGACGAGGGCGTCGCGGTCCACGACGTGGGCGATGGCCTTGCGGACGGCCGGGTTCGCGGCGGCCGGGTCCTTCGGGTTGAAGACCAGGAAGCGGATGTCCGCGCCGGTGCTCTCGACGATCTGGAGGCCGGCGTTGTCGTCCTTGTTGTCCTCCAGGCTGACGACCTCCTCGGCGGTCAGGCCCCGGTAGGTGGCGTCGATCTCGTCCGCCTTGAGCGCGGTCACCATGTCGGCGGACTGCTCGAAGTAGCGGATGGTGACCGCGTCGTTCTTCCGGTCGGCGAAGCCCTTGTAGTCCGGGTTCTTCTTCAGCTCGGCGGTGACCCGGTCCTCGTAGGACTCCAGGAGGTAGGGGCCGGAACCGGTGACCTTGCCGTCGTCGCGGATCTTGTCCTTGGGGTAGTCGCGGGGAGCGACCAGCGACATCGCGGGCGTGGCCAGGATGAACGGGAACGTGGCGTCGGACTTGTTCAGGTGGAAGACGACCGTGTCGTCACCCTTGGTCTCGATCCGGTCCAGGGAGTCGAGCATCCCGGCCGGGCCGCCCTTGAAGTGGATGTCCACGATGCGGTCGATGGAGAACTTCACGGCCTCGGCGTCGAGCTTCTCACCGTTGGAGAACGTGAGGTTCTTCCTGAGCGTGCACCGGTACGCCATGCTCGTGGCGTCGGTGAACTTGCAGGAGTCCGCCGCGTCCGGCTCCGGGCTCGTGCTGCCGGAGGGGAAGCTCACCAGGGTCTGGTAGACGTTCCGCATCAGCTCCCAGGAGCCGTCCCAGGCTGCCGCGGGATCCAGCGTGGACGGGGAGCTGGTCGTCCCGACGGTTATCTTCTGGTCCGTTTCCGATCCACTGTCGGAAAGGAGACCGCAGCCGGCCAGCAGAGAAAGGGAAGCTAGGGCTGCAGCAGCCTGCAGACTGGCCCGGTAGAACACGTGCACGCTCCTCGATCAGCCATGGGTCGGCAGACCATACCGCAGCGCCCCACCGGGTCAATCCGCTGGCCCGGCGGGGCACTTGACTCAATCAGGGCCAAATCGGCTCAGGCCACTCTCAGCCCACGCCGGCGTTGAGGAAAATTCCCCCGTCGACCACGAGGGTCTGGCCGGTGATCCAGTCGGACTGCGCGGAGGTGAGGAAGGCCGCCGCACCGCCGATGTCCTCGGGCACACCGAGCCGGCCCAGCGGATAGGCGGCCGCCGCCTCCGCTTCACGTCCCTCGTAGAGGGCCTCGGCGAACCTGGTCTTGACCACGGCCGGGGCGATGGCGTTGACCCGGACGACCGGGGCGAACTCGTGCGCCAGCTGGAGGGTCAGGTTGACCATCGCCGCCTTGCTCATGCCGTACGCGCCGATGAACGGCGACGCGGAGACCCCGGCGACCGAGGCGATGTTCACGATCGCCCCGCCGTTCTCCTGCTGCCAGGCCCTCCAGGTCTGCTGGGCGAAGCCCAGCGCCGAGATCACGTTGGTCTCGTAGACCTTGCGGGCGACGTTCAGATCGAGCTCCGCCATGGGGCCGAAGACCGGATTCGTCCCGGCGTTGTTCACCAGGTAGTCGACCCGGCCGAAGGCCTCCATCGTGCGCTCGACCGCCACGGCCTGGTGCGCCTCGTCGTGCGCCTTGCCCGCGATGCCGATCACCCGGTCGGAGCCGAGCCGCTCGACGGCCTCCTTGAGGGCGTCCTCGCCCCGCCCGGTGATGGCCACCCGGTCGCCGCGGGCGACGAGCGCCTCGGCGATCCCGTAGCCGATGCCCCGGCTCGCGCCCGTGACGAGGGCGACCTTTCCGCTGTCCTGCACCGTCATGTTGTCCGCTGCCCTTCGGATCGCTTCCGGATCAGTTGAGGGGTCCGCCGGCCACGTACATGACCTGGCCGGAGACGAAGCCCGCGTCGTCGCCCGCGAAGAACGCGATGGCGTTCGCCACGTCCTCGGGACGGCCGACGCGCTGGACCGGGATCTGGGTGGCGGCCGCGGCCTGGAACTCCTCGAAGCCCATGCCGACGCGGGCGGCCGTCTGCGCGGTCATCTCCGTGACGATGAAGCCGGGCGCGACGGCGTTGGCGGTGACGCCGAACTTGCCGAGCTCCTTGGCGAGCGTCTTGGTGAGGCCCTGGAGCCCCGCCTTGACCGCGGAGTAGTTGGCCTGGCCCCGGTTGCCGAGGGCCGAGGAGGAGGAGAGCGAGACGATCCGGCCGAACTTGGCCTCGACCATGTGGGCCTGGACGGCCTTCGCCATCAGGAACGCGCCCTTGAGGTGCACGTTCATCACGAGGTCCCAGTCGGACTCGCTCATCTTGAACAGCAGGTTGTCGCGGAGCACGCCCGCGTTGTTCACGAGGATCGTCGGCGCGCCCAGCTCGGCGGCGACCCGCGCGACGGCGGCTTCCACCTGGCCGGCGTCCGACACGTCGCAGCCGACGGCGAGCGCGGTGCCCCCGGCGGCGGTGATCTTCTCGACCGTGTCCTTGCAGGCCGCCTCGTCGAGATCGAGTACGGCGACGGAACGGCCCTCGGCCGCGAGACGTACGGCGGTGGCGGCGCCGATGCCCCGCGCCGCTCCCGTCACGATGGCGACGCGCTGCTCGGTGGTGGACATGCTTGGTTCTCCTCGCCCTTGGATCGGGGCTCAGCGGGCGTCGGCGCGTTTCCCTGACAGAAAGGCTCCCGATCGCTGAGCAACCGCTTAGTACCTTCAGCAGGACGAGACGCTAGAAGCCCTGGCACCCGGTGTCAACGGCGCACGCCCCGGCGGGCCGCACGTCACACCGGGCGGGAGCACCCGCCGCTGCGACGTCGCGGTCCGACCGGGGCGCGGATCAGCGCACGAGGAGGTCGAGCAGCCGTTCCACCTCGCCGGCCGGGTCGGTGGTCAGGCCGCTGTGCACGGCGCCGGGCTGGACGACCGTGGAGCGCGGGGCGATCAGCCAGCGGAACCGCCGCCCGGCGTCGTCGCCCGCCGCCTGGCCGGCGCCCGCGCCGCCGCCGCAGACGCCTTCGACGGCGCGCAGGGCGGCCCGCACCCCGAGGACATCGGCCCCCGGGTCCAGCGCCTTCAGCTTCGCCTCGTCCAGGTGCGTGCGGGCGGCGACGAACGAGTGGGCCCGGCAGTAGACGAGCACCCCGGCGTTGAAGCACTCCCCCCGCTCGACCCGGGGCACGACGCGCAGGAGCGCGTACTCGAAGACATCGCGGCGCGTCATCGGCCGCCCTCCTCGCCGGTACGGGCGGCCGCCGCGGCACGGTCGCCGCCGGGCTTCTGCCGCGGCGGCAGCCGCTCGGTGAGCCAGCCCGGGGCCTGGGAGGGCCGGGTCGCGGCCGGCGCCTCCAGGGTGATCCGCCCGTGGATGTCGGCGGCCCGCGCGAGCAGCGGTGCGATGTAGGCCCGGCGCACCTCGTCGGCGGAGGCGAAGCCGGGCTCGTCGGCCAGCCAGACGTCCGGCACGTCGGCGGCGACCTCGGTGAGCAGGTCCTCGGTGACCAGCGGGGCCAGCTCGGCGGCCGCGGCCGCGATGTCCGGGCCGAAGGGCGCCAGGACATGGTCGGAGGCGTTGTAGGGCTTGGCGGCGGAGGCCTGGGCGCCGGGCCAGTTGTGGTGCCAGATCATGGTCGCGCCGTGGTCGATGAGCCAGAGGTCGCCGTGCCAGACGAGCAGGTTCGGGTTGCGCCAGGAGCGGTCGACGTTGTTGATCAGCGCGTCGAACCAGACGATCCGCCCGGCCTCGGCCGCCCCGACCTCGTAGGCGAGCGGATCGAACCCGAACGAGCCCGGCAGGTAGTCCATCCCGAGGTTCAGTCCGCCGCTCGCGCGGAGCAGCTCCTGCACCTCCTCGTCGGGCTCGGCGAGTCCGATGACGGGGTCGAGTTCGATGGTCACCAGCTCGGGCACCCGCAGCCCCAGCCGACGGCCGAGCTCCCCGCAGATGATCTCCGCGACGAGCGTCTTACGGCCCTGCCCCGCCCCGGTGAACTTCATGACGTATGTGCCGAGATCGTCGGCCTCGACGATCCCCGGGAGCGAGCCGCCCTCCCGCAGGGGCGTGACATAGCGGGTCGCTACGACCTCTTCCAACACTTCTCCGGGCCACCCATCTCATCAGCCTTACCATCCACGGACGACATCTCCGGGCCGTACAGGCAGGAATCACCGGTCGGCGGCACCGGGGAGAATCCGGGAGTCCCGGCCGACAAGTCGGCCTCCCCGCTCCCGCAGCAGACCGTCGACGGTGCCGCGCCCCTTGCCGCCGGCTTCCGGCACGAAGTGAGCATAGTAACCGAGGGTGATCGCCCACGGGTGGTGAACCTGCCCGCACGAGCTCGCCCGCCCGGGCTCCCGCGGCGGCAGCCGCCGCGAGCACAGGGACAGCCTCGTCATCTACGGCACGCTCGCCGCCGCGAGCGCGCACAGGGCATGAAGGTCGCGGGGCGCCCAGGAGAGTGACGCCCCGCGACAGCCGTCCCCCACGGGCCTTCCACCGCGGGGAACATCTTCGCCAGGCCGTCACGTTCAACGCGGCGTTCACCGCCCTGGGCCTGGCCAACGACATGGACAAGGGCATCGTCGACCGCTTCCGCTCCCTGCCGATGCCCGCCATGGCGGTGCTGCTGGGCCGGACCCTGTCGGACCTGACGATGAGCACGGTGACCCTGGTCGTCACCTCGCTGTGCGGGCTGCTGGTGGGCTGGCGGATCACCGCGTCGCCTGTCGACGCGCTCCTGGCCTACCTGCTGATCCTCCTCTTCGCCTTCGCGATGTCCTGGGTGGGAGCGGCGATCGGGCTGATGGCCCGCAGCGTCGAGGTCGCGCAGAGCGCAGGGCTGATCTGGCTCTTCCCGGTCACGTTCGTCTCCTCGGCCTTCGTCTCCACGCACACCATGCCCGGCCCGCTGCGGACGATCGCGGAATGGAACCCGGTCTCCGGCACGGCCACCGCGGTCCGACAGCTCTTCGGCAACCCGCCGCCGGCCGGCCTTCCGACGAGCGACACCTGGCCGGTCGTGCACGCGCTCCCCTACGCCGTGGTCTGCGCGTGCCTGATCACGGGCGCGTTCATGCTGCTCGCGCTCAGGAGGTTCCGGCGCATCACCCTCGGGTGAGGGGCACCTTCCGGCGATGGGGCGAGCCGCCGCCATGGATGTCACGCCCGGGCCTCGCACACGATCAGGAGGGCAGGCCGGCCGATGAGAAATCGTCTCGCGGACCGATCCGCCGCCCGTCCTGTGGCGAATGCCCCTTGCGCGCGGTTGTCCTGGAAGGAGCGCCGCGCAGTGCGGCACCATCGACGACGGCTGCCGTACACCGTTCCTCGCGGTGACGGCCTGTGAGGAACAGCTGCCGCGGGTCGCCACTCCTGGGGTGCCCCGCGGCAGTGCTCCACCAGACGTAGATCGTGCTCTTGCTGGTGGTGATGGGGCGCTTCGGTTGGCCGGTGGGCACCGGAGGCGGCGATCCCGTGCTCAGTCATCACCACGGGTGAGGGGCGTAAAACCGGGGACGGGGCCCGCCGGCGCCATCGATCACATGGGGAGCGAGAGGAGGCGGACCTCTCCGGCAGGCCAATTCGCACCGTCGCACAGTGGCGTCCACATGGTTCGCAGCGGCATGATCACGGGCCCCTCGGGTTGTTCGACGTGGACGTCCTGCTCAACAGTTCGCCAGCCGAGTCGCTGGTACAGCGGAACGAGGGGCGGCCGGCAGAAGAGAAGCCCGTACTGTGGCCCCATCGTCCGGGCGTGGTCCACGGCCGCCGACACGACCAGTCGTGCCAGTCCGCGCCCGCGCAGATCAGGCGCAACAGCCACCCCGCCGACGCCCACCACCTGCGTGCCGGCCCCGCCGATCGATAGGGGGAGCCGCAGCAGACCGGCGTGTGCGACGAGGCGGCCCTTCTGCCTGATACCGAAATGATCGTCCTTGGGCAGCCACGTCAATCCGGCGTCTGCGACACCGAAGGGATCGGCACTGTCGCCGATGATTTCGATCTGCTCGGTCTTCGTGTACTCCGTGAGTCGCACCACGGTTGGCGGTGCGGAAGAGAGGCGGTCTGTCATCTCGCCATGATCCTGTTCGTGCCGGACCCTGGGCAACCGAAGCACTCAGGGTGGCCAGAAGGGATGCTCGGTCACGCTGGCAGGGGCCACTGCGGGAACAGGTGCGGCCATTGTTGATCATCGGTGTGTGGAGACGGAAGATCATGCGGTGGCCGCAGGTCACAGCGTAGACCTGCCCGTCGGCAGGAGGCATTCACACCTGGTGATCATTTGGCTTGTGGATGTCGAGGTGAAATGACGGCAGCGATGCGGCCGGGAACGTGGGGCGACAGGCTGACCGTCACGTCGTCGGCCTGCCGTTCAGGTGCACCTACGAATGACTCCGAGCGCGGCATGGAGATGTCCGGTGGTGCGTCCCTGAACCCGGTAGGCGGATGGACCCTCCTGTCCGTACGCGCGCACCGGGAGATCGAGCAGTACCTCAAGACGTCCGGGCCGCGGTGGGCGTCACCGCAGCCCACGGGCTACATGCGGGCCGGCCGGGCGTGACCTTCACGTCTCCGTGGGCTCCTGATCGTCGTGTTCTTGCTCCTGCGCCCAGGCGATCGCCCATTCGTCGAGCGGACGTAGGGCATCACGGAGTGCTGTTCCCAGCCGAGTCAGCTCGTAGCCGTCGGCCGAGGACGCGACGATCCCGCTCGATGCGAGTTCGCGGAGCCGCTGGTAGAGGACGCTGGATGACAGCCCTTCACACCGTGCCAGCAGCGCGCGTGCACCGAGCGGCCCCGCACGCAGCTCCCAGAGAATTCGCAGCGCCCACCGACGGCCGAACAGGTCCATCGCGGCCATGACGGGGCGGCCGGTCGTCGATCCACGAACCGGCGTTCCTGGGCGCGGCGTCGGCATGACCCTCCTTGTGTTTCTTTATTCGAAACACTAGCATCCACCCGGGTGTTTCTGATTTCGAAACAAACTCGACGGGAGAGCCGATGTCGCGGATAGCCCTGCTGGAACCGCCGTGCACCGACCAGGCCGGCGCACGGCTCGCGCGCATGATGCCCGGGGACGCCCCGCCGCTGTTCCGCATGTTCGCCAGAGACCTCCCGATGGCCGGCGCCATGCACGGGTGGGGTCGCTACGAGTTGGGCAGCCGGCTGACGTCCCTGGACGGAGGTCCTCATGCATAGGTCGTTGGTCCTGTATTACGAGCCCGCCGACCCTGACCACTTCCGCGACTACTACGTGAACAACCACCTTCCGCTGGTCAGGAATTGGCCCGGCCCACTTGCGTGGCGCTACAGCTTCGACGTAGCGGCGGCCGAGGGAGAAGCCCCGTATTTCGCGGTCTTCGAAGCTGATTTCGCTGACGCCGCCGCCATGGACGCGGCGCTGGCGTCGCCGCATGGCCAGCGGGTGGCCGCCGATGTCGTCAACTACGCCACCGGCGGTCTGGTCGTCATCAACTATCCGGTGCAGGACGGCACCGGCTGAGGCAGGCCGGTACGCTCCGGGACGCGTTCGGTCGGCCGCTTAAGGCTGGGGCCGACTAGGGCGTGTTTCGAAAGTAGCGCCGTCCGCCCGGAGGGCGGGCTCGGCGGCGTCTGGTGCGTGCGATCGCAAGGCGGAGGGTCGCCCCGATACTGGATGTATCGGGGTGATCCCGACAACGCGGCGAGGGATGGGGCCTCCCCTGCTCGAGCGAAGCCGAGAGCTTGGGGAAGTGCCAGGCGTCGCCGAGCAGGCGGGACTTTCGAAACACGCCCTAGGACTCCAGGCGGACATCGGTGTATGTCCTGGTCAACGGCTAGAGCATGGGGATTCTTGGCTGGGTGGTGCCGGGTGAGGGGCGGGTTCGCCCGGCCTGTCCGACGGACGCTCACAGGGCGTGACATAACGGGTCGCTCGACCTCTTCCCACACTTTTCCAGGTCACCCGTCTCTTCAACCTTGCGCAGCACGACCGTCTCCGGAGGGGCTGGGCACGAAATCCGCGCGCGAACGGCTCTGGGGAGATGCCAGGGAGTCCACATGCCCTGGGATCCTTTCTGTTCGTCGATGGCGCCCCCTACGATGCGCGCAGGTACGTCCACCTGGAGTAGGGAGCACCGATGCGGAAGCGTGTGTTAGTCGGTTGTGGCGGTTTCGACTACGACAAGACGCTCAAGGGCCTCCTGATAGAGCAGCCGAAGAGGCCCGACTCGCCCTTCGGTCTGCATGACGGGGCGATCAAGGAGACGTCCCACGGACTCCGCGCATCGGCGTGGCCCCATCCCGAAGCACCTGCCGGGGGCCACCGGTGACAACGCCTCACGAACCGGACCATCACAACGATCCGGGCCATCGCACGGAGATCACGGAGATCCTTGAGCTCTACAAGCTCGCCGTGGAGATGGCCGACCGCGTCTCCGCGCGCCGAGGGACCGCCAACGCCTTCTTCCTGTCCGTCCAGACCGCGTTCGTGGGCCTCGTCGGCTTCGGATTCCCGGAGCTCTCCGAGTCCTCCTGGTGGGCGGCGCTCGCGGTGGCGCTGGCCGGAGTGACCCTGTCCGCCACCTGGTGGCTCCAGCTTCGCAGCTACCGGGACCTCAACACCGCCAAGTTCAAGGGCATCAACAAGATCGAGGAGCGCCTCCCGGTCAAGATCTTCGCGGACGAGTGGGAAGCCCTGCGCCGCGACCCGATCGTCGGCCGGCGCAAGCGCTACGCCGAGTTGGGGACGTCCGAGCGCCTCGTGCCCCTGGTGTTCGTCGCGGCACATCTGCTTCTGCTGGGCGGCGCACTGGCCGCGTGACCTGCCTCTACGCTCTCGGTGCTCGGGCGACCCGAGGGCGCGGGACCATCGGGGCGCCAGGCCCAGAAGGAGTTGATCGCCTTGCCCGAATTCGACATGGAAACGACTGCGGACAACATTCTGGCTCGATGGGACGTGGCACGACAGCAGGCGGCGATGCAGGCCGACGCGGATGCGGAGTTCCATCATTGGCTGATGCGTACGTTTCCGGCGCTCGCCCATGAGCTCGGACCGGCGCCCGACGACGATCTGGCGCACTGCATGACCGTCGCCGCGACCATAGAACGCTGCATTGCTCTTGGCCGGTTCGACGACTCGCTCATTCTGACCGATTGGCTTGTCGGACTCTACGCGCCCCATGGTGGCAGCCTCGCGCTACAGACCATCTCCGGAGCCGTCGAACTCTACCGTGACGCAGGTCTGGTGCCCGAGCTGTACGCACACGCGACAGACTCTCTCAGGCGCATGGTCGACTCGGTACCCCGCGGAGGAGAGACCGAGACGGAACGGCTGATCTGTAGAGCGCTGATGGACCTCAGCACGCTCCTCACCCTCGGCAGAGATACCCACAACCACCAGCAGCGCACGCGAGCGAGCATCGCAGTCTGCGACGAGATCATCGAGCGCTGGGAGTCGAGCAACGACACCTGGCTGCGCGGGAACGTCGCCGCCACCATGACGAACAGAGCAATCAGCTGTATGGAAATCGGCGAGGAGCCGGCGGCCGGACTCACCTATGCGCGCATCGTCGAATTGTTCGCAGTGAACGTTGCCGAGACCGAAAACCCCACGCTGCGCGAGCAGGTTTCCCTAGCTCGACATGCGCTGAACGTCCTGCACAGGGTGAGTTTCCCGCAACCGGAGTTCAAGACCGAGTTCTTGGACGCGATGATGCGGGAAGCTCGGCGAACGGGGCGTCACGACCCGGAAGGGACGACCGGCGTCCCGCGAGACTACGATGCCCAGCACATCCGGTTGGCCGGACAGATCCATCACGCGACGGCGAATCTCGTCCGGAGATCCGCGTGTACGGGAGACCCCACGGTTCTGCTGCTACGCAACTTCGACCTCACGGAGACCTCCTTCGCCAGCTCCCAGCGCAATCAGATATTCGAGCAGACAGGTCCGGAGAACTATGTCCGAACCATCCGCTTCACGAATGGCCAGCGCATACTGAACCAGCTGGCGGAGATCACTGACATCGTGCAGGTCGCCAACACCAAGGCGGCCGCGTTCGGGATAGACAGCCAGATCGATTCCCTGCTCGGCGTCCACATGAAGCTCAAGCGGTTCCTGTACCTCCCTGACGACGGCTGGCTGGACAGCGTGCGCGTGCTCATCGCCCTCGCCGAGCGCATCGTCGTCTGGGCGGGCGAGAAAACCCCTGCCCTGCTGCAGGAACTCGAACTGATCGAAGAGTTGGGGCGCGCCGACGACAGCGTCGTCATACTGGAGAAGCCTGTAGATCCCTTCGGCAACCCGGAGTTCTGGGCCGGCGAGGTGCCACAGCTCGGCGAGCCCCTCACACCGGACGACCCTGCTCTGTCCGGGTTTCCGGTGATCGTGCGCGCCGATGACGTCGTGTCGGACGACCCCGGGAACTCCTTCCTGCGGGAGTTCACCCGCCCCGTCATCGATCTCCGTAGGCGGCCGATCGCCGAGCGCGTCACCTGGATGCGGAGGCGGCTCGACGCGGCGTGGGGCTGAGCGCCGCGAACAGGGCAGCGGCCAAGCTCCGCACAGGCGCGAAGAGCAGTCGGCGGAGTCGGCGAGGTCGGTGGCGCGGCATATCCCGTCGCGAGGGCGGGTAGTGGCCTGTTCCCCGCCGGTGGTGGCACGGCGGCCCGCGGGTGCGGTGGCCGGCCCCGCCTTCCGATGGAGCGTCCATGTTACGGATCCACTTCACGCCCGAGGACCTGACGCGGGTCAGGGTGGCCCGGGGGCCGGACTTCCTGTGGGAGATCACCAACAGCGTGCAGACCCTGCAACGGACGGACGGGGAACGGGTCTTCGGCGCGTGGCGCCGCTGGGCGCGGCCCCGGCTCCCGGAGAGCCGTCGCCTGCTCGCCCCGCTGCTGCCGCCCCGCGGCTACTCCCCCGACTTCCTCACCCCCACCGCGGGCGCCCGCACCACACTCCGGGCCTCCGTCGACACCCTGCTCGGGACACCGCGGACGAGGCTGCGTGCGGAGCTGACCCGGCTGGCCGGGTCGACGCGGCTGCCCGGCTGGGCCGCCTCCCTGGCCGAGGGCGACACCGACGCGCTCGCACGGCTGGGCGAGGCGCTCCACGCCTACCAGGCGGAAGCGCTCGTGCCGCACTGGCCGTACGTCCGCGCGGCCCTGGAGGCGGACCGGGCGCTGCGGACACGGCACCTGATGGACGGCGGCACCGAGGCGCTGCTGGCCGGGCTCGGGCCCGACGTCCGCTGGCGGCCGCCCGTGCTGGAGGTCACCTATCCGGTCGAACAGCGGCTGCGGCTGGACGGGCGGGGGCTGGTGCTCCAGCCGTCGTTCTTCTGCTGGCCGACCCCGACCACCCTCGCGGACGGCGGCCTGCCGCCCGTTCTGGTCCACCCCATCCACCACACGGCCGACTGGGCCCGGCCCACGGCGGCGACAGGACCGGCGACGGGCCGGGGCGCCCTCGGCCGCCTCCTCGGGCAGACCCGTGCGGACCTGTTACGGGCGACCCGTGCCGGCTGCTCCACCGTGGAGGCGGCCCGGATGCTCCAGGTGACCCACCCGGCGGTCAGCCAGCACATGAACGTCCTGCGCGCGGCAGGGCTGACCACCACCGTCCGCACGGCAGGCCGCGCCTTTCACTTCGCGACCGCCGAGGGGCGTGCGCTGCTGGCCGCGGAGGACCGCCGCTCCGGTCCCGGGCCGGACGGCGAACCGCACCCGTAAGCCTGGGCTTACACCGCTTGTGCCCGGCTCGGCCGGGACCTCACGCTGTCTCCTGCCACCGCACCCGGCCGGACGGCCCCCACTGCCGTCCCCGCGCCGATGTCCCCGTACGGCCCCGTCCCCCACAGGAGCCCTCATGCGCGCGAGACTCGTCCCCAGCACGGTCGCCGCACTCACCCTCGGAGCACTTCTCCTCCCCGGCACCGCTCAGGCGTCGCCCGCCCCCGCCGTCCCGGTCGTCGATGTGCGGGCCCACGACTCGGCGGCCGGAACGGCCCTCGCCTCCGGGTACGACGGGCCGGGAACCCGGCTGCGGGTCGCCGCCGGGCGCACGGGCGCCGCCCGCTGGCTGGAGATCGACTACCAGGTCCAGGAGACCGGCTACTGGTGCGGCCCCGCCGCGACGCGCATCGCGCTCTCCGCCCGGACCGCCGCGCCGAGCCAGGGCGAGCTGGCCGCGCAGCTCGGCACGACCGAGGCGGGCACCGACCACATCGGCCAGGTCACCGCCGTGCTGAACGCACGGCTCGGCGGCGGCTGGTACGAGACCAAGGAGATGCCGGACGACCCGCCCACCCAGGGACAGCGGGACCTCCTGTGGCACGACATCGTGTACGACATCGACCGCGACCATCCGCTGGTCGCCAACATCGTCGCCCCTCCCGGCAACCAGCCGCCCGGCTACCCCCCGGAGCAGACGATCTACCACTACTTCACCGTCTTCGGCTACGACGCGGTCGACCGCACCGTGCTCATCGCGGACCCCGCGTCCTTCGGCGGCAACCAGATCTACTGGATCTCCTTCGACCAGCTGGCCACCCTGATCCCGCCGAAGGGCTACTCCGCCTGACTCCGTCTGATTCCGTCCGACTCCGCCCGCGACCCCACTCCCCCTGACCAGGAGGTCACGTTGAACACGCAACGGCCCACCCGCAGAGGCGTCATGAAAGCCGCCGCCGGACTGACCGCGACGACGGCACTCGGCGCGGCAGGCGTCCTGTCCTCGGCATCCGCCGCACACGCCGTGGGCGACGGCTTCGGCCTGCGCGTCGTGGACCGCGACGAGCGCGATCCCCGTATGCGCTACTTCCGCTTCGCGACCGACGCGATCGGCTGGGACCCGGGCGTCAACGTCCTGCTTCCGGACGGCTACCACACCGGCGGGCGCAGGTACCCGGTCCTGTATCTGTTCCACGGGGGTGGCACCGGCCAGGACTTCATCACGTTCGACCGGATGGGCATCCGCGCCTGGACCGCCGGGAAGCCGATCATCGTCGTGATGCCCGACGGCGGCTCCGCGGGCTGGTACTCGAACCCGGTCGGCTCCAACGTCGGCCCCCGCGACTGGGAGACCTTCCACATCGCGCAGCTGCTCCCGTGGGTCGACGCCAACTTCCGTACGTACGCCGAGTACGACGGCCGGGCGGTCTCCGGGTTCTCGATGGGGGGCTTCGGGGCGCTGAAGTACGCGGCCAAGTACTACGGGCACTTCGCCTCGGTCAGCTCCCACTCCGGACCGGCCAGTCTGCGACGCGACGGCGGGCTCGTCGTCCACTGGGCCAACCTCTCCTCCGCCGCTGTGGAGTTGGGCGGCGCCACGGTCTACGGTGCACCGCTGTGGGACGAGGCCAGGGTCAGCGCCGACAACCCGGTCCAGCGCGTCGAGAGCTACCGGAACAAGCGCGTGTTCCTGGCCGCCGGCACCAGCCCCGACCCGGTCAACTGGTTCGACACGGTCAACGAGACGCAAGTCCTGGCCGGGCAGCGGGAGTTCCGCGAACGGCTCGGCTCGGCAGGCATCGGGCACGAGTGGCACGAGGTGCCCGGCGGTCACTTCGTCCGCCCCGACCTCTTCCAGCGGGACCTGGACGGGATCGTCGCCCGCCTCCGTAAGGCCTGACGGGCCGCCCACCGGCGTACGGCGGAACCGCCGCGGGCCCGGGGGGACTTCCGGGTCCGCGGCGGCTCGCGGAGTTCCGCGCGTACGGCCGTCAGCCGGCGAAGCAGAGCGGCCGGCCGCCGGAGAAGGCGTAGCAGGAGACCTGACGGGAGGTCGTGCCGCTGCGGCCGCCCCGGTCCGTGACGGTCAGCTGCACGGTGTAGGTGCGCTGGGCGGACGGGTAGCGGTGGGAGGCGGTGGCGCCGGAGCCCGATCCGGGAAGACCGGCGAGAAGACCGACGAAGGGAATGCCGCGATGAGCGCAACGCAGGAGAACCGGAGCCTCCTCGGACGCCGCACGGTCGTCGCCGCGGTGGGAGCGGTCGGAGCGGCTGCGGCCCTCACCGCGTGCGGCGGATCGGACGGATCGGGAGGCGCGGACAGGGTCGAGCAGCCCGGGAGCGGCGGCGGGAAGGGCGGGGAGGTGCTCGCCGCGACCGCGGACATCCCGGAGGGCGGCGGGGTGGTCTTCGCCGCGCAGAAGGTCGTGGTGACCCAGCCGCAGCCGGGCGAGTTCAAGGCGTTCTCGGCTGCACTCATCAGGGCTGCGCGGTCAAGGACGTCGCGAACGGCGCGATCACGTGCCCCTGCCACAACTCCACGTTCGACGCCGCCACGGGCAGCCCGACCGGCGGGCCCGCCACCCGGCCGCTGCCCGCCCGTGAGATCACCGTCGAGGGCGACTCGATCAGGCTGGCGTGACCGCTCCCCGCCCCGCCCTCCGCCTGCGCGGTCGCTTCCAGCCGACGAGTACGGCGTCCGTGGTGGTGACGGTGGCGACCAGGGCGAGCGTGTTGCGGACCATCGCGGAGGTGTACTCGGCGGGCACCCCCGCGATGGCGTCGGCCGGTACGACGGCCGTGTAGCCGAGGTTGACCGCGTCGAAGACGGCGTTGGGGATCGCGATGTTGGCCGATACGCCGGTGACGACGAGCGTCCGGCAGCCGAGATTGCGCAGCAGCGGGTCGACGTCGGTGCCGGCCAGCGGCGAGAGGCCGTGCAGCCGGCGGACGACGAGGTCCTCCTCGGCCACCTCGATGGGGGCCGCGACCCGGACGGCGGTGCTGCCGGTGTGCTGCTGGACGGGCAGCCGGGCGGCAGCGCGGAAGAGCCGGGCGTTGTGGTTTCCGCCGCGACCGTCGGGCCGGCTCTCGGCGACCGCGTGCATCACCTGCACTCCGCTCCCGTGGGCGGCGGCGACGAGGCGGGCGATGTTGGCGAGCGCGCCCGACGAGCGGGCTGCGGCGGCGAGTTCGGGCAGGGCGCTGTCCGGCCCCACGACGCCCTGCTGGCACTCGACGGTCAGCAGGACGGTGGTGGCGGGGTCGAGCAGTTCGGTGAGCCGCTCCTGTGATGGCTTCGACGGCATGGGCGCTCCTCCCTTTCCGGTGTCCCCCGCCCGGGAGGACGGGCTCACGCGGACGGACTCCTGTGGACGCACGGGGCGCGCGAGAGTAGCGGCCATTGCGCCATGAAGGAAGAGCGTCCATGATTTCTGACACACAGTCAGATTCCAGGAGATCCCAGGAGAGGGCGGCCATGACCGACACCCAGCGACGAGGCCGCCGGATCATGATGACGCCCGGGGAGCGCGACGCCTACCTCGGCGAACAGCGCACCTGTCGGGTGGCGACGCTCGGCCCCGACGGCGCCCCGCACGTCGGCGCCCTGTGGTTCGTCTGGGACGGCCGCTCCCTCTGGCTGTACTCCATCACGCGCAGCCTGCGCTGGTCCCAGCTGCGCGGTGACGCCAGGATCGCCGTGGTCGTGGACGACGGCGAGGGGTACGAGGAGCTGCGCGGCGTGGAGCTCACCGGCCGGGCGGAGTTCGTCGGCGAGGCGCCCCGCACGGGCGAGCCCTGCCCCGAACTCGTGGAACCGGAGAGGCTGTTCCCCGTGAAGTACTTCGGCATGACGCAGATGCCGCACGACGGACGGCACGCCTGGCTGCGGATCGCCCCGGAGACGATCACCTCCTGGGACTTCCGCAAGCTCGCCGGTCTCGCCTGAGCCCGCGCGAACCCGGGGCGAGCACCCGCGAACCGAGGCGCGGCCCGCGTACAGAGGCGCGGCCCGGCTGAGCCCCGGCCCCGGCCTCCGGGGCTCAACCGCCGGCCGCCGCCGCGCCCGCACTCACGCCCGCGCCCGCCGTCCGCAGCGCCTCCACCGCGGCGCGGACCGACGGCCGACGGTCCGCGTCCGTGCGCCAGACCGCGTGGACGTGCCGCCGCACGGTCTGCCGCACCGGCACGAGTCGCACGCCCTCGGGGACCGGGCCGCGCCCCAGCCGCGGAGCCACACAGACACCGAACCCGCCCGCGATCAGCGCGAGTTGCGTGTGGTGCTCACCTGCCAGGTGGGCGATGCGGGGCTCGATGCCCCGGGAACGCAGGGTGAACATCAGCCACTCGTAACAGAATTCGCCCTCGGGCCAGGACACCCACTCGTCGTCCGCGAAGTCCTCCAGCTCCACCACGTCACGGTCCGCCAGCGGATGTCCGGCCGGCATGGCGATGTCCGGCGCGTCGTCCAGGAGTTCGGCCTTGGCCAGCCCGCCGGGCACGGGCAGCCGCTTGTTGCTCCAGTCGAGCACGACGGCCAGGTCCACATCGCCGCGGAGCACCTCGCGCAGCCCCTGTTCGGGCTCCAGCTCCCGGGTGCGGACGGTGAGGTCGGGGTGGTCCGCTCGCAGGGAGGTGAGCATCGCGGGGAACAGCCCGCGGGCCGCGGTCGGGAAGGCACAGATCCGCACCTCGCCGACGACCTCGCCGCGCTGCGCCTCGATGTCGGACTGGGCCAGCTCCACCTGCGACAGGATCCGCGCGGCGTGGTCCGCGAGCAGTCGGCCGGCATCGGTGAGGCGGACGCCGCGGCCGTTTCGGGCGAGCAGCCGCTGCCCCACCTCGCGCTCCAGCTTCGCCAGTTGCTGGGAGACCGCCGACGTCGTGACGTGCAGCCCGTCGGCCGCCCCGCTCACCGAGCCGTGGCGGGCGAGGGCGTCCAGCGTGCGCAGCCGCTCCAGGTTCAACATGTAAGCGATGCTACGCGATCGAGCGAAGAAGGATTCACTTGTCCTAAGACATCATCTTCGCCAGGGTGGACCTCATGAGCGCTCCCTGCGAGCCGAGGGCCACGGTCCCGGCGTCAGCACCTCCCCCGCCGCCTCCTCCGTCCGCCCCGACCGCGCCGGCCGCGCGGCGCCCTGCCCTCGACTGGCGCATCCGGTTCGTGGGACTCTCGCTCATCTGGGGGTTCAGCTTTCTGCTGATCAAGGTCGGGACCGAGGGCTACGCCCCGTTCCAGGTCACCTTCGGCCGGCTGCTGGCCGGTACGGCGGTCCTGGTCGCCGCCATGGCGATGCGCCGTGACCGGCTGCCGCGCTCCGCCCGGACCTGGGGGCACCTGACGGTCGCGGCGTTCCTCCTCAACGCGCTGCCGTTCTCGCTCTTCTCCTACGCGGAGCTGACGATCCCCTCGACGCTGGCCGGGATCTGCAACGCCACCTCGCCGCTCTGGGGCATGGCACTCTCGGTGGTCGCCCTGTCGGAGGACCGCCCGACCCGCCGCCGGGTGGCCGGTCTCGGCGTCGGCTTCCTCGGCGTCCTCACGGTGCTGGGCGCCTGGCAGGGCTTCTCCGGCCTGGACCTGCCGGGTACGGGCATGGCGCTGCTCGCCTCGTTCTGCTACCCGGTCGGCTGGATCTACGTCCGCCGCACCCTGGCCGGAACGGGGTCGTCGACGCTGGCGCTGACGGGCAGCCAGCTCTTCCTCGGCACGTTGCAACTGGCGGTGGTGACACCGATGTTCACCTCGGCGCCGACATCCTTCCCCCTGCTCCCGACCCTCTCGGTGCTCGCCCTGGGCACACTGGGCACGGGCCTCGCGCTGCTGCTCCAGTACGGCCTGGTCCAGGAGGTCGGCCCGACGACGGCCCAGATGGTCACGTACTTCATCCCGGTGATCGCGACGGCGGCGGGCGTCGCGCTGCTCGGCGAACAGCTGAGCTGGAACACTCCGGTCGGAGCCGCGATCGTCCTCGTCGGGGCGGCCCTCACCCAGAGCCGGGCGCGCCCCGCCGCGGCGCCGGAGCCCGCGGGAGCACGGGTCGCCGCCGGTCCGAATCCCGCGGGAACCCCGGCCGCCACCGCACCGGAGCCCACGCGAGCCTTGGCCGTCGCCGCTCCGGAGCCCGCGGCGGACCGAGCGGCCCCGCCGGGTGCGGACGCCGCCGGTCTCAGCCGTAGCTGACCGGCCGCGCCGGACCCGCGGCGGCCGCCACCGCGTCCGCCAGGGGCCCGATGTCCGCCGCCGTCAGCGGGGAGACGGTGAGCCGCACCCCCGGGGGCGTGTCCAGTCGGAAGCGGGCGCCCGGGGCCGCGGCCCAGCCCGCATGGAGCAGCCGGGCGACCGCTCCGGTCTCATCGCTCACGGGTACCCACACGTTCATCCCGCTGCGGCCCCGGGCGCTCACGCCCCGCTCCGCCAGCGCATGGATGAGCGCGTCCCGCCGATCACCGTAGGACCGGGACACCGCAGGGGTGTCGACAGCGCCCGAGGTCCACAGGTGGAGCACGGCGCGCTGGAGCAGCCGGCTGACCCAGCCGGGCCCGAGCCGCTGCCGCCCCGCCACCCGGTCGACCGTGACGGCGTCCCCGGTGAGCGTGGCGACCCGCAGATCGGGGCCGTACGCCTTGGCCGCGGAGCGGACGAACGCCCAGTGGGCCGTCACCCCGGCCAGCGGGTGCAGCGGCAGGTCGACGATGGCGTGCCCGTGGTCGTCCTCGATCAGCAGCACGTCCGGGTGGCGCCCCAGGACCGCGCGCAGCTCCCGGGCGCGCGGCGCGTCCAGGGACGCGCCGGTCGGGTTCTGCGCCCGATCGGTGACGACGAGGGCCCGCGCCCCGGCTCGCAGCGCCCGCTCCACCTCCGCGGGCAGCGGACCGGAGTCGTCCACGCCGACCGAGACGGCGCGCAGCCCGAGCGCCGGTACGAGGTCGAGCACGCTGCCCCAGCCGGGGTCCTCCACCGCCACCGCGTCGCCCGGCTTCAGGTGCGCCGCGAGAACCCGCTCGATCGCGTCCAGCGCTCCGGACGTCACCGCGACCGGCCCGGCGGGCACCCCGTCGGCGTCCATCGCGGCACGGGCGTACGCGGCGAACTCCGCGACCACCGAGGCCTGCCCGTACAGACCATGGCTCTCCGCGTCGGCCGCGGCCGCCACGGCGAGCGCCGGCCCGAGGTCGGGCAGCAGCTCCGGGTCGGGATTGCCCTCGCCGAGGTCCCGTACGCCCGGAGGCGCCTCGATGCGCAGCGACCCGCGCGGCGTGCTGGCCGGGGCCGGACGCACCCGGCTCCCCCGCCGGCCCGCCGTCTCGATCACGCCGCGCTCGCGCAGCGTCCGGTAGGCGGCGGCCACCGTATTGGGGTTGACCTCCAGACGCGCCGCCAACTCCCGCATGGGGGGCAGCACATGGCCCGGCGGAAGGTCTCCGGAGCCGACTCCGCGCTCCACACTGGCGGCGATCTCCGCCGCACGCCGCCCACTGATCCGATACTCTCCTAGCACAAACAACAGTATGCACTAGTGCAATGGAGTCAGCAAATGCAGCACACCGCAACGCCCGACGACACGGGCTCCGGCGTCGCCGCCCCCTACCTGCCCACCGACCGCACGGTACCCACCCGGTCCAAGGAGCGCGCCTCCTACGACCGCGAGCTGGTCCACTCCATCCTCGACGATGCCTACCTCTGCCACCTGGGTTTCGTGCGCGACGGCGCCCCGGTCGTCCTGCCGACCCTCTTCGGCCGGATAGGAGAGCGGCTGTACGTCCACGGTTCGACGGGCTCGCGACCGCTGAGGACGGCGAAGAGCGCGGACCCCGGCCTGCCGGTCTGCCTGACGGTCACCCATGTCGACGCCCTCGTCCTGGCCAGGTCCGCCTTCCACCACTCGATGAACTACCGCTCCGTGGTGGTGCACGGCACGGCCGTGACGGTGACCGACCCCGAGGAGCGCCGCCTCGCCCTGGACGCGATCGTGGAGCAGGTCGTGCCCGGCCGCTCCCACGACTCCCGGCCCGCCGACGCCAAGGAGCTCGCCGCGACGGCGGTGATCCGGCTGGACCTGAACGAGGTGTCCGCGAAGGTCCGCACCGGCGGGCCCAACGACGAGCCCGAGGACAGCTCCCTCCCTCACTGGACCGGCATCGTGCCGCTCACGCGGGGCTATGGAGCGCCGGTCCCCGCGGACGACCTGGATCCGGCCATCGCCGTACCGGACTACCTGTCCGCGCTCTGAACCCGGTCGCGGCAGCCGTGGCTGCCGCGACCTCCACCGCGGCCCCCACCGGGCCGGGCCCGTCACACCGCCGGCGCCTCCCTCCGGCGGGCCGCCGCGCCGCGCGTCTCCGCGAGGGCCAGTCCGGCCACGGCGGTCAGCAGGAGCAGCGTGCCGAGGACCGTGGCCGCCGTCAGCCGCTCCCGCAGGACGGTCACCGCGATGACGGCCGCGCTCACCGGCTCCAGCAGCATGATCACGGAGACGGTGGCCGATCGGACGGCGGCCGCCCCGGCGAAGTACAGCGCGTAGGCGAGCGCCGTGGGAACCGCGGCCACGTAGACCAGCAACCACAGCACCTGCCCCGTCTCGGCGGTGTGCGGCACCAGTCCCTCGGCCATGGCCATGGGCAGCAGGCCCACCGCTCCGATGCCGAACGCCCAGGCGCTGGTGGTCAGCGCGTCACCGCCGCCGCCGTCCCGCCCGAGCAGACGGGTGAGCACCGTGATGGCCGCGTACCCGGAGGCGGAAAGCAGCGCGAGCAGCACGCCGGCCGGCACGACGTCGCCGCCCTCGCCGCCCAGGACCAGCACGACGAGCCCGGTCAACGCACCGGTCACGGCGGCCAGGCCGCCCCGGCCGAGGCGTTCGCCCAGCAGCAGACGCGCCCCGACGGCGATCAGGACGGGCCCGGCGCCGAGCGTGACGACGGTGCCGACCGCGAGTCCGGTGACCTCGACCGCCGCGAAGTACGCGCTCTGGAACACGGTGAGACCGATGCCGGTACCGAGGATCCGGAGCAGCCGGCGACGCCGGGGTTCGGCCTCCCGGGGCGCCCGGCGGGGGCGCAGGGCGAGCGCGCCGGCGAGCAGGAGGAGGCCGCCCGCGCAGCGCCAGAAGGACAGCGCGAGGGGGCCGAGATCGCTGACCCGGAAGATCAGGGACGCCGCCGCGCCGGCGGTGCCCCAGGCGACTCCGGCGACGACCAGGTACAGCATGCTCCGCCCGACGGGCAGCACGGAGGCAACAGGGATGGACATGTGACTTCTCCAGAGGAGGACGGGATGGCAGGTCGCTCGGCTCCGCACGCGGGCAGCGACGAGCCGCTCGGGGACTGCCCGAGCCCGGTCTTCGTCAGGAGTGGCCGCCCGCGCTAGGCGGCAGGGGGCGGCAGCACAGTCAGATGCATGGCCGTCACACTAATGCGGGGCCCGGTCGCCGGACAACTCGCCCTCGACGGCCCCGGCCACCGTGCCCACGCCGACGCCGGAGGCGACGGGACCCGACGGAGGCTTCGGCGCGGCGGACTGGGCGATGAACGCGCCGGTCAGGACCACGAATCCGCCGATGAGCTGCGGCGCGGAGAGGTGCTCGCCGAGGAGCACCCAGGCCAGGCCGGTGGCGATGACCGCTTCGAGGCAGGCGACGACCCCGGCCACCTGGGGCGAGAGCAGCCGGACGGAGACGACCCCGGTGGCGTACGCGAGCACGGTGGCGAGCAGCACGATCCAGCCGAGCAGCAGCCAGGCGGGCACCTCGTTGCCGTTCATGGCCGCGCTGCCGCCGAGCAGCGACCAGTCCATGCCCCAGGGGCGGGCGACGACGGTGAGGACGGCCGCGCCGACGAGGAGACCGTACGCGATGACGCCAACGGGGTGCGGAGGCTCGGCGTGCTTGCCCCCGCCGTCCCGGCCGTCCTGCCCGCCGTGGTCGGAGAGGACGAAGTAGCCGACCTGGCAGCAGGCCGCGCCGAGGGCCAGCAGCAGGCCGAGCAGGTCGAACTTGAGCCCGGACCAGACCTCGACGACACACGCCAGGCCGCCCACCGCCAGCACCACGCCGACCGCGGCGGCCCGGGTGACGGGCCTGCGCTGCACGAAGCGGACCCAGCCGAGGACCAGCGCGGGCGCCAGATACTCCACCAGGAGCGCCACACCGACCGGGATGCGGGAGATGGAGGCGAAGTAGAAGGCCTGGACCCCGGCCACCGCGAACAGGCCGAACCCGGCCAGCAGCGCGGGGCGTTCCCGTACGAGATTCCGGTGGCGCCAGGCGACCGGGAGCATGAAGACGGCGGCGCCCGCGACGCGCAGCCAGACCACGTGCAGCGGGTCGAGCCCCGCCTCGATCAGCGGCTTGGCCGCCACACCCGAACCGCCGAACGCGAAGGCCGAGACCAGCGCGAGGCCCAGCCCGGCACTTCTGCCCTGGAATCCCGAAGACGCTTGCATCGGCACATCATGGCAGCAGTCGACAGCACCGTCATCCCCGTGACACCTGTCGAGACGGCACCGCGGCCGCGACGACGGGAAGGGGCTTGCGCGGCACCGTCACGGGGCGGCTCACCCAGGGCGACCCACGGGGCGACCCACACCGCGCGGCTCAGGCGTGACGCGTCCCCTCGGCCGTGAGCACGGCCACCCGGTCCGCCAGCCACCGCGCGTCCACGCCCCCACGGGCGAGCACCTCGACCGCCCGGCACTCGGGGTCGGCCGCCAGGGCGGCGAGCAGATCGAGGCCGGCCGCGCGCGCTTCGCCGCGCGACGCCGCACGGCACAGCGCGCCCTCCATCGCGGCGAGGGCCGAGGGCGACCAGCCGTCGACCGCCGGGTCGCGCACCACCGGAACGGCGCCGGAGTCCTCGACGGAGCCCTGCCAGCGGAGCCCGTAGCCGATGCTGCGCTGGACGAGATAGCCGAGCACTCTGGCCAACTGGGGCCCGCCGTCGAAGGCCTCGCGGACCTCGGGGTCGGCCTCGATCAGCGAATGCAGCAGGTGGGCGGTGTCGATCTGCCGGTCACCGTCGCGCAGCGCGCGCCTGCGCGCACCGTTGAGCACCGATGCCAGTTCCACGGTGAAGCGGGCATCGTTCTCGGCGTGGATCGGTGCGGGCTGGTCAGGCATGCGAGGCGTCCGGTTTTGCACACCTCTACCCCATCAGTCCCACGGCCGAAGGACATCCCCGGAGCGACCCATTGGGCATCCCACCGAAGTTGGGGACACCGGAGCGGTCCGTCATCCTTGCGGATGAGATCGCGTCGAACGGCACAACCATCACGGTCCGGAGCGCGCGCCGCCTTGCATCTCACGCCCCCGCGGCAACCACAGACCCCGCGCGCACGTCCCTCACGCCGTACGCACACGGCGGGGACGGGAGGGGAGGTACGGGTGTTCTGGATGGTCGCGCTGCTCGCCCAGGACGGGCTGCAGTACGTCTACCGCGTGTACGCACCCGACGACGCCCTGCCCGCCGACCTCTTCTGGTCGGCCTTCCACTGCCACGACGAGGGCCCCCACCCTCGCGCGTCGGACAGGTTCGACGCGGCGGAAATCTGGCGGAACAGACAGCCCCAACAGATCTGACGGTTCATCAGTATTGAATGTTGCCGCGGCCCCCGCTACCTTCCGCGACACCGGAACCGGACGAACCAGGGGTGGTCGCATGGCCGAAGTCAGCGCCGAGGCACGCATCGAGGCACCCGCCGAGAAGGTCTGGGGTCGCCTGACGGACTTCTCGTCGTACGGGGAGTGGAACGCCACCCACACCAGTTTCCCCCGGGGCGGCCCCGCCGAACTGGAGCTCGCGGCCACCTACGAGGAGAACATGAAGCTCATGGGCTTCCCGGCCGAGGTGACCTGGACGGTCGACGGACTGGAGGAGGGCCGCCTCCTGGCGACCCGGGGCAAGGGCCCGATGGGGGTCAACCTGCTCATGCGGTACTCCCTCACCCCGCAGGGCGAGGCCACGACGATGCGCATCGACGGGGAGTTCACCGGCGCGGCGGTCTCGCTGATGGGCGGCAAGCTCAAGGACTCCGCGACGGCGGCGCTCCAGGAGTCGCTGCGCAAGCTCGGCGGGCTCGTCACCTCCTGACCGCACGCCCGCGCGACATGCGCGAGGCCCCGCGGAGTCATCCTGCGGGGCCTCGCGCGCACGGCCCGCTTTCACGCTGGCCGGCTTGCTCAGCACCAAGCACTCGACGCCCAGTGCCTCAGTGCTCAGTGCTCAGTGCTCATCGGCGAGGATCAGGTAGAGCTTCTTGCGCGCGTCGTTGATGACCGTCAGCGCCTTCTGCCGCTGATCGGCGGAGCCGGTCTTCCAGACCTGCCCGAACGCCTCCATCAGGCCGAATCCGGCCTGCCGGATCTCGTTGACACCCTCCCAGTCCACGCCACGCCCGGCCTCTTCCCACGGAGCCTCGGGGCCGTTCTCGGCCTCGCTCCGCCCGGATTCGGTGAGCGTGAACAGCTTCTTGCCGCCCTCGCTGGCGCTGACGATCAAACCCTCGTCCTCCAGCAGCTGGAGCGTCGGATAGACGGAGCCCGGGCTGGGCCGCCAGGCCCCGCCGCTGCGCTCACCGATCTCCTGGATCATCTCGTAACCGTGCATCGGGCGATCCTTCAGCAGGGCCAGGATCGAGGCCCGCACGTCACCGCGCCGCGCCCGTCCCCTACCGCCGCCCCGCCCGCGCCCGCCTCCGAAGGGGCCGCCACCGAAGGGCGGCCCGAACGGCCCGAAAGCGGCCCGACGACCGTCACCCTCGCCTCGACCGTGATGCCCGGGCCCGCAGTGCCCCGGCCCGAACTCGTGTCCGTGTGAACGCATCTCTACGCTCCTTCCATCGTTGATCTGTCGCGATGCGTCAACGATATATCGGAAACTATCGAACGACAAGGCCGGCGACGGCGACGGCCATCGACCTCGGACAGCGCAGACGAACCACCGCAGGTCAGAAGCGCAAGGCCCACCAGCAGCACGGTCGGCTCAAAATTCGGCGGCCTGGCCCTGCGGACGGACGAACTCGCCATCGGCTACCAGGCCGTACTCCACGTCGCGTCCGTCCTGATCCGGGTCCGGTGCTGAGCAGGTCGCTGGCACGGGCCCTCGGATCATCAGCTGCTGAGCGCCGGCCTGATACCGAAAATGCCGGTGCCGGTGATCCGGTCGAGCACGCGGCGAGTCCGGGGCTTGCGAGGCCATCCCTGAAGGACGCGGGACCTCGTTGCCAGGGCAAGCCGCGAGAGGTCGCCGGTGTCTATGCGTCGGTCCACCCAGCAGTGTTGGAGTACGACTCGTAGCTGTATCGGGTGTTGCGGTGCCACTCTTCACCGGTGAGGTGCCTGTACGTGTTGTCGGGCACGTAGAGCAGGGCCTCGGCCCAGATGAGGTTGTCGGCGTACGGCGTGAACCGTCGTGGGTCGCGAAGCACGCTCTCGTACTCCTCACGGCCGGCTGCGACGACCGCCGCCCGGGTGTAGAGGAACTGGTCGCTCGACAGGTCATCGCCGTATTCCTTACGGTCCAGCCTGTACAGGGCCCAGGAGAGCTGCTCCGCGAAAGCGACCACGTCGGGTACGGGGCCGTTGGCCAGGTGGGCTGTCAAGGAAGCGGCCAGCTCATCCCCCTCCGGGTCGGGGATCGAGGGACTGCACGCTTCGATGAGCTGCCAGAAGGCGTTCTCGTTCATGCCGGAGAGCATGGCGTACGGGTGTGACACCCCAGGGCGTCGAACGCCGGCCGCCAGGACCGGCGGCTGTTTCAGGCTGCCCATGCGTTTCCTTCCGCCCGGATCCGGCTGTTGGCCTCCATCAGTCCTTCCAACAGGTCTGTCCTCAAAGCGCGGTCACCGATAAAACCAGTGGCTCCCTCGACGGAGCCTGGCTACTCTGACGGCGTTCCTCGGTCCTACTGGGCTTCCATGCCTCGGAAAAGAGAGATTTTTATGTTCCGGCCCGCGCCGCGCGCGCCTCGCTGCACCGTCTAGCCAGCAGTCCGTCCTTCTCCTGCCGTCCTTCTCCGACGGCGTCCGAACGTGACTCCGCGGCACTCTCCGGTACTTTCCGGTACTTTCCGGTGCACTGAATCAGCCCCTGCCTCCGCCCGCACGCATGTCGCGTCGCACGAGGTGGGCGTCTTCGTCGAGGCCGCTCGGCCTGCTCTTGCTGTCATCACAGACTTCCCAGCAAGGAGCACCCCGGGTGTCCAGCACCAACTCAACTCGCAGAACCCGCTCAAGCCTGCCGCGCACCGCGCTGAACAGCGTCTTCTCCTGTGCGTGGTGCGGCCGGACCGCGTCCGCCGTCGCGGACGACGGCACACGGCGCGGGCACTGCCCGTCCTGCCTGCAGTCCCAGCACGTTCTCGACCCCGTCGAAGGCGGCTCCAGTGACTGCCGGGGCCGGATGTCGCCGATCGCCGTCGCTGTGCCGCGTACGGGCGACTGGATGGTCATTCACCGTTGCGTACGCTGCGACGAACTGGCCTCCAGCCCCACCCGCGCGGACGACAACCAGCTCGTCCTGATGCGGCTGGCCGTCCGGCCACTGGCTCAACCTCCCTTTCCGCTCGAAGCGTTCGGCGACCGCTGAACCGGAAGGAAGGAGAGGACCTGCCATGCCGAGACGAGCGAAGAACACCCGTCGCCGTGCCCGGAACGCCCGGCGGCCGCAGCGGTACAAGGACATCCTGCACAGCCAAGGAGGGCACCGGGGACACTCTTTCCGGTGCGCGGGCTGCCGACTGGACGTGTCCCTGGACGCACCGGGCACCAGGCACCGCAACCACTGCCCGAACTGCCTGGTCAGCCTGCACGTCGACCGACGGGTGCCGGGCGACCGGGCTGCGGACTGCGGCGCCCGGATGGAAGCCCTGGGCATGTCGGTCAGGGCCGACGGCGAGTGGCTGATCATCCACCGGTGCGTGTCCTGCGGTGAGCTGGGCGCCAATCGCATCGCCGGTGACGACAACGCGCCGGCCCTGGTTCGCCTGGCTCTCAGACCACTGCGGGATCCCGGCATCGCCCACCGCATGCGACTCGCGCCGTGATCCGGGCGTCACGCGCGGTGCCGTGTCACAGGACGCCCACACCCCTCCCACCTCGACGCTCGGGGTTCCCGCTCCCGGCGTCCCTCCACCGAGCGCATCCGTGCGCGCATCACCAGGAGAAGCCATGCGCCCCATGACCAGGGAAGAGGTGCGCGGCGCGATCGTGAACCAGGACCCGGCCACGAAGAGGATCCGCCTGCCCCTCTGGTTCGACGACGTCCGATGGCACCGGATCGACTACCTCGGGTGGAGAGATCTGAGCTCCCCGAAGCGCGCCTACGTCGTCACCGAGGCGGACGGCCAGGCGCGTGGGGTGCTGCTGCGGCAGGCACCGAACGACTCGGCGCACGGTTCGCGCGCGATGATGTGCGACCTGTGCCGGTTCGCCCGCCGGTTCAACGAGGTCTCGCTGTTCACCGCCCAACGCCCCTCACGCGACAAACGCGCACGCCTGAACGCGGTCGGGCTCCTCCTGTGCACCGATCTCGACTGCGCGGTGAAGGTGCACGGCAAGCCGGTCCGTGAAGCCTTCGACCGTCCGGTCGACGAGATCATCAGGTCGCGCCGAGAAGGCCTGCACACACGCACGATCGCCTTCGTGCGTTCGGTGGCCGAACCGCGGCGGCAATGACCGATGGGCGACCCGTCCCATGGACGCGACTTCAGGGACCAGCCTGCGGGAGCGGCTCTCGCGGCACGGCTGCGTAGCGGGCCGCGAGCATGGCCGCACGGTCGCGCAGGGCGTCGCGCAGGGACTGCGGGGCCAGGGCCTCCGCGTCCGTGCCGAGCCGCCACAGCGCCCATTCGGCGTGCCGTGCGTCCTGGAAGGTGACCTCCAGCCGTGGCCAGCCGTCCGTGTCGGGATCCTCCGCGCGGACGGCCAGCACGGTGCCCAGCAGTTCCTCCCGCCGTGCCGGGTTCACCCGCACCAGCACGGTGAGGTGGTCTCCGCCGGAGAGGAATCGCGCGGAGCGGTCGCGCCAGATCCGGTCCAGGTCGACCCGGTTCGGCCGCTGGGCCGGTTCGGGAAGTTCCTCGGCGGCCAGCACCCGTGACAGCCGGTAGGTGCGGTCCGCGCCGGCTCTCGTGGCCAGCAGATAGCCCCGGTCCCGTACGGTCACCAGGCCGATCGGGTCCACCGTGCGCCACTGCGGCGCCTGGTCCGTGGCCGCGTAGTGGATGCGCAGCTTGCGGCCCGAGAGCACTGCCCGGCGGACCTCGATCATGGTGGTGCCCGGTACCTGGTCGGCGACCGGCCGGCGGGAGAGCAGATCGGTCTCCGGGTCGACGAGAAACCGCTGGGCCGCGTCGCTCGCGGCCACCTGATGGCTTACGGGCAGCGCGTCGACCACCTTCCGCATGGCCGAGGCGAGGGCCGGTCCGAGGCCGAACACCTGCTCCCCGCGCGCCGATCCGGCGGCCAGCAGGGCGAGGGTCTCGTCGTGGTTCAGCCCGGTCAGCTCGGTCCGGAAGCCGGGCAGCAGGGCGAACCCGCCGTGCCGGCCGCGTTCGGCGTAGACCGGGACTCCGGCCGCGGACAGTGCCTCGATGTCGCGCAGCACGGTGCGGGTGGACACCTCCAGCTCGCGGGCCAGCGTGTCGGCGGTCAGCCGGCCGCGCTGTCGCAACAGCAGTACCAAGGAGACCAATCGGTCGGCGCGCATGCGGAAACGGTAGCGAAATACCTGACCAAGGGTGTCGTCATTGGTTGGAAGGCTCCCCCGCAGGACGTCGAAGCCGGCGACTGCCGAGCCGACGGACCTCCGTACCCCCGTGCATCGAATGGAGCTGAAGTGGCGCTGGAACGAACGACCGTCAACCCGGTGACCTGGTCGACGGACCTGGGTTTCAACCAGGGTGAAGTCGTCTCCGGGCAGACCCGGACCCTGTACATCTCGGGTCAGACCGCGATGAGCGACGACGGCAGACCTCAGCACGACGGGGACATGGCTGCGCAGTTGGCCCTGAGCGTCCACAACCTGGAGGCTGTGCTGAGCGAGGCGGGCATGTCTCTCGCGAACCTCGTCCGCCTCAACGTCTACACGACCGACGTCGATCTGCTCTTCCAGCACTACGGCGTGCTGGCGGGGCGGTTGGGCGCGGCCGGGGTGGCGCCGGCCAGCACCCTGCTCGGGGTGACGCGACTGGCGGTCCCCGGCCAGTTGGTCGAGGTCGAGGGCACCGCCGTCGCGTGAGGCTGCTCACCGCCCGTACCGTTCCCGCCGACCAACCGGCGGGAACGGTACGGGCGGTGAGCCGACTTTCCGGTGCTTCGCATCGCGGACGCCGAGGAGCGCCGTCGGCGGTCCGCGCTCGGCGGCGCGTTGGTGTCGCTGCTGTCGGCGCCGGTCGCCTCGTGCGGGCTGTGCGGCAGGCCGCCACACCGGACGGGATGCAGGGGCGCGCCGCCGCGACGATCACCTTCGTCGGCATGGGGTTCACTCCGCTCGGCTCGCTGCTCGGCGGCCTCCTCGCGCAGGAGTGGGGTCTGCGCACCGACCTTCTGGTGACGGCCGCGGGCATGATGCTGTCGCCGGTCCTGATGGCGGCGCCCCCGCTCGCACGGCTGGGACGGGAGCTTCCGGCGCCGCGGGCGTGCCGGTGATGACGGACGGGCAGGGGCCAGACACCCGGAATTGGCCTTGGCCCGTCTCCGCTCGTCCGCTCTACGGTCGCCCCATGAGGATTCGCATCGTCGACGCGTTCACCGACCGCCCCTTCTCCGGAAACCCCGCCGGCGTGCTCCTGCTGGACGGCGGTACGTTCCCGGCCGCCGAACGGCTTCAGGAGATCGCCGCCGAGGTGAACCTCTCCGAGACGGCCTTCGCCCACCCGCTGCCGCCGGGCGGCACGGCCGACTGGGCGCTGCGCTGGTTCACCCCGGCCACCGAGGTGGACATGTGCGGGCACGCGACGCTCGCCACCGCTCACGTCCTGCACACCACGGGCCTGGCCACGGGCCCGGTGCGCTTCGCCGCGCGCTGCGGGATCCTGAGCTCCACCGCTCACGCGGACGGCACCCTCACCCTCGATTTCCCGACCTCCCCGCTGACCGAGGAGCCGGTGCCGTACGGCCTCGCCGACGCCCTCGGGGCGGACCCCGTCTCGGTGCACGCCACCGGTGAGCACATCGGCGACCTGCTGGTCGAGCTCCGCGACGAGGCGGCCGTACGGGCGCTCGCCCCGGACTTCGCCGCGCTGGTGGCCCACTCCCGGCGCGGTGTCATCGCCACCGCCGCCGCCGAGGACCCCGCCCGGGGCTACGACTACGTCTCGCGCGGCTTCTTCCCCGGCGTCGGCATCGACGAGGACCCGGTCACCGGCAGCGCCCACACCGCACTGGCCCCCTTCTGGTCGGCCCGCCTCGGCCGCGACGACCTCACCGGCCTCCAGGCGTCCGCCCGCTCGGGACGGGTCCGCACCGGGCTGCGCGGCGAGCGCACGCTGCTGACCGGCGCGGCGGTCACGGTGATCGACGGCGAACTGCTCACCGCGCTCTGACGTCGCGCCGGGGTGCGCCGAGCACCCCCCGCCCCGACAGCGCCCCGCTCAGGGCGTCGGCAGCCAGTCGACCCGGCCCGCGAGCAGGGCGTATCCGACGAACGCCCCGATGTCCAGGAGCGCGTGCGCGACGACCAGCGGACCCACCCGGCCCCACCGCCGGTAGAGCAGCACGAAGACGACGCCCATCACCACGTTGCCGATGAAGCCGCCGATGCCCTGGTACAGGTGGTACGACCCGCGCAGCACGGAGCTCGCCACCAGCGCGGCCATCGGCGTCCAGCCCAACTGCCCGAGCCTGCGCAACAGGTACCCGACGACGATGACCTCCTCCACCACGGAGTTCTGGATCGCCGAGAGGATCAGTACGGGGAACTTCCACCAGACCTCGGGCAGGGACTCGGGAACGACCGTCAGGTTGAATCCGGTGGCGCGGGCCACCAGGTAGAAGGCGAGGCCGGCGCTGCCGATGCCGGCCGCGACCAGGGTTCCCCGGCCGAGGTCGAACCAGGGCTTCGTGCGGTCGAACCCGATGGCCCGCAGCCCCGCTCCTTCCCGGATCAGCAGGTGTGCGACCAGCGCGACCGGCACCAGAGCCGTTGCGATTCCGAACATTTGCCATGACAGATCAAGCCATGGGCGGCCCGGCGCGTACGAGCCGTTGAGCGTCGCCGCCTGATCCTTCAAACCTCCGGGTTTCGTCAGCGATCCGACAAAACTGATAAGGGCGGACACCGCGCTGGCGCCCAGCGAGAGCGCCAGGACCAGCACCACCTCGGACCGCAGGATCCTTCGTGACACGGCCTCTTGGGGAAAAGAATCAGCCACGCGCCCGGCCTCCACCTGTACACCTGCCTTTTGTTCTGCAATCACGTCTTATCCCACCGACCGCCGCACTAGGGTCTCGAATAGAGGTACGAAGATCATGCGCGACAGGCCGGGGGACGACCACCATCACTGATGGTGCGGTCCCCCTTTTCCTTGTTTCATCCTCAACGAGGGGCGCCACCGGCATGGGACGTCATAGCTTGCCCGACAGCCACGCGGCGGAAGGACCCCGGGACCTCCCCAGCCCCCCGGCGCCGGCGCCGCACGGTCGCCATCGCCACCCTCCTCGTCCTCACCGTGGCGACGGGAACGGCCGTGGCGGCCAAGGCCGGTCTGCTGTCGTTCTCCCGGTCCTGCGAGGACCCGGCCGTGCGTCTGGCCCTGGTGGCCTCCCCGGACATCGCCCCCGCTGTTCGCTCCATAGCCGAACGGGCCCCGGCGGACGAGATGAGAATCGACGGCCGCTGCCTTGCCGTGGAGGTGCTGGCCCGCGACTCGCACGAGGTCGCCGAATCCCTCGCGGCGGGCGATGTGGAGCCCGACTTCCAGGTCTGGCTGCCCGACCGCCTACGAGGAAGCCCGGTCGGCGTATCGGAAGGGCAAGTTCAACGCCCTGGTGATCCTCACCGACGGCTCGAACCAGGACGAGCGGAGCATCACGCGGAGCGGGCTCGTCGCGGAGCTCAAGGCGCTCCGCGACCCGGAGCGCCCCGTCCCGGTCATCGCGATCGCGGTGGGCCCGGACGCGGACCGCGACGAGGTCGCGGAGATCGCGCGGGTCACCGGCGACGGCTACGAGGTGAGTGACCCGGCCGAGATCCAGGCGGTGATCCTCCAGGCCATCGTGGCGGCGGGGCAGTACGGGATCGCCGCGCGGGAGTGACCGGGCCGGGAGCCGGAGCCGGGCCCGTCGCCGACGCCCGGCTCCACGCCTGCCTCAGGGCGCCGGGAAGCCCACCGGCCAGGTGTGGACCGGCTCCCCCGCGTGCATCAGCTCGGCGTAGCGGCGCGTGGTGGCCGCGAGCGCCGCGTCCCGCCCCAGTCCGGCGCCCAGGGCCCGGCGGTACGTGGCCACCTGCCAGGACGCCCCGTTGACGCGCCGTCTGCAGCGCTCCTCGATCACCCCGAGGTAGCGGTCCCGGTCGGCCGGTTCGATGTGCCAGGCGTCCAGCCCCGCGGCGGCCAGCGGCAGCAGTTCCTCCAGCACCAGCTGTACGGCCGGGATCCTGGCCAGCCCGCCGGCGCGGCCCGACCGCGGCCAGAGCAGCTCGGCCTCGATGCCGTGCCGGCAGGCCTCGGTGAAGTTCTCCTCGGCGGCCTCGAACGGCAGCCTGCTCCACACCGGCCGCGACTCCTCGGCGAGCGCCCGTACGAGTCCGTAGTAGAAGGCGGCGTTGGCGATCACATCGGTGACCGTCGGCCCGGCGGGCAGCACGCGGTTCTCCACCCGCAGATGGGGAACGCCGTCGGCGATCCCGTACACCGGGCGGTTCCAGCGGTAGACGGTGCCGTTGTGCAGCACCAGCTCGGCCAGCTCGGGCACCCCGCCCTCGTCCAGCACCTTCAGGGGATCCTCGTCGTCGCAGATCGGCAGCAGCGGCGGGAAGTAGCGCAGGTTCTCCTCGAAGAGCTCGCGGGCGGAGCCGATCCAGCGCTCCCCGAACCAGGTCCTGGGGCGCACGCCCTGGTTCGCCACCTCCGGCGGCCGTACGTCGGTGGCCTGCTGGAAGAGCGGCGGCCGGGACTCCCGCCACAGCTCCTTGCCGAAGAGGAAGGGGGCGTTGGCGCCCAGCGCGATCTGGACACCCGTGATCGCCTGGGCGGCGTTCCACACGTCGGCGAACCGGGCCGGCGTCACCTGGAGGTGCAGCTGCACCGAGGTGCAGGCCGATTCCGGGGCGATGGAGGGCGAGGTGCAGACCAATCGCTCGACGCCTTCGATATCCAGGAGGAAATCCTCCCCCCGGGCGGCCGCCATTTGATCGTTGAGCAGGGTGTAGCGGTCCACGTCCGAGAGATTCGCGGACACCACGTCGTGCTCTCCCAGCGTGGGCAGGATTCCGATCATCACGATCCCGGCGTCCACCTCCCCCGCCTTGCGGTGGGCATAGGCGAGGCCGGTCCGCAACTCCTCCGCGAGCTGATCGAATACCCGGCCGCCGAGACGGTGCGGGACGATATTCACTTCGAGATTGAACATCCCCAGTTCGGTCTGGAAATCGCGGCTCGCGATGCGCTGGAGCACTTGCTGATTCATCATCCGGGGCATCCCGTCGGAACCCGCGAGATTCAGCTCTATCTCCAGCCCCATCAGGTTCCGCGGACGGTCGAACCTCCGCTCCGCCAGGAGTCTGCCCAGCCCCTCCAGGCACTGGTTGAGCTTGGTTCGGTACGCCTGTCGACTGGACAGGTCAACGGCTTCCGCCACGACCTTCTCCCCCATCGAGGGGTCCTTCCTCCAGTGGGCGGCCCGCGGCCCAGGCCGCTCGCATCACGATCGATAATGCCCAGCGGGAGTGATCCGTAACGCCCCCACGACACTCCGATACCCGATAGTATGGTTGAAGGAGACCTGGGGCACATTCCGGTGGCATACGGTCCTCCACATATTCGATCGGAGTATGCACGACGAAAACGCCGACGAGTTTCGGCCGACCGCTCCGCCCGAAGGGTGCCAGGTCGGGGCCGTGGACGGCAGATCAAATCACCCGGAATACCGCGACTCGAAGGCCGGATGAGGCCTTGCGCGGCATATCTCCGACCGCTAGTGGAAACACTATGTGAACACGCGTCATATAAACTCCGCTCAACGAGGCAGAGAGTTGATACGACTCGCCCGTCACCGGCCGTCTCAGGCCCACATGCCGACAGCGCCGTCTGCACCCGCCCAAGCGTCACCGTGTCTCCGAAGTGAGAGGCGTCCCACTATGCCGCTGCATGTTCCCCCGGCTCCCGCGCCCGCCCTGCGCAGTGTTCTCGCGGCCCTCGGTTCTCCCACCGCCGTCCGCGAGGCCCGCACGTCCGCTCTCCGGTCCGTCCAGGGACCGCCGAGCCCCGAACTACCGCTTCCCGTACATGTGCTGGACCGGATCGCGCCCACCGGGACCGCACCGCTGACACGCCTGGCGGCCTGGCGTTTCCTGATCCGTAGCGAGGGCCGCGCGGTCGCCGCGGCGGACACCGTGCTCACCCCCGACGGCTGGACCTTCTCGCACTTCTTCGAGGGGCCCTACCTCGCCTCGACCGAGCTGGCGGTCCGGCAGGCGGAGGCGTCGGCCACCGCCTGCCAGGCCCGGCTGCTGTCCATCCCGGAGCTGTACATGCTCACCCTCTGGCTGCACGGCGACACCGAGGCCGATCCCGCCGGCGGGGTGCTCCTGCCGACGGACGTCCTGGTGCCGCTGGCGCCGGCCCCGCCGGGCATCGCCGCCCACCGCCCGCACCGGGTCGCCGACCTGCTGCCCGTCATCTCGCTGCGCGTGACCCCCGGCCCGCTCCTCAGCTCCGCCTGACCGGAGCGCCGCCCCGGCAGAGCGCCCCCGCGGCGATCCTGACCCCGCCCGAACTCCGGGCGGGGAAGGGGTCACTGCGGGGGCGCTCTGCTGCCCACTCGGACTAGCTCCATCCGGCCACCCCGAACCACCCAAAGGGACAGTGCAATTGCGGTGAACCGTCCGCGCGGGTGATGCGTCATGGGAGGAGTACGGGTGCTGCAGCGAAATCCCTGCGGAATCTTCCCCGTAGGGCAACACTGGGACCGGACCGACTGATACGGGGGGCGGCCATGAACACCTCATCCAGCCGCAGGACACTCGACTCGACGCAGCGAAAGAACCCATCCATGTGCCAGCACCAGCCACCCTGCCCCACCGCCGATTCACCCGACCGGGAGGCCGCCCGCCTGACGGCCCACCATCCCGAGCAGGGTTGGAGCCTCTTGTGCAACGGCGTCCTGCTCTTCGAGGACACCGGCGAACTGCTGCCCGACGGGCAGATCATCGCCCCGCACCGGCCACTGGCGGCCGGCGTGGTGAAGGCCGCCTGAGGACGGGCGAACGAACAGGGGCCGGCCCGGAGAGATCTCCGCACCGGCCCCGACGCATGTCCGGCGTGCACCGCTCACGGCGCACGCCCACCCGCGGTCCGTCTCAGTCGTCGTACGCGTCCAGCGGGGGGCAGGAGCAGACCAGGTTCCGGTCGCCGAAGGCCCCGTCGATGCGGCGCACCGGCGGCCAGTACTTGTCCGCGGCGGACACTCCGGCCGGGAAGACGGCCTCCTCGCGGCTGTAGCCGTGGTCCCAGTCGCCGCCGAGCGCGGCCGCGGTGTGCGGGGCGTTGCGCAGCGGGTTGTCGTCCTCGCTCCACTCCCCCGAGGCGACCTTCTCGATCTCGGTACGGATCGCGATCATGGTGTCGCAGAACCGGTCGAGCTCCGCGAGGTTCTCGCTCTCCGTCGGCTCGATCATCAGCGTGCCGGCCACCGGGAACGACATGGTCGGCGAGTGGAAACCGTAGTCGATCAGGCGCTTGGCCACGTCGTCGATGGAGACGCCGGTCGCCTTGGAGATCGGGCGCAGGTCCACGATGCACTCGTGCGCGACCAGACCGGCCGGGCCGTTGTACAGGATCGGGAAGTGCGGTTCCAGGCGCTTGGCGATGTAGTTCGCGGCCAGCACGGCGACCTGAGTGGCCCGCTTGAGGCCCTCGCCGCCCATCAGGCGGACGTACGCCCACGAGATCGGCAGAATGCCCGCCGAGCCCCACGGGGCGGCCGAGATCGGGCCCACACCGGTCTCCGGGCCCGCGGCGGGCTGGAGGGGGTGGTTGGGCAGGTACGGGGCGAGGTGAGCGCGGACGCCGACCGGGCCGACGCCGGGGCCGCCGCCGCCGTGCGGGATGCAGAAGGTCTTGTGCAGGTTCAGGTGCGAGACGTCGCCGCCGAACTTGCCGGGCTTGGCCAGCCCGACCAGCGCGTTGAGGTTGGCCCCGTCGACGTAGACCTGGCCGCCCGCGTCGTGCACCTCGCCGCAGATGTCGGCGACGTGCTCCTCGAACACCCCGTGCGTGGACGGGTAGGTGATCATGAGCACGGCCAGCTCGTCGCGGTGCAGCTCGATCTTGGCCCGCAGGTCCGCGATGTCGACCTCGCCGTCGTCGGCGGTCTTCACCACGACGACCTTCATGCCCGCCATGACGGCGCTGGCGGCGTTGGTGCCGTGCGCGGAGGACGGGATGAGGCAGACGGTCCGCTGGTCGTCGCCGTTGGCGCGGTGGTAGGCGCGGACCGCCAGCAGACCCGCGAACTCGCCCTGGGAACCGGCGTTGGGCTGGAGGGACACCGCGTCGTAGCCGGTGACCTCGGCGAGGCGCTCCTCCAGCTCACGGATGAGGGTGAGGAAGCCCTGCGCCTGCTCGGCCGGGGCGAAGGGGTGCAGCGCGCCGAACTCGGGCCAGGTGATCGACTCCATCTCGGCGGTCGCGTTCAGCTTCATGGTGCAGGAGCCGAGCGGGATCATGCCGCGGTCCAGCGCGTAGTCACGGTCGGCGAGCCTGCGCAGGTAGCGCAGCATCGCGGTCTCGGAGCGGTGCTGGTGGAAGACCGGGTGGGTCAGGATGTCGTCGGAGCGCAGCAGGCCCTCGGGCAGCGTGTCGGCGACCGTCGCGTCCAGCGCCTCGATGTCGCCCTCGGCGCCGAAGGCCGCCCAGACGGCGGAGACCTGCGCACGGGTGGTGGTCTCGTCGCAGGCGATGGAGACCTGGTCGGCGTCGACGAGGCGGAGGTTGACCCCGCGCTGCCGGGCGTCCGCGACGATGCCGGCGGCCTTGCCGGGCACCCGCACGGTCAGGGTGTCGAAGAACGCGCCGTGCACGACGTCGGCGCCGGCGCTCCGGAGGCCGTCGGCCAGGATCGCGGCGAAGCGGTGGGTGCGCCGGGCGATCGTCCGCAGCCCGTCGGGGCCGTGGTAGACCGCGTACATCCCGGCCATCACGGCGAGCAGGACCTGCGCGGTACAGATGTTGCTGGTGGCCTTCTCGCGACGGATGTGCTGCTCGCGGGTCTGGAGGGCCAGGCGGTAGGCCTTGTTGCCGTCGGCGTCGACGGAGACGCCGACGAGGCGGCCGGGCAGGGAGCGGGCGAACTTCTCGCGGACCGCCATGAAGCCCGCGTGCGGACCACCGAAGCCCATCGGGACGCCGAAGCGCTGGGTGGTGCCGACCGCGATGTCCGCGCCGAGCGCGCCGGGCGAGGTGAGGAGCGTGAGGGCCAGCAGGTCGGCGGCGACGGTGACGATCGCGCCGAGCCCGTGGGCCTGCTCGATCACGGGCTCGATGGCACGCACGGCGCCGGAGGCGCCCGGGTACTGGAGCAGCACGCCGAAGACGCCGCGCTCGGCGATCTCGGCGGGGATGCCGTCGCTCAGGTCGGCGACGACGACCTCGACGCCGGTGGGCTCGGCGCGGGTCTCGATCACCGCGACGGTCTGCGGCAGGGTGTCGGCGTCGACCAGGAAGACGCCCTTCTTGACCTTGCCGACGCGCCGGGCGAGGGCCATCGCCTCGGCGGCCGCGGTGCCCTCGTCGAGCAGCGAGGCGCCGGAGGTGGGCAGCCCGGTCAGCTCGGCGACCATCGTCTGGAAGTTGAGGAGGGCCTCCAGGCGGCCCTGGGAGATCTCCGGCTGGTACGGGGTGTAGGCCGTGTACCAGGCGGGGTTCTCCATGACGTTGCGCAGGATGACGGGCGGCGTGAAGGTGCCGTAGTAGCCGAGGCCGATCATCGGGGCCAGCACCTCGTTGCGGTCGGCCAGCGACCGCAGCTCGGCCAGGACCTCCGCCTCGGTGCGCGCCGACGGAAGGTTCAGGGCCTCCGCGCTCTTGATCACGTCGGGCACCGCGGCGGCGGTGAGCTCGTCGAGGGAGCCGTAGCCGACCTGGGCGAGCATCTTCGCCTGGGCTCCGGCGTCGGGCCCTATGTGGCGCTGCTCGAACGGAATGCCCTGCTCCAGCTGGGAGAGCGGAGTGCGACGGGGGGTCATGGTGGAGGCCTCCTGGTCTGTCACGACCTGCGAGGGGCACCACGGCGCGGGTGCCCGAACGGCCTCCCCCTCTGTCATCTCAACCTGAGAGCTTCACCGGCCCGCCCGGGGGCGTGCCGACTTTCACCGTCGGTGAGGGTCGAGTCCGCCTGGGCCTGCGCCCGCACGGAATCGCCCTGCTTTCCAGAGTGACCTCGTCCGTGCGGTACGGGGGCCTGAGAGATTCCGGGGAGGAGTTGCTCCTTCGGCGCCTCCGGATTCTGCACCGGAGGACTCTCCCGCACGGGGTCAGCAGCCACTGTCAGCCTACCAGCGGCCACCGTGCGGCAATCCTCGAGTGGCCGACGCCACGGATCTGCACTTGTGTGGTGCTGGTGGAGCGGCAGCGTCCACCCTGAGCAGCTGCGACCAGTGGGAGGCACCGTGCAGACCGATATCGATCCGCGCCGCCTGATCGGCCGCAAGGCATTCGATCGCAAGGGCGCCAAGATCGGAACGGTGGATGAGGTCTATCTCGACGACGCGACGGGTGTGCCCGAGTGGGCGGCCGTCCGCACCGGCCTGTTCAGCAGGGACGCCTTCGTCCCCCTGGAGCCCAGCGAATTCGTCGAGGACGCGCTGCGCGTCCCCTTCGACCGCGCGTTGATCAAGGGCGCGCCGGACTTCGGCGTCGGCCGGCATCTCTCGCCCGAGCAGGAACTGCAGCTCTACCGCCATTACGGGCTGGACTCCTCGTCGCCCGGAGAGCCGGCGCGCGACCGGGACTTCGGCAGGCTGGCGGGCCAGGAGGAGTAGTCGGCCGCGTCACGGACGAGCGGCAGCGGGTCGGCGGGCCGCAGCAGCGGATCGTCGACGCGGAACGTCAGCACCCGGCCGGGTGCGCTCCACGGCTCCTCGAACCGGACGGTGACCCGGCCCACGCCGCTCCCCTGCACCCAACCGTGCCCGTGCTCCTCGTGGCGCACGTCGTGCCCGGCGGGCCAGAGCCGCGCGGCGAGCAGCTCCGCGCCCTCCGGCTCGGGCTCCGCCGGCGCGTTCCCCCCGCCGCCCTCCACAGGTGCCGCCCGGTCCTCCGCCTCGACCCGCCGGGCGAGCTCCCGGGCGTCGGCGGCCTGGGCGAACAGGTCCTCCTGGGTGTAGTCGGCCAGCCCCGTCACGCCGACGCCCAGCAGCCGTACGCCGCCCGTGGTGTCGACGGACTCCAGCAGCCGCCCCGCCGCCTCACGGACCACCGTGGGGTCGTCCGTGGGGCCTCTGAGCGTCTCGGAGCGGGTCAGCGTGGAGAAGTCGTAGCGGCGCACCTTCAGGACCACCGTGCGCCCCGAACGGTCGGCGGCGCGCAGCCGCTCCACACACCGGACCGCCAGCCGCTCCACCTCGGCCCGCACCCGCACCCGGTCGTGCAGGTCCACGTCGAAGGTGTCCTCCACCGATACGGACTTGGCGTCCCGCTCGGCGACCACCGGCCGGTCGTCGAGCCCCAGCGCCATCCGGTAGAGCCCGTGGCCGTGGGCCTTGCCGACCAGCCGTACCAGCTCCGCCTCGCCCGCCTCGGCCAGGTCGTGGACCGTGGTCATCCCGGCGCGTCTGAGATGGTCGCCGGTGGCCGGTCCGACCCCCGGCAGGGTGCGCACCGACATGGGAGCGAGCAGCTCGCGCTCGGTGCCCGGCTCGATGAGCAGCAGCCCGTCCGGCTTGGCCTCCTCGGAGGCGATCTTGGCGAGCATCTTGGAACCGGCCAGTCCGACGGATCCGCTGAGGCCGGTCACCGCGCGGATCGCCACCCGCAGCCCCTCACCCGTCGCACGGGCCGACGCCGCGTCGTCGGCCGTCCCGCCGGCCTCCAGGTCCACGAAGGCCTCGTCCAGGCTGAGCGGCTCCACCAGGGGCGACAGCCGCCCCAGGAGCTCCATCACCTGGTCGCTCACCGCCCGGTACAGCGAGAAGCGCGGCACCAGGTAGGCGGCGTTCGGTGCGAGCCGCCGGGCCTGGGCGGTGGGCATCGCCGAGTGCACGCCCAGGCGCCGGGCCTCGTACGAGGCGGTGGCGACCACTCCGCGAGGTCCGAGGCCGCCCACCACGACCGCCTTGCCGCGCAGGCTCGGCTTGGCCGCCTGCTCCGCCGACGCGTAGAAGGCGTCCATGTCCAGGTGAAGGATGGTGGGCGCGGGTCTCACACCGTCGATGCTGCCCTACGGCACTGACAACGGGACGGTCCGGCGCCCCGTGGGGTGCCGGACCGTCCCGTCGTCGTGTTCGTGCCGTCCGTCCGGGGCGGTCAGACGGCGCGGTTCCGGCGCCGTGCGAGCTCGTCGGCGGGGTTGTGGCCGACGAGCGTCTCGCCGGTGTCGACCCGCTCGCCGTGCAGCTGCGAGAGCGCCGCCTCCACGTCCCGCCAGACGACGCCGACGGCGATCCCGAAGATTCCCTGCCCGCCCTGGAGCAGGCTGACGACCTCGTCGGGCGAGGAGCACTCGTAGACCGTGGCCCCGTCGCTCATCAGCGTCATGCGCTCAAGATCCTGGAAACCGCGGGCCCGCAGATGCTGGACCGTGGTGCGGATGTTCTGCAGGGCGACCCCGGTATCCAGGAAACGCTTGACGATCTTGAGCAGAACCACGTCCCGGAAACTGTAGAGACGCTGGGTCCCCGACCCGTAGGCCGGCCGCACACTGGGCTCGACCAGTCCCGTACGGGCCCAGTAGTCCAACTGGCGGTAGGTGATCCCCGCCGCCGCGCACGCCGTCGGTCCGCGATAGCCGATGTCGTCGGCACCGCTCGCCGCTGCCACGCCGCCCGCTGCCACCGCTGCCGGTGGAACCGGCTGCCTGATGGCGTGGTCGGCTCCACTGCCGTGCTGCGGATACGGCCCACCCGCCGCCGTACCGTCGCCGCTGCTTCTCACGCCGACCTCCGTCCTTGACCTGCCCACTCGAAGGTAGGCAGTCACTCGGGGTGCGTCAACGATCGCCACACTCGGCACGCCGAGTGATAATCACCCTGAGGGTGGTTTCCCGTGTCTCGTTTCCGGGAAAGGCTTGTCGGATGCGCTGACAGCACCCCTGCGGGACGGTCACTGACTGTTCGTACCGAAGTCCTCCGGAGAGATCTGGTCGAGGAATTCGCGGAACTTCTCCACCTCGTCCTCCTGCTCGTCGGGGATCGCGATGCCCGCGTCGTCCAGCACGCCGTCACTGCCGTAGATCGGCGTGCCGGTCCGCAGGGCGAGCGCTATGGCGTCGGAGGGCCGGGCGCTCACCTCCACTCCGCTGGCGAAGACGAGCTCCGCGTAGAAGACCCCTTCGCGGAGGTCCGTGATGCGGACCTCGGTGAGCTCCTGGCCCACGGCCTCGAGCACATCCTTGAACAGGTCATGGGTCAGCGGCCTGGCGGGAGCCATGCCCTGCTGGGCGAAGGCAATCGCGGTCGCCTCCCCCGGACCGATCCAAATGGGGAGGTACCGGTCGCCTCCCACTTCACGCAGGAGAACGATCGGTTGGTTGGAGGGCATTTCCACCCGGACACCGACAACGTCGAGCTCGTTCACACAGCAACCCTAGGACGTGCTCGCCATGTTTGGGTAGTCGGGCTCGGCCGAGGTCAGTGCAGACGGCTGCGCAGAGCGCTCTGCACGAGTGCGGCGTGCAGCCGTACGGACAGCTCGGCGAGCTCGTTCGCGGTGGCCTCCGCATGGGCTCTGGTCTGCGGATTACGGTGCCGGCGCAAGGGCGCGACCAGCTGCTCCACCAGCCCCGCCTCGCGGTCCGCGGAGGCCCGCATGGCCCGAAGATGACGCGGTTCCAGACCGAAACGCCCCAGGTCCGCCACCAGCTTGGCGACCGTCACCATCTCGGCGTCGTAGCCGCCCTCGGGTACGGGGACGATGAGCCCGTAGGACTCCCACTCGGCCAGCCGGTCCTCGTCGACCTCGGCGGCCGCGAGCAGCTCGGCCCGCCCGATCCTGGCGGCGGTCGCGGTCCCGGGGCCGGTCTCCCACACCCCGTCGGCGAGGTCCCGCCGCTCGCCGGGCGAGGGCAGAGTGGGCTGCTCGCCCCGGGCCAGGGCGTCCAGGTGCTCCCGGATGACCTTCAGCGGCAGGTAGTGGTCCCGCTGCATGCGGAGCACCTGGGCCAGGCGCTCCACATCACGCGGGGCGAACTTCCGGTATCCGGAAGGAGTGCGCTGCGGCTCGATGAGCCCCTCGGCCTCCAGGAACCGGATCTTGGAGATGGTGACTTCGGGAAACTCGTCGCGCAGCTGGATGAGCACCGTACCGATGCTCATCGGGCGCGCTTCCGCGGTGGCGGTGCCGTGTCCGGCACCGCCTGTCGGTGTTCGCAGCATGGGCCTTCCTCGGGGTCCCCCCGGACGGAGTCCGGGGGCTGGTCACACGCCCCGCGGGCTCGCATAGAAGACCAGGCGGTACTTTCCGATCTGGACTTCGTCGCCGTTGGACAGCTGGACCGAATCGATGCGCTCACGGTTGACGTAGGTGCCGTTGAGGCTGCCGACATCACCCACGGTGAAGCTACCGTCCGGGCTCCTGCGGAACTCCACATGACGCCGCGACACGGTCACGTCATCGAGAAAGATGTCGCTCTGCGGGTGACGGCCGGCCGTGGTCAGGTCGCTGTCGAGCAGGAAGCGGCTCCCGGAGTTCGGGCCCCTCCGCACGACCAGCAGCGCCGATCCGCCGGGCAGCGCGTCGACCGCCGCCTGGGCCTCCGGGGAGAGCGAGGGCAGAGCCGTCTGGCCCGTCGCCTCCGCCTCGTACGCCTCGAGGCCGGAGATGGAGATGGTGGACGTCGTCTCCGAGGGACGCTCGGGAACACCGCCCCGCAGCGGCGCGCCGCAGTTGGAACAGAACCTGCTGGCCTCCGCGTTGCGGTGACCGCACCTCGTACAGACCGGCATCGACGAGCCCTCCGGGGTGAACCCTCCACCCGCACCCGAGGCTGATGGTGCGCCGAAACCTATGCGTCCGGCACCGGCAGGGTCAACAGACGACACGCCGTCACCACCCGGGGCGCCGGACACCTCGTCACGGAAGAGCGGACGCTCCGCCTCCTGCTCCTCGCCCTGACCGTGGCGCGGCGCGCGGTGGCGGGCAGCACTGTTGCTGTCCTCGCGTGCACTCTTCCCGAACAACTTCGCAAACAACTTCACGGGCGATTCCCCTTGACCGACATAGACCCGCCCGTGGGGCAGGACGAACCCTGATTGAACACACCTGCCGACCCGGACATCTTCACAACGTCCGTATCCACCCGACAGTTTCCACCACGCACCACCAATCCGGTGCGCCGACCCCCCGCAACCGTCCGACCCGCTCCAGCGGCCCTCACACATCCCCGGCTCACGGGGATGACGACCGAGCGTAGTCAGGCCGCTGCGCCGGTCGCAAGGCGTCGACGACGATGTCGTCGGACCGCTCCACGAGCACCGTGGCCTGCTCCTTCTCCAGCGTCTGGATCACACCGCCGGGAATGTTGAGGGCGGGCTCCAGATCCTGCGGTTTGCCGATCACCGTGAACTCGTACGGTGCCTCGATCTTCTTCCCGTCCACCTGGACGTCCCCGGCGTCCCCGGAGAAGTAGGTGTTGGCCACCACCCGCACCCCGTTGACCTGGATGGCCTCGGCACCCGCCGCCCGCAGTTCCTGGATGGCGTCGAGCAGCATGTCGGGCGCGACCGCCCTCGACGGGTCGGTGATCGTCAGCGTGATGCCGGGGCCCTGCGCCGCCACGGTGCCCGCGAGGATGCCGAGCTGGCGTTCCTTCTCCAGCGTCTGCTTCCGGGCCTCCTCGGCCTGGTCGGAGCTGTTCTCCAGCTCGGTGCGCTGATCGTCCAGCCGCTGCTTCTCGTCCTCCAGACGCTGGGTCCGGTCGTCGACCTCGTCGAGGATACGGACCAGGTCCTCCTGCCGGGCGCCACGCAGTGCGCTGTCGTCGCTGGTGGACCGCACCTGGATGGCGAGCCCCAGGCCGAGCCCGAACAGCAGCACGGCGACGATCAGTTGGGCCCGGCTCAGCCGCGGCGGCCACAGGCCGGCCTTGAGCCTCTGCCGACCGGTCACCTCCGGGGCGGGCGGCGGCGCGGGAGTCTCGGGGGCGACGGACGCGCCACCCTCGGGCTGTTCGCTGCGGGGATTCTCGTCGTTGTTCATCGGCTCGTTGTTCATCGGCCTCACGCCCGGAAGACGTGCCGGCGGATCGCGGCGGCGTTGGAGAAGATCCGGATGCCCAGCACGACCACCACACCGGTGGAGAGCTGGGCGCCGACACCCAGTTTGTCGCCGAGGAAGACGATCAGCGCGGCCACCACGACGTTGGAGAGGAACGAGACCACGAAGACCTTGTCGACGAAGATGCCGTCGAGCATGGCCCGCAGACCTCCGAACACGGCGTCGAGCGCGGCGACCACCGCGATCGGCAGGTAGGGCTCGACCACCGCCGGTACCTCGGGCCGGACCAACAGTCCGACCACGACTCCCACGACGAGGCCCAGTACGGCGATCACGATGTGCCCTTCCCTGTGTCTGCCGCACCACTGCCGGCGGCCTTCGGCTCTGCTGTACGGACGATGAGGCTCGGCGCGGCCGGAAGCCGCACCTTCGCCTGATCGGAGATGCTGGTGCGGATGTCGAAGCTCTCCTTGAGCGCCTGGAGGTACTGGCCGTCGGCGCTGTCCTGGAAGGCGGTCGCGAGCTTCTTGCCGTCGCCCACCGCGAGCACCGTGTACGGCGGCACGAGCGGTCTGTTGTCGACCAGTATGGCGTCGCCGGCGGCCCGGATGGCCGACAGCGCCGTCAGCCTCTGCCCATTGATGGCGATGGCCTCGGCCCCGGATTCCCACAGGCCGTTGACGACACGCTGCATGTCCCGGTCGCGCACCCGCCCGGTGTCGGCGAAGCCCGTCGACTCACGGGGCCCTCCGCCACCCTGGTCGGTGTCCTTCGCGTCGTCGACGACCAACTGCACGCCCGGGCCCTCGACCGGCGTCGCTCCGGCCAGCAGCGCCACCAGCTGCCCCTGGTCCCCGCCGTGCTGCTCAAGTGCCTTGCGCTGACGTTCGCTCACATCGGTGCGGAGCTCGTCGACCTCGGACTCCAGCGTGTCCGCGGCCTCCGTCTCCGCGTCGATGCGGTCGATCAGCTCCTCGCGCTCCTTGGCGACGACCGGCGCGGAGATCCGCGCCTCCGCGGCACCGAGGGTGACCACGAGGGCGGCCACCACCAGTCCGGCGGCCAGGCCGAGCTTCGACTTGAGCGTACGGGGCAGCCCGGCGCTCCCGTCGGCCCTGCGCCGCGCGGACGCCTCCGCGTACCCGTCGTCGAGGCTGTGGTCCATCACGTTGTTCAGCAGCGACATGGAGGCGTCGGGGCGTGCGGGCGGCGAGGCGGTGCTCCGATCGGGGGACTGCTGCGACATGCCGCACATCGTCGCACGTCATCACGGCTGCCGCCGAATGGCCCCACCGGTGTGCCGCGACGCCCCGGGCCGGGGCGTCGCGGCACACCGTCATGGCGTCACTCTCCGGCGCTGTCCACCACGGCGGCCCACTCGTCGAGCAGTGCCTGGGCCGAGGCGTCGTCCGGGCCTTCCGCCCACAGATGGGTGACGGCCTCCGCCCGGTCGGGCAGGACCATGATCCACCGTCCGTCCGCCTCGACCACACGGACCCCGTCCGTGGTGTCCACGCTGCGGTCACCGGCCGCTTCGACGACCCGGCGCATGACGAGCCCCTTGACGGCCCAGGGCGTCGCGAGGTCGCGGCGCAGGACATGCGCCCGGGGAATCCGGGCGTCGATCTGGCTCAGGGTGAGCTGGGTGCGCGCGACGAGCCCGATCAGCCGGACGAAGGCGGCGGTCCCGTCGAAGACGCTGCTGAATTCGGGAACGATGAACCCTCCGCGCCCGTCTCCTCCGAAGATGGTGTCCTCTTCACGGCCCACCCGGGTCAGATCGTCGGGCGAGGTGGTCGTCCACTCCACCTGGGTGCCGTGGTAGGCCGCCACCTGTTCGGCGACGCGTGTGGTCGTGACGGGCAGGGCGACCCGACCACTGCGCCGCTCGGCGGCGACGAGATCCAGGAGGACCAGCAGGGCCCTGTCGTCCTCGATGATCCGGCCCAGTTCGTCGACGAGGGAGAGCCGCTCGCCCACCGGGTCGAACCGCACTCCGAAGGCCGCCCGCGCGGAGGACACGATCTCCCCGAGCCGTACGAGACCGGCCCGCCGGGTGTCGGCGGACTCGGTGGGCCGAGCCTCGTCGAGTCCGGGGTTGATGGTCAGCGCGTCCACGCCGAGCCGCCCGAGCAGGCTGGGCAGGACGAGCCCGGCGCTGCCGTTGGAGGCGTCGACGACGACCTTGAGGCCGGAGTCCGCGATGCCGTCGACGTCGACGTTCCGCAGGAGGGAGCCGGTGTACGAGTCGAACACGCTGGACGGGAAGTGCAGGTCCCCGATCTCGCCGGGGAAGGCCCTGCGGTACTCCTGGCGCGCGTAGACGCGGTCGAGCTTGCGCTGCTGTGCCTGCGAGAGGTCCGCGCCCCGCTCGTCGATGAACATGATGTCCACCGAGTCGGGCACTCCGGGCGACGTACGGATCATGATGCCGCCGGCACTGCCGCGGGCGGTCTGCTGGCGCGCCACGGGCAGGGGGACGTTCTCCAGGTCCCGCACGTCGATGGCGCTGGCCTGGAGGGCCGAGATGACGGCCCTCTTGAGGGCGCGGGCGCCTCGGGAGTGGTCACGTGCGGTCGTGACCGTCGAGCCCTTCTTCAGGGTAGTGGCGTAGGCGCCGGCCAGCCGTACGGCCAGTTCGGGGGTGATCTCGACGTTCAGGATCCCGGAGACCCCGCGCGCCCCGAAGAGGTGCGCCTGTCCGCGGGACTCCCAGATCACCGAGGTGTTGACGAACGCGCCGGCCTCGATCGTCTTGAACGGGTACACCCGGACGTTGCCCTGGATGATCGACTCCTCGCCGACCAGGCATTCGTCCCCGATGACGGCGCCGTCCTCGATCCGGGCCGCGCGCATGATGTCGGTGTTCTTGCCGACGACGCAGCCCCGGAGGTTGCTGTGCTGCCCGATGTAGACGTTGTCGTGCACCACGGCCCGGTGGAGGAAGGCGCCCGTCTTGACGACGACGTTCGACCCCACGACCGTGTGCTCGCGGATCTCGACGTCCGCCTCGACCTTGGCGTAGTCGCCGATGTAGAGCGGCCCGCGCAGCACGGCGTCGGGGTGGACCTCGGCGCCTTCGGCGACCCATACGCCGGGCGAGATCTCGAAGCCGTCGAGCTCCACGTCGACCTTGCGCTCCAGGACGTCCGCCTGCGCCTTCACATAGCTCTCGTGGGTGCCCACGTCTTCCCAGTAGCCCTCGGCGATATAGCCGTAGATGGGCTTGCCCTCCTTCATCAGCTGAGGGAAGACGTCACCGGACCAGTCGACCGAGGTGTCGGCCTGGACGTAGTCGAATACTTCGGGCTCCATGACGTAGATGCCCGTGTTCACGGTGTCCGAGAAGACCTGTCCCCAGGTCGGCTTCTCCAGGAACCGCTCGACCTGGCCGTCCTCGTCCACGATGGTGATCCCGAATTCCAGCGGATTGGGAACCCTGGTCAGGCAGACCGTGACGAGGCCGCCCTTTTCCTTGTGGAACGCGATGAGGTCGGTGAGGTCGAAGTCGGTGAGCGCGTCACCGGAAATGACGAGGAACGTGTCGTCCTTCAACGCCTCTTCGGCGTTCTTCACGCTGCCCGCGGTGCCGAGTGGCTTCTCCTCGTTGGCATAGGTGAGCTCCATCCCGAGCTCCTCGCCGTCCCCGAAGTAATTCTTGACGAGGGACGCGAGGAACTGGACGGTCACTACGGTTTCGCTGAGCCCATGCCGCTTGAGCAGCCGCAGGACGTGCTCCATGATCGGCCTGTTGGCCACGGGCAGGAGCGGCTTGGGCATGCTCGAGGTCATGGGGCGAAGGCGTGTGCCCTCGCCGCCAGCCATCACGACGGCCTTCATGTCGGAAACGTCCTCCTAAAAGAGACGACGGTTAGCCGAGATCGCCCGTCGGGCATCATTCACACTGTCTGCCGCGGGCCGGCCACACTGCGCGGCACCGCATCAACGAGCTCAATCGGCTACTGCGTCCGCCTTCACGATCCGGCGGACCTGAACCACATAGAGGATTCCTGCCCACCAATAGAGCGTTGTACCCCATCCTGCGAACGCCCATCCGAAAACGGCGGCCAGTGTGGCCAGCCAACCACTCCCGTCGCTGAGCAGCAACAAGGGGAACGCGTACATCAGGTTGAAGGTTGCAGCTTTTCCGAGGAAGTTCACCTGCGGGGGCGGATAGCCGTGGCGTCGCAGGATGGCCACCATCACCAGGAGCATCAGCTCCCGGGCGAGAAGCGCCGCGGTGACCCAGAGGGGCAGGATCTCCCGCCAGGTGAGGCCCACAAGGGTGGAAAGGATGTAGAGGCGGTCAGCCGCCGGGTCCAGGAGCCGGCCGAGGCTGCTGATCTGGTTCCACTTGCGGGCGAGCTTCCCGTCGAGGTAGTCGCTGATGCCACTGAGCATCAGTACCAGCAGCGCCCAGTTGTCGCTGTTGGGCCCTCCGAACACGGGGCGAAGAATCAGCCACAGGAAGAGCGGTACCCCGACAAGGCGAGCCATGCTGAGGATGTTGGGGATGGTGAGGACCCGGTCCGTCTGGACCCGAGTCTCCTGGACCTCCACCCGGGGGCCTCCTGTGAAGAACGTGCCAATGATGCCCCCTGACCCTACCCTCAGCTTCCCCCGTCCGGCGCACGGGGGTGGAGGTCGAAGACGGTCCCGGAACGCAGGAAAGCCCCGCACCAAAAGGTGCGGGGCTTTCCCGGAAAAATTGTTCGGCGGCGTCCTACTCTCCCACAGGGTCCCCCCTGCAGTACCATCGGCGCTGAAAGGCTTAGCTTCCGGGTTCGGAATGTAACCGGGCGTTTCCCTAACGCAATGACCACCGAAACACTATGAAATTAACCAACACCGGAAAAACACGGCCGTTCGTTATTTCAGAACTAACACAGTGGACGCGAGCAACTGAGGACAAGCCCTCGGCCTATTAGTACCAGTCAGCTCCACCCCTTACAGGGCTTCCACATCTGGCCTATCAACCCAGTCGTCTACTGGGAGCCTTAACCCTTCAAGAGGGTGGGAATACTCATCTCGAAGCAGGCTTCCCGCTTAGATGCTTTCAGCGGTTATCCTTTCCGAACGTAGCCAACCAGCCATGCCCTTGGCAGGACAACTGGCACACCAGAGGTTCGTCCGTCCCGGTCCTCTCGTACTAGGGACAGCCCTTCTCAATATTCCTACGCGCACAGCGGATAGGGACCGAACTGTCTCACGACGTTCTAAACCCAGCTCGCGTACCGCTTTAATGGGCGAACAGCCCAACCCTTGGGACCGACTCCAGCCCCAGGATGCGACGAGCCGACATCGAGGTGCCAAACCATCCCGTCGATATGGACTCTTGGGGAAGATCAGCCTGTTATCCCCGGGGTACCTTTTATCCGTTGAGCGACAGCGCTTCCACAAGCCACTGCCGGATCACTAGTCCCGACTTTCGTCCCTGCTCGACCCGTCGGTCTCACAGTCAAGCTCCCTTGTGCACTTACACTCAACACCTGATTGCCAACCAGGCTGAGGGAACCTTTGGGCGCCTCCGTTACTCTTTAGGAGGCAACCGCCCCAGTTAAACTACCCATCAGACACTGTCCCTGATCCGGATCACGGACCCAGGTTAGACATCCAGCACGACCAGAGTGGTATTTCAACGACGACTCCACAACCACTGGCGTGGCCGCTTCAAAGTCTCCCACCTATCCTACACAAGCCGAACCGAACACCAATATCAAACTATAGTAAAGGTCCCGGGGTCTTTCCGTCCTGCTGCGCGAAACGAGCATCTTTACTCGTAGTGCAATTTCACCGGGCCTATGGTTGAGACAGTCGAGAAGTCGTTACGCCATTCGTGCAGGTCGGAACTTACCCGACAAGGAATTTCGCTACCTTAGGATGGTTATAGTTACCACCGCCGTTTACTGGCGCTTAAGTTCTCAGCTTCGCCACCCCGAAAGGCAGCTAACCGGTCCCCTTAACGTTCCAGCACCGGGCAGGCGTCAGTCCGTATACATCGCCTTACGGCTTCGCACGGACCTGTGTTTTTAGTAAACAGTCGCTTCTCGCTGGTCTCTGCGGCCACCCCCAGCTCAAGCAGCAAGTGCTATCACCAGTGATGGCCCCCCTTCTCCCGAAGTTACGGGGGCATTTTGCCGAGTTCCTTAACCATAGTTCACCCGAACGCCTCGGTATTCTCTACCTGACCACCTGAGTCGGTTTAGGGTACGGGCCGCCATGAAACTCGCTAGAGGCTTTTCTCGACAGCATAGGATCATCCACTTCACCACAATCGGCTCGGCATCAGGTCTCACCCTTAACGTGTGACGGATTTGCCTACCACACGGGCTACACCCTTACCCCGGGACAACCACCGCCCGGGCTGGACTACCTTCCTGCGTCACCCCATCGCTTACCTACTACAAGTCTGGTTCATCGGCTCCACCACTACCCTCAACTCCGAAGAGATCGGGCCGGCTTCACGGACTTAGCATCGCCTGATTCAGTACTGGGCGTTTCAAAGCGGGTACCGGAATATCAACCGGTTGTCCATCGACTACGCCTGTCGGCCTCGCCTTAGGTCCCGACTTACCCTGGGCAGATCAGCTTGACCCAGGAACCCTTAGTCAATCGGCGCACACGTTTCTCACGTGTGTATCGCTACTCATGCCTGCATTCTCACTCGTGAACCGTCCACAACTCGCTTCCGCGGCTGCTTCACCCGGCACACGACGCTCCCCTACCCATCCGTACTCCCGTTGGGGATATATGTACGAATGACACGACTTCGGCGGTACGCTTGAGCCCCGCTACATTGTCGGCGCGGAATCACTTGACCAGTGAGCTATTACGCACTCTTTCAAGGGTGGCTGCTTCTAAGCCAACCTCCTGGTTGTCTCTGCGACTCCACATCCTTTCCCACTTAGCGTACGCTTAGGGGCCTTAGTCGATGCTCTGGGCTGTTTCCCTCTCGACCATGGAGCTTATCCCCCACAGTCTCACTGCCGCGCTCTCACTTACCGGCATTCGGAGTTTGGCTAAGGTCAGTAACCCGGTAGGGCCCATCGCCTATCCAGTGCTCTACCTCCGGCAAGAAACACACGACGCTGCACCTAAATGCATTTCGGGGAGAACCAGCTATCACGGAGTTTGATTGGCCTTTCACCCCTAACCACAGGTCATCCCCCAGGTTTTCAACCCTGGTGGGTTCGGTCCTCCACGAAGTCTTACCTCCGCTTCAACCTGCCCATGGCTAGATCACTCCGCTTCGGGTCTAGAGCGTGCAACTCAATCGCCCTGTTCGGACTCGCTTTCGCTACGGCTTCCCCACACGGGTTAACCTCGCTACACACCGCTAACTCGCAGGCTCATTCTTCAAAAGGCACGCAGTCACGACTGCATGTGCAAGCACATACAGCGACGCTCCCACGGCTTGTAGGCACACGGTTTCAGGTACTATTTCACTCCGCTCCCGCGGTACTTTTCACCATTCCCTCACGGTACTATCCGCTATCGGTCACCAGGGAATATTTAGGCTTAGCGGGTGGTCCCGCCAGATTCACACGGGATTTCTCGGGCCCCGTGCTACTTGGGTGTCTCTCAAACGAGCCGTTGATGTTTCAGCTACGGGGGTCTTACCCTCTACGCCGGACCTTTCGCATGTCCTTCGCCTACATCAACGGTTTCTGACTCGTCCCACAGCCGGCAGACTGTGAAAGAGAGATCCCACAACCCCGCATGCGCAACCCCTGCCGGGTATCACACGCATACGGTTTGGCCTCATCCAGTTTCGCTCGCCACTACTCCCGGAATCACGGTTGTTTTCTCTTCCTGAGGGTACTGAGATGTTTCACTTCCCCTCGTTCCCTCCACACTGCCTATGTGTTCAGCAGCGGGTGACAGCCCATGACGACTGCCGGGTTTCCCCATTCGGAAACCCCCGGATCAAAGCTTGGTTGACAGCTCCCCGGGGACTATCGTGGCCTCCCACGTCCTTCATCGGTTCCTGGTGCCAAGGCATCCACCGTGCGCCCTTAAAAACTTGGCCACAGATGCTCGCGTCCACTGTGCAGTTCTCAAACAACGACCAGCCACCCATCACCCCACCCCTAAGGGCGAGTTCACTGGGGCCGGCAACCGAAGGACAGACTCAAACGAGCCCGTACCCTCAGATACCCAACAACGTGCCCGACACGACCAACCCGTTCCCGTTTTCCACGCCGAAGCAGTACTCACGAAACCGTGCTCATCGTGCCGAATAGTCAACGTTCCACCCATGAGCAACCAGCACCGAACATTCGCCGGTGTACTGGCCTCTGACCAAGCGAACCTGGTAAGAAGTGCTCCTTAGAAAGGAGGTGATCCAGCCGCACCTTCCGGTACGGCTACCTTGTTACGACTTCGTCCCAATCGCCAGTCCCACCTTCGACAGCTCCCTCCCACAAGGGGTTGGGCCACCGGCTTCGGGTGTTACCGACTTTCGTGACGTGACGGGCGGTGTGTACAAGGCCCGGGAACGTATTCACCGCAGCAATGCTGATCTGCGATTACTAGCAACTCCGACTTCATGGGGTCGAGTTGCAGACCCCAATCCGAACTGAGACCGGCTTTTTGAGATTCGCTCCGCCTCGCGGCATCGCAGCTCATTGTACCGGCCATTGTAGCACGTGTGCAGCCCAAGACATAAGGGGCATGATGACTTGACGTCGTCCCCACCTTCCTCCGAGTTGACCCCGGCAGTCTCCTGTGAGTCCCCATCACCCCGAAGGGCATGCTGGCAACACAGAACAAGGGTTGCGCTCGTTGCGGGACTTAACCCAACATCTCACGACACGAGCTGACGACAGCCATGCACCACCTGTATACCGACCACAAGGGGGGCACCATCTCTGATGCTTTCCGGTATATGTCAAGCCTTGGTAAGGTTCTTCGCGTTGCGTCGAATTAAGCCACATGCTCCGCTGCTTGTGCGGGCCCCCGTCAATTCCTTTGAGTTTTAGCCTTGCGGCCGTACTCCCCAGGCGGGGAACTTAATGCGTTAGCTGCGGCACCGACGACGTGGAATGTCGCCAACACCTAGTTCCCAACGTTTACGGCGTGGACTACCAGGGTATCTAATCCTGTTCGCTCCCCACGCTTTCGCTCCTCAGCGTCAGTAATGGCCCAGAGATCCGCCTTCGCCACCGGTGTTCCTCCTGATATCTGCGCATTTCACCGCTACACCAGGAATTCCGATCTCCCCTACCACACTCTAGCTAGCCCGTATCGAATGCAGACCCGGGGTTAAGCCCCGGGCTTTCACATCCGACGTGACAAGCCGCCTACGAGCTCTTTACGCCCAATAATTCCGGACAACGCTTGCGCCCTACGTATTACCGCGGCTGCTGGCACGTAGTTAGCCGGCGCTTCTTCTGCAGGTACCGTCACTTTCGCTTCTTCCCTGCTGAAAGAGGTTTACAACCCGAAGGCCGTCATCCCTCACGCGGCGTCGCTGCATCAGGCTTTCGCCCATTGTGCAATATTCCCCACTGCTGCCTCCCGTAGGAGTCTGGGCCGTGTCTCAGTCCCAGTGTGGCCGGTCGCCCTCTCAGGCCGGCTACCCGTCGTCGCCTTGGTAGGCCATTACCCCACCAACAAGCTGATAGGCCGCGGGCTCATCCTTCACCGCCGGAGCTTTTAACCCCGTCCCATGCGGGACAGAGTGTTATCCGGTATTAGACCCCGTTTCCAGGGCTTGTCCCAGAGTGAAGGGCAGATTGCCCACGTGTTACTCACCCGTTCGCCACTAATCCACCCCGAAAGGCTTCATCGTTCGACTTGCATGTGTTAAGCACGCCGCCAGCGTTCGTCCTGAGCCAGGATCAAACTCTCCGTGAATGTTTACCCGTAATCGGGTGCACACATCACGAGAGCGGAACAACCGGTCGGAATAAGACCCGTTGTTCACAGCGTCCTCGCTGTGTAATTGCCTGCCGGCCACCGAAGTGGACCCGCAGGACTTTCAAAGGAACCACCAACCTGCCGAAGCAGGCCGGGGTATCAACATATCTGGCGTTGACTTTTGGCACGCTGTTGAGTTCTCAAGGAACGGACGCTTCCTTCGGTCCCGTGTCACCGGGGCCCTCCGGGCGCTTCCCTTCGTTTACTTCTTTTGTCTCGCTGTCTTGCGTTTCCGACTCTATCAGACTCTTTCGCGTCCGATTCCCGGTCGAAGCGGGACTTGCTTTTCGCTTTCAGGTAATTCGCTTTCGCGCCTTCCCTTTCGGCGAGTCCGACTCTATCAGGCCTTTCCTGTCCCCTTGACCACGTCCTGCGGGCATGCCGAAGGAAGGTTGAAGGTTAGGATCTGGGCTTGAAGGTCGCCGCCGACCCTCGACTCAAAGTCGCGTTTGGGTCAGGCAGGAGTACGACAGTACAGGTCTCGGGGAGTCGAGGCAAATCGTTTCTGGTGCACCCCTAGGTCCGCCAAGCGGTAGGTCTCGGGCGGAACCGGGACTTCATATGACTTACTCTGCTGAGCAGTACGCCGTCCCCCATCAGTCGCGGCGGCGACACCTGAATCTCCACCCCCTGGGAGGCTCCCCATGACCAACGTGACGTCCCCTCTTGCTGGACGCGCCATCGGACTCACCGCGGTTCCCGACCCGGTCTTCTCGGGCGCGATGGTCGGTCCCGGCACCGCCATCGACCCCGTGCGTGAGCCCTCCGAGGCCGTGTCCCCGGTCGACGGCATCGTCGTATCCCTGCACCCCCACGCGTTCGTCGTCGTCGACGCGGACGGCCACGGGGTCCTGACGCACCTCGGCATCGACACCGTCCAGCTCAACGGCGAGGGCTTCGAGCTCCTCGTGAACAAGGGGGACACGGTGACCCGCGGCCAGAGCATCGTGCGCTGGGACCCGGTCGCCGTCGAGGCCGCAGGCAAATCACCCATCTGTCCGATCGTGGCCCTGGAGGCCACCGCCGAGTCGCTCTCCGAGGTCCGTGAGGACGGGGACGTGAAGGTCGGCGACCCGCTGTTCGGCTGGCAGTGACGCCTCGGGCGCAGTGACAAGCCAGTTGCACAACCACCGCGGTGACTCGGTCGCCGCACAACCGGAGACGGGTGAAATGGAGACAACGCTGCGAGGCGTCGGCGTGAGCCACGGTGTGGCCATCGGCGAGGTTCGGCACATGGGTACGGCGGTGCTGGAGCCGCCCGCCAAATCGATTCCCGCCGAGGAGGCCGGCCGCGAACAGGGGCGCGCCAGGCAGGCGGTGGAAGCGGTCGCCGCGGATCTGATCGCGCGCGGCAACCTGGCAGGCGGCGAGGCACAGCACGTGCTCGAGGCGCAGGCCATGATGGCGCAGGACCCCGAGCTGATGTCCGACGTCGATCGGCGCATCGCCGTGGGCAGCACCGCCGAGCGTGCGGTGTACGACGCGTTCGCCGCGTACCGGGCGCTGCTCGCCAATGCCGGGGAGTACCTGGCGGGGCGGGTCGCGGACCTCGACGACGTACGGAACCGGATCGTGGCGCGGCTGCTCGGTGTGCCGATGCCCGGCGTGCCGGACAGCGACGAGCCGTATGTGCTGATCGCGCGCGACCTCGCGCCGGCCGACACCGCGCTCCTCGACCCGACTCTGGTGCTCGGCTTCGTCACCGAGGAGGGCGGGCCGACCAGCCACAGCGCGATCCTGGCGCGGGCGCTCGGCGTTCCCGCCGTGGTGGCGCTGCCAGGCGCCGGTGAGTTGGCCGAGGGCACGGTCGTCGCGGTGGACGGCAGCACGGGCGAGATCTTCGTCGACCCGAGCGACGAGAAGCGCGCCGAGCTGGAGAGCGCAGCCGCCGCTCGTAGGGCGGCGCTGTCCGCCTCGACCGGTCCCGGCGCCACGTCGGACGGGCACAAGGTGCCGCTGCTCGCCAATGTCGGCGGTCCGGGCGATGTGCCCGCGGCGGTCGAGGCGGGGGCGGAGGGCGTCGGGCTGTTCCGGACCGAGTTCCTGTTCCTGGACGACAGCAAGCAGGCTCCTTCCGAGGAGAAGCAGGTCGCGGCCTACCGCGCGGTGCTGGAGGCATTCCCCGAGGGGCGTGTCGTCGTGCGCGTGCTGGACGCCGGCGCCGACAAGCCGCTGGACTTCCTGACGCCGGCCGACGAGCCGAACCCGGCGCTCGGCGTCCGTGGGCTGCGGAGCCTGCTGGACCACCCCGAGGTGCTGCGTACCCAGCTGACCGCGCTGGCGAAGGCCGCCGAGGGGCTGCCGGTGTACCTGGAGGTCATGGCCCCCATGGTGGCCGACCGCATCGACGCCAAGGCGTTCGCGGACGCGTGCCGCGAGGCCGGGCTGCGGGCGAAGTTCGGCGCGATGGTGGAGATTCCGTCGGCCGCTCTGCGGGCGCGGTCGATCCTCCAGGAGGTGGAGTTCCTGTCGTTGGGCACCAACGACCTGGCGCAGTACACCTTCGCGGCCGACCGTCAGGTGGGAGCGGTGTCGCGGCTCCAGGATCCGTGGCAGCCGGCGCTGCTGGATCTCGTGGCGCTGTCCGCCGACGCGGCCCGTGCCGAGGGCAAGAGCTGTGGTGTCTGCGGTGAGGCGGCGGCGGATCCGCTGCTGGCCTGTGTGCTGACGGGTCTGGGTGTCACCTCCCTATCGATGGGCGCCGCGTCGATTCCCTACGTACGGGCCACGCTGGCCAAGTACACGCTGGCGCAGTGCGAGCGGGCGGCGAACGCCGCTCGTGCGGCGGACTCGGCCGACGAGGCGCGCAGCGCCGCTCAGGCTGTGCTGTCCGGCGAGTAGCCGGATTCCTGTAGGGCCAGGTCCAGGAGGGGCTTTCCGCCGGGTGGCGGGAAGCCCCTCCTGCTGTGTGGTTGCCGTGTGTCAGTGGTGGGGCTCCGCCGGGTCCGCTCCGATGTCGAATCCCGCGCAGTACTCCACGCCGGATTCCGGGGAGACGGGCTCTCCGGTGTCGGCGTCGGTGCAGTAGGCGTTGAAGACCTCGCCCGCCGTGAGCGGGGCGAGGGCGCCGTGGGCCAGGCGCCAGCCGTGGACGCGGTCCGGGCTGTCGGGGGCGCTGGTGCGCAGGACGACTCCCCCGCGCGATTCCAGGGCGATGGCCACCGCGAGGACGGTGGCGAACTCCGCTCCCTCCGTGCTGTCGAGGCGGGCCGGTCCCGTGGGGTCGCGGTGGGTGTGGAGCACGGCCAGGAGCTGGTCGTGCTCCGTCGGGGTGCTGCACACCAGGTGGTGGGTGCCTGGTCCCGCCGTTTCCAGCAGGCGCATGAGGAGGTGGGAGGCGCGGTCGAAGGCCGCGCGTCCGATGTCCTGGCCGCAGTCGGCGCAGGCGCCGAGGTCGGTGAGGAGAAGGGTGGCGTACTCCCAGGTGGCCCGGCGGACCGCACGGGAGACGAGGACGGGGATGAGGTCGCTCAGGCGTTGGCCGGTGTAGGTGACCGTGGCTCCGGCGGCGGCGATCTCCGCGGTGAAGCGGCTGCGGCTGGCGCCGGTGTCGGCGTCGAGGCCCGACTCGGCGCAGAACTCCGCGTAGTCCTCCGGGTCGAAGAGGGCGACGGTGGTGTGCACGCCTTGGGCCGCGAGCGCTTTGAGCAGGCCCTCGACCTGCTGGAGGTAGACGGTGTGGTCGTCGAAGGCGAAGGTGCGGTAGCGCCGCATGGCCGCGAAGTCCTGTGCGTCGGCGAGGAGGCCGATCGTGCTGGGTGCTTCGCGGCGCAGTGTGCGTCGCATGGTGGTGCCGGTGCCGTGCTCCGTGTGGTGGGTGGTGCTGTTCTCGGTGTGGCCGGTCTGCGCCATGTGTCCCCCTGTGCGCGGTGAATCCTTGCTCACTCAGCGTAATCAGGGGGACTGACAAGCGGGCTGCCCGGCGGTCCAGGTGTACTGGCCCGCAGGGCAGCCGCCAGTTCGACGACAGGACCTAAGGGCTGTCCCGCGATTCCCGGCGGGCGCACGACGACAGCTACGGCACCTCGCCGCGTTGTCGGAACATCCCCATACATCCAGTATGCGGACGCCCCTCCGCCTGGCGACGCACCGCATCCGACGCCGCACGCTGATCCACCGGGAATCGCGGGACAGCCCTTAGCGGCGTCGGGTCGCGGCCAGTTCGGCGTAGAAGTGGAGGAGGTCGAGGTTGTCGACGGAGCCCGGGTTGACCGCCTTGGCCAGTTCGGTTCCCTGGAGGAGCCGCTTGACCGGAACCTCGATGCGCTTGCCGGTGAGGGTGTGCGGGATCGCGGGGACCTCGATGACCTCGTCGGGTACGTGGCGCGGGGAGAGGTTCTCGCGGATGGTCCGCTTGATCGCGGCGCGCAGGTCGTCGTCGAGGGTCGCGCCGTCGGCGAGGTGGACGAAGAGCGGCATCCAGTAGCCGCCGTCGGGTTCTTCGAGACCGATGACGAGGGATTCGCGGATCTCGGGGAGCCGTTCGACGGCCTCGTAGATGTCGGCGGAGCCCATGCGGACGCCCTGGCGGTTCAGGGTGGAGTCGGAGCGGCCGTGGATGATCACCGAGCCGCGGTCGGTGAGGGTGATCCAGTCCCCGTGCCGCCAGACGCCGGGGTAGGTGTCGAAGTAGCTGTCGTGGTAGCGGCTGCCGTCGGGGTCGTTCCAGAAGCGGATCGGCATGGACGGGAGCGGGTTGGTGACGACGAGTTCGCCGACCTCGCCGATGAGGGGTTTGCCGGACGGGTCCCAGGACTGGAGGTCGGTGCCGAGGCAGGGGGCCTGGAGTTCGCCGATGTGGACGGGGAGGGTGGGGACGGCTCCGGCGAAGCAGCTGCAGACGTCGGTGCCGCCGCTGACGGAGGCGATCCAGAGGTCTTCGGCGACCTCGTCGTGGAGCCAGCGGAAACCGTCGGGCGGGAGCGGGGAGCCGGTGGTGGCGACGCACTGGACGCGGGAGAGGTCGAAGTCGCGGCCGGGGTGGACGCCGGCCTTGCGGCAGGCCATGACGTACGCGGCGGAGGTTCCGTAGAGCGTCGCGCCGGTCTGTTCGGCGACCCGCCACTGGGCCTGGACGTCCGGATAGCCGGGGCTGCCGTCGTACAGGACGACGGTGGTGCCGGTGAGGAGGCCGGAGACGAGGAAGTTCCACATCATCCAGCCGGTGGAGGTGTACCAGAAGAAGCGGTCCTCGGGTCCGAGGTCGCAGTGCAGGCCGATCTGCTTGAAGTGTTCGAGCAGGATGCCGCCCTGGGACTGGACGATGGCCTTGGGCAGGCCGGTGGTGCCGGAGGAGTAGAGGACCCAGAGCGGGTGCTCGAAGGGGACCTGTTCGAAGACCGGTTCGGTGTCGGCGGAGGTGAGGGCGGCCCAGGCGAGCGCGCCCTCGGGGGCGTCGGTGCCGAGCAGCGGGATGTGGACGACGGCGCGCAGGGTGGGCAGTTCGCGGCGGAGTTCGGCGACGGTCTCCGTGCGGTCGTGCTCCTTGCCGCCGTAGCGGTAGCCGTCGACGGTGAACAGGACGACGGGTTCGATCTGCTGGAACCGGTCGAGGACGCTGCGGGCGCCGAAGTCGGGGGCGCAGGAGGTCCAGACGCCGCCGACGGCCGCGGTGGCGAGGAAGGCGACGACGGCCTGCGGGATGTTGGGGAGGTAGCCGCTGACGCGGTCGCCGGGGGTGACGCCGAGGGCGCGGAGTTCGGCGGCGAGCGCGCCGACCTGGCGGCGGAGATCCGCCCAGCTGACGGGGGACCGGGTGTGCGTCTCGTCGACGTACAGCAGGGCGGGGGCGTCGGCGCGGGCCGGGTCCTCGGCGGTGCGCAGGGCGTGTTCGGCGTAGTTGAGGGTGGCGCCGGGGAACCAAATGGCGCCGGGCATCGCGCGGTCGCCGATGGCGCTCTCGTACGGGGTGGAGAAGCGGATGTCGAACCATTCGGCGACGGCGCGCCAGAAGGTGTCGAGTTCGTCGACGGACCAGCGGTGCAGGGCCGCGTATCCGCCCTCGGCCGGGGCGCCGTACCGGGTCGCGGCCCACTTCTGGAAGCGGGTGACGGCCGCGGCCTCGATGCGGTCGGGGCCGGGCTGCCAGAGCGGGGCGTCGGGCGTGGCTGCGGTCATGAGGGCTGCTCCCTGGCTGTACGGGTACGCGGGGTGGGCGTGTCGGTGCCGCACGGGCCGGGATGTGCGCGTGGGCGGCTGACACGGACGATGCCATGTGATCGTCCTCGGCACCAGGGTGGCCCCTCCGTCAGGAGGTCCGTCCCTCCCCGGCCGGCATGGGTGAACGGCAGTTGAACGGAAGGTTCTGCGGGTCGGGCGGGTGGCAGGGTGTGCGCCATGGACGGTCGTGACCTGGTGCGTCGGGTGAGATGGGTCGGTTCGCTGCGGGGGCTGCGGACGGTGCGTTCGGCGTGGCGGCGGCGGTCCGCGGACGCCGCGGCGCTGCCGCCGCGCGGGGTGGAGCGGGCCCGGGTGCCCGGTGCGCTGACGGGTGCGGAGCCGGGCCCGGGTGGGGGTGTGGTGCGGTTCGCCCGTTCGGAGCTGCGTATCCGTGTGTCGGTGGGCGGTGCGGTGTTCTGGGCGTGGGACGGGGCTCAGCCGCTGCCGTCGTACGCGGTGGCGGGCGAGGCGCCGGCGCCGGATCCGCGGGCGGTGCTGGAGCCGGACAAGGACGGCGGCTGGCAGGTGGTGTCGGAGCGGCTGACGGTGGTGGTGTCGCGGGCCGGGGCGGTGGAGCTGCGGACGCCGGGCGGGTTGCTGTTGCGGCGGGAGCTGCCGCCGCGCTGGTGGGAGCCGGTGGGCGGGGGGCCGGTGCGGTGGGTGCAGCGGTCCGAGGTGCCGTCCGACGCGCGGTTCTTCGGTCTGGGCGGGCGGGCGGCGGGACCCCGGTTGCGGGACGGGGTGTACGGGCTGTGGAACACCGATCCGGGCGGGCGTTTCGGTCCGGGGGACGATCCGCTGTATCTGACGATGCCGGTGCAGGTGGTGGTGTCGGACGCGGGGACGCATCTGATGTTCCACGACAACAGCTGGGCGGGGCGGGTGGTGCTGCGGGAGGGCGAGGAGGGCGCCGGTTCGGGGCATGACCGGCCGGGCGCCTGCGAGGTGCGGATGGAGGGCGGGCCGCTGCGCTGCTGGGTGGTGGCGGGGACGCCGGCCCGGGTGCTCCAGGGCTGGACGGCGCTGACGGGTGCGCCGGCGCTGCCGCCGTCCTGGGCGTTGGGGCCGCAGCATGCCCGGTGGGGGTTCGGCGGCGAGGTCGAGGTGCGGCGGGTCGTCGACGGGTACCGGGAGCGGGGGCTGCCGCTGTCGGTGCTGCATCTGGACATCGACCACTACGACGCGCACCGGGTGTTCACGGTGGACCGTGAGCGGTTCCCCGCGTTGCCCGCGCTGGCGAAGGAGCTGCGCGGGGACGGGGTGAGGCTGGTGTCGATCGTGGATCCGGCGGTGAAGGCGGAGCCGGGCGAGGCGGTGTTCGACGCGGGGGCGGCGGTCGGGGAGCGGGGGGCGTACGTCCGGGACGCGCGGGGGCGGGTGGTGGTCGGGGAGGTGTGGCCGGGGGCCTCGGTCTATCCGGACTTCACCGATCCGCTTGTGCGGGATTGGTGGGGATCTCTGTACGAGGAACGGCTTGCGCAGGGCTTCTCGGGGGTCTGGCACGACATGAACGAGCCGGTGTCGTTCGCGGCGTTCGGGGATCCGTCGCTGCCGCGTTCGGCGCGGCATGTGCTGGAGGGCGCCGGCGGTGATCATCGGGAGGCGCACAACGTGTACGCCCTGGCGATGGCGCGGGCGGGCCACGAGGGCCTGCTCCGGTGCCGTCCCCAGGAGCGGCCGTTCCTCTTCTCGCGGTCGGGCTGGGCGGGGATGCAGAGGTACGGGGGCACCTGGTCCGGTGATGTGTCGACGGGGTGGCCGGGGCTGCGGGCGTCGTTGTCGCTGGTGGTGGGGCTCGGACTGTGCGGGGTGCCGTACTCGGGTCCGGATGTGGGCGGGTTCGACGGGTTCCCGTCGCCGGAGCTGTATCTGCGGTGGTTCCAGCTGGGGTCGTATCTGCCGTTGTTCCGGACGCATTCGGCGATCGACGCGGGGCGGCGGGAGCCGTGGGAGTTCGGTCCCGAGGTGCTGGAGCACGCGCGGGCGGCGCTGGTGGAGCGGGAGCGGCTGCGCCCGTACTTCGTGACGCTGGCGCAGGTGGCGCGGATGACCGGGGCGCCCTACGTGCGGCCGATGTGGTGGGGCGCACCGGGCGACCGGGCGTTGCGGGAGTGCGAGGACGCGTTCCTGCTGGGCGACGCGCTGCTGGTGGCTCCGGTGCTGGAGGCCGGGGCGCGGCGGCGGGCGGTGCGGCTGCCCCGGGGGCGGTGGTACGACACGGCGACCGGGCGGGCGTACGAGGGGCCGGGCCAGGTCCTCGTCGACGCTCCGCTGTCGCGGGTGCCGGTGCTCGCGAGGGCGGGCGCGGTGATTCCGGTGCGGGGTGCGGACGGCGGCGCGGAGCTGGAGGCGTGGGCGCCCGCGCCGGGGCGTACCGGTGGCGGGCTGGTGGTGCGGGACGCGGGCGACGGGTGGGCGGAGGCGGAGGTCGAACGGTATGTGACACGGTGGGAGGGCGACCGCGTGGTGGTGGAGCGGGACGGCACGGAGGACGGGGTCGACTGTCCGGTACGGGTGCGGGGCGCGCGGGGGCCGGACTAGGGCGGCATAGGGACCGGTGCGTGCGGGTCCGGCGCGGGCCCGGTGGCCTCAGCCGTGGCGGCCGGCGAACCAGGCGTCGGCCGCTTCCGTGTGCAGCGGGAAGGCCAGGGGGCGCGGGCTGTACAGGATGTCGTAGCCGGATGTCTCGTCGGTGGGTGCCGAGGGCGGGAGGCTCGCGAGGGGGCGCGCCGGGAGGAGGCCGAAGACCAGGAGGTGGCCGGCGGTGTCGCTGAGGGTGTCGGCGAGCCGGACGTCCTGCGCGGCGGCCTCGATGCCGGTCTCCTCGCGCAGTTCCCGGGCGACCGCCGCACGCCAGTCCTCGGCGTGGTCGATGAACCCGCCGGGCAGGGCCGTGCCGCCCTTCTGCGGCTCGATGGTGCGGGTGATGACGACGAGTCCGGTGGAGCGCGGGCCGGTGACGGGGAGGAGGGCCACCGCGACGGGGAGGGGGTTGCGGTAGGCGGTGGTTCCGCAGTGCGCGCAGGTGCGGGGCCAGGCATCGGTGGACGGGAGCGCGGTGTACGGGGTTCCGCAGGTGCCGCAGTGGGAGTCCCGTACGTACCGGGGCGGCTGCGGGGCGGTCGGGGATGGGCTGTTGCCGGGTTCGGACACGGGCGGACTGTACCGAACCGGTCTTGCGGCTTTCCGGCCCTTTCGGCTTTTCGGGCCTCTCCGCTTCCCTGGGCGCGACGCCGTGTCCTCTCCCGCGGGCCGCGAAGCTGATAGACGATGTGCCCATGACAGGAATGCGTACCGCTCTGCGTGCTCTGGCCGCCACGGCCGCCGCCCTCCTCGCCGTCACCGCGCTCTCCCCCGCGGCACAGGCGCGCCCCGAACCGAAAGCTCCCGAGGAGTTCGTGGCACTGCGCTCGGTGGACCCGACGGTCATCCAGGAGATGCGCTACACGACGGCGCACACCTTCCTCGGCGAACGGGTGGACGGATACCGGCAGCCGGTCTGCGTGCTGACCCGGCCCGCCGCCCGCGCCCTGCACCTGGCGCAGAAGCGGCTGTCGCGTCAGGGGTACTCGTTGAAGGTGTACGACTGCTACCGGCCGCAGCGGGCCGTGGACCACTTCGTGCGCTGGGCGAAGGACCTCGACGACCAGTCCATGAAGGGGGAGTTCTATCCCCGGGTCGACAAGGGACGGCTGTTCGAGGACGGCTACATCGCGGAGAAGTCCGGGCACAGCCGGGGCAGCACGGTGGACCTGACCCTGGTCCGGCTCCCCGCCCTGCCGACCAGGCCGTACCGTCCGGGCGAGCGCCTGGCCCCGTGCTTCGCGCCGAAGGACGTGCGGTTCCCCGACAACTCGGTGGACATGGGCACCGGTTACGACTGCTTCGACACCCTGTCGCACACGGACGATCCCCGGATCCAGGGACTTCGGCGCGCCAACCGGCAGCTCCTGAAGCGCACGTTGACCGAGGTGGGGTTCGTGAACCTGCCGGAGGAGTGGTGGCACTTCACGTTCACACCCGAGCCGTTCCCGGACACCTACTTCGACTTCCCGGTGCACCGCCGGTCGGTCGCCGGGCACTGACCGGAAACGGTCCGCTCCGCGAGGCGGGGAACGGGCGACCGGGACCACCCCCGTGGGCTCCGGCCGCCCGTTCTTCATCTCGGACGCGAAAGGGGCGTGTTCGGTTGCCGATCGGGCGGCTACGGTGCCCGTATGTCACAGCAGACGTTCGACACGTACGAGGAATTCTGGCCGTACTACGTCGCGATGCACTCCCGGGCCGCCACCCGCTGGGTCCATCTCACCGGCACCCTGACCGGGCTCGCGATCTCCGCGTACGGGCTCGCGCGGGGCCGTAAACGCTATCTGGCCGCCCTGCCGCTGATCGGGTACGGCACGGCGTGGCCCGCCCACTTCCTGATCGAGAAGAACAACCCGGCCACGTTCGGGCATCCGGCGTGGTCGCTGCGCGGGGACGCGCAGATGATCCGGACGATGCTCGCGGGCCGGGACGCGGAGCTGGCGGATACCGCGGCGAAGTGGCTGGCGGAGCACGGCGAGGGCGGGAGCACGGCCGGGAGTGAGCGCGACGGCGGCAGGCTCGGCTGAGGCCCGGCGCGACCGGGGCCGTGGCCGGGGCCTGGACCTGGGCCGGGGCCGGGGCCGGGGAGGGGTCGGGGAGGGGCCGGGGAGGGGCCGGGGAGGGGCCGGGCCAAGACCGACGGGCCGGACCCCTCCCCGGGCGAGGGCGCCCGTGGCACACTTCTGACGTTCCGTCAGATCCAGTGCCGGGAGGGGCTTTGTCGCGCACGCGCATACCCGTGGTGGCCGGTTGGTTCACCGAGGACGCCGCGGAGGAGGACTTCCGGCTGCTGGGCACCCGGTGTTCCGGCTGCCGGTCGGTGCACTTCCCCCGGGAGGACGGCCACTGCCGCAACCCGGGCTGTCCCGGCGGCGAGCTGGAGGAGGCTCCGCTCTCCAAGCGGGGCACGGTGTGGTCCTGCACCGACGGGCGCTACCGGCCCCCTCCCCCGTACGTCAGCGACCCCGAGGCGCCCTGGACTCCGTACACCCTGGTCGCCGTCGAGCTGGCCGCCGAGCGCATGGTGGTGCTGGGGCAGGCCGCCCCGGGGGTGGGCGTGGCCGATCTCCCCGTCGGCTCGGTGGTGGAGGTCGTGCCGGGCGTCCTGGACGAGGACCGGGCGACGGGAGTCGCGCACACGACCTGGCACTGGCGTCCCGTAGCGGCGCGGGGGATCGCCCGGGAGCGGGAGGCCGGTTCATGACCGGCGACGTGGCCGTCCTCGGGACCGGGATGCACCCGTGGGGCAAGTGGGGACGCGGTTTCGTCACGTACGGCCGGATCGCCGCACAGGCCGCCCTCGCGGACGCGGGCATCGGCTGGCCCGAGGTGCGGTCGGTGGTCGGCGCGCAGACGGTGCGCGGGGGCTACCCGGGCTACGTGGCGGGCGCGACGTTCGCCCGGGCGCTCGGCTGGCAGGGGGCGCGGGTGGCGTCCGTGTACGCGGCCTGCGCCTCCGGGGCGCAGGCGATCGACACGGCGCGGGCGCAGATCCTGGCGGGCCTGGCGGACGTGGTGCTGGTGGTGGGTGCCGACGCGGCGCCCAAGGGCTTCTTCGCCCCGGCGGGCGGGGAGCGGCCGGACGACCCGGACTGGCTGCGCTTCCGGGTGCTCGGGGCGACGAATCCGGCGTACTTCGGGCTGTACGCCCGCCGCCGCATGGCGCTGTACGGGGACACCCCGGAGGACTTCGCGCTGGTCAAGGTGAAGAACGCGGCGGCGGGAGCGCTGAACGAGTACGCCCGCTACCGGGCGCCGGTCACCGCCGAGGAGGTCGCCGCCTCCGCGATGGTCGCCGATCCGCTGCGGCTGCTGGACATCTGCGCCACGTCCGACGGGGCCGCCGCCCTGGTGCTGTCCAGCATGGAGTTCGCGCGGCGGCGCGGGGTGCGTGATCCGGTGCGCATCCGGGCCGTCTCCACCGTGACGCCGACGTTCCCGAGGACCGTCCTGGACCTGCCGGACATCGGCACGGACTCGGCGGTGGCCGTGGACCCCTCCCCCGAGAGCTTCCGCGCCTCGATCGCGCGGGCCGCGTACGAGGAGGCGGGGGTCGGACCGGAGGATCTCTCACTGGCCGAGGTCTACGACCTGTCCACGGCCCTGGAACTGGAGTGGTACGAGGACATCGGCCTCTGCGGTCCCGGCGAGGGAGCGAAGCTGCTCCGGACCGGGGCGACCGCCCTGGGCGGCCGGGTCCCGGTGAACGCGAGCGGCGGCCTGGCCTCGTTCGGTGAGGCGGTCCCCGCCCAGGCCGTCGCGCAGGTCTGCGAGCTCACCCGGCAGTTGCGCGGACGGGCCGGGGAGCGGCAGATACCGGGGGCACGGGTCGGCATCACGGCGAACCAGGGGCTGTTCGGGCACGGCTCGGCGGTGGTGGCGGTCCGCTGAGCCCGGCTCCCCGACAGGTTTTCCCTGCCCTTTACTTGACTGGGCGTCACCGCCGCAGAACACTCGGGGCCCGGTCCGCCGGACGACGTGCGGCCCGTACCCCTGTCGGCGGGGGTTCGGGCCGTACGCGTACCCGGGACGCCCCGGCTCAGGTGGCGACGGGTTCGCGGGCCCGTGCCGCGCGCTCCAGGGCGTGCTCCACGACAGCGACCAGGACGTCACGCACGGAGGACCGGTCCCGCGCGTCGCAGACGAGCACCGGGACCTCGGGGTCGAGGTCGAGGGCGGCCTGCACGGTCTTCGTCGGGAACCGCTCGGCGCCCTCGAAGGTGTTGACCGCGACCGTGAACGGGATCCTCCGGCGCTCGAAGTAGTCGACCGCGGCGAAGCAGTCCTCGAGACGGCGGGTGTCGGCGAGGACGACCGCGCCCAGGGAGCCCTGGGCCAGTTCGTCCCACAGGAACCAGAAGCGGTCCTGGCCGGGCGTGCCGAACAGATAGAGGACCAGGTCCTCCCGCAGCGTGATCCGGCCGAAGTCCATCGCGACCGTGGTGGTGGTCTTGGACTCGACCCCCGCCAGATCGTCCACCGGGCGGCCCGCCTCGCTGAGGCGTTCCTCGGTGCGCAGCGGCCTGATCTCGCTGACCGAGCCGACCGCGGTCGTCTTGCCGACGCCGAACCCTCCCGCCACCAGGATCTTGAGGGTGACGGGCTCGACGTGCCGCTGCTTGCGGCGGCTAGAGCGCCCGAAGGCCATTGATAACCTCGCGAAGAATGTTCACGTCCGGCAGCTCGGCCGGCGGAACGGGACGGGTGACGTGCACCAGCTCGTCCTCGACGAGGTCGCCGACCAGGACCCGTACCACCCCTACGGGCAGGTCGAGTTCGGCGGCGAGCTCGGCGATCGACTGGGGCATGTCGCTGCAGAGTTCGACGATCGCCACATGTTCGGGGGCGAGCGTCTGGTCCCGGCCGGGATCGTCGGCGGCCGGTTCCGGCACGACGAGCGCGATCAGGTCGAGGCGGTGACGGGAGGCGCTGCTGGTGCGTCCGCGGGTCATCGCGTACGGGCGGACCACCGGTCCCGCCTCCGCGTCGTACCACCGCGAGGCCTGGGGGTCGACGGACCCGTCCGGGGATCCGGGGCCGGTGCCCCGGGGGGAGTCGGCGCTCATGCCCGCCACCCTCACCCTCCGGCGGACAGACCGGTCGTCCGTGGGGCGTTGGCGAGATGGGCCCCCACGCGCTTGACCATCAGTGTCATCTCGTACGCGACCTGGCCCACGTCGGAGTCGGCGTCCGCCAGGACGGCGAGACAGCTCCCGTCGCCGGCGGCCGTGACGAAGAGGAACGCCTCGTCCAGTTCGACGACGGTCTGGCGCACCCGGCCCGCGTCGAAGTGGTGGCCCACTCCCTTGGCGAGGCTGTGGAACCCGGAGGCCACGGCGGCGAGGTGCTCGCTGTCCTCGCGGGTCAGGTCCGCCGAGGCGCCGGTGGCGAGACCGTCGCTGGAGAGCACCAGCGCCTTGCGGATGCTGGCGACGCGCTGGACGAGTTCGTCGAGCAGCCAGTTCAGTTCGCCCGAGCCGTGGCGTGCGGGGTTGTGTGCTGCGGCGTTCGGTGCGGTCATCGACCGTCCCCTCCCGGAGTGGTTCCTGGTGCTGTGCCACCGGGGCCGCCGGTGGGCTCGGTGTCCTCGGTGTTCGCGGTGGCTTCGGTGGTGTCGGTACGCGCGGTGGGCGCGGTGGGTTCGGTGTCCGCCGTGCTTCCGGTGGATTCGGCGGCGTTCTGCCGGCGGCCGCGCTGCCAGCCCCGCTGGAGCGAGGCCATGCGGTCGCGTACCTCGTCCGCGTCGCGCTCGCCGTCGTCGTAGGTGTCCACGGGCGCCCGCTGCGGGGTCCGGTCCGCGGATTCCTCGCGGAGCTGACGGGCGAGGCTGGCCTGCCGGACCCGCCGGGGCAGTCCGCCCACGGTGTCGGGCTCCGGTGGGGCGGCCGGCTCAGGGGTCCCTTCGTGCCGTGTCCCGGGGGTCGGGGACGGCCCTGTGGCCCGTGGGGCTCGCGTGGCGTGTGACGGCTCAGTGACGCGGGATGCTCCTGCGGCACGCGAGGGCTCGGTCGCGCGGGATGCCTCTGCCGGGCGGGATGCCTCGGTTGTCGCGCGGGGTGCCTCTGCCGTGCGGTGTGCCTCGGTCGTGCGGTGCGCGGCGGCTCGTACGGTCCAGGGCGCGTCGGAGGCCCCGGTCCTGTGTGCCGCCCCGGGTGGCCGGTCGGCGGTGTGCGGGACCGGACCGGTGGCCTTCGCGGGGGTCTCGGCCGGGTCGTCCCCCGGGGTGTCGACCCGGCGGCCCCGGTCGGAGACCAGCGTCGGGGTGCGGCGCGGCAGCGGAACGGGTCCGGCGGGGCGCATCGGGCGCACCTCCGCCGTGGACTCGTCGCCGTGGTCGCGGGCCTGCTGGTGCTGGTCCCGGTCGGCCGCCCGGCGCATGCCGCCGGGCTCGTCGCGACGGGAGCCCCGGTCGTCCTCGCGGCGCAGGTCCCGGGCGCGGAAGATGCCGCCGCGCTCGCTCTCGGTGTCCTCCAGGTCGGACACGCCGTCCAGGACCGGGCCCAGGGCCGGGTCCAGCTCGGGGTCGGGATCGGGTGACCGGTCCAGCCGGTCGCCGGTGAAGTCCAGCGGGCCGACCGGGGCCTCCAGCTCGACCGGCCCGTCCAGGACACCCGGTGCGGTGAGTCCGGTGGGGACCGGGGACAGGGACGTCGACCTGCCGTTGACGCGGCGCTCCCCGCCCGTGGCCGTGGTCCGCTCGCCCTGCGCCGCCTCCGGGCCGCGGCCGCTGCCGATCGCGCGCTCGGCGCGGCGGTCGAGGCGGAACCCGGTGCCGTGGGTGTCGGGGGCGTCGGTGAGCAGCGCCGCGGGGATGAACACGACCGCGGTGGTGCCCCCGTACGGTGATTTCTGGAGGGAGACGCGGACGTTCTGCCGCTGGGCGAGCCGGCTGACGACGAACAGGCCCAGCCGGTCGGTGTCGGAGAGCTCGAAGTCGGGGGTCTCGGCGAGCCGCAGATTCGCGTCGAGGAGGATCTCGGGGGCCATGCCGAGGCCCCGGTCGTGGATCTCGAGCGTGAAGCCGTTGGAGACGCGTTCGCCGTGCACCTGGACCGCGGTGTGCGGGGGCGAGAAGACGGTGGCGTTCTCCAGGAGTTCGGCGATCAGATGGGTGAGGTCGGCCACGGCGGGGCCGCCCACGCCGATCCGGGGCAGGCGCCGGACCTCGATGCGTTCGTAGTCCTCGACCTCGGCGACGGCGGCCCGCACGACGTCCATCAGCTGGATGGGCTTGCGCCACTGGCGGGAGGGTGCGGCGCCGGAGAGGATCACGAGGCCCTCGGCGTGGCGCCGCATGCGGGTGGTGAGGTGGTCGAGGCGGAACAGGTCGGCCAGCTCGTCGCCGTTCTCGGTACGGCGCTCCATCGCGTCCAGCAGCGTGAGCTGACGGTGCAGGAGGACCTGGTTGCGGCGGGCGAGGTTGACGAAGACCTCGGAAACGCCGCGGCGCATGTCCGCCTGCTTGACCGCGGCCTCGACGGCGGCCCGCTGGAGGGTGTTGAGCGCCTGTCCGACCTGGCCGATCTCGTCGGGCTCGTAACTGAGGTGCGGGGCCTCGGTCTCGACGTCCACCTGCTCGCCCGCGGCCAGCCGGCGCATGACGCTCGGCAGCCGGACGCCGGAGACCTCGTGGGCGTCCTTGCGCAGCCGGGAGAGGTCGCGGACGAGCTCACGGCCGATGCGTACGGAGACGAAGACGGAGACGATCAGGGCCAGGAAGCCGAGGATCCCGGCGATCCCGGCCTGGGCCAGGACCCGGTACGCGGCCGGCTCGGAACGGTCCTGGAAACGGTTGCCCATCTCCGTGGCGTCGCCCGCCAGCCGGTCGAGGACGAGGCCGGCCGACTCCTCCCAGCGGTCGGCGTCGACGGCGCGGGGGCTCTTCGTCGGACCGGCGGCGATCAGGGTGTCCTCGGCGGTGCGCAGCGGTTCGGTGTCGGGGCTGCCCCAGAACTGCTCGACGCGTCGGCGCTCGGCTGCCGGCAGGTGCTCCAGGTTGACCTCGTAGAGCAGTTCGCGCTGGGCCACGAGGCCGGATATCCGGCGCAGTTCGGAGGTGGTGAAGCGGCCCGCGATGAGGCCCGACGCGATCAGCGCGTCCTCGCGGGAGAGCATCTCGCGGGCCCGGGACACCCCGACCAAGCCCCGCATCTGCTTGTCCATCGACACGTTCTCCAGGGTGTGGAGTCCGTTGAGGAAGCGGTACGAGGGGTCGACGAGGCCGTTGTAGAAGTCCATCGCCTTCGCCCGGCCGATGGTGCGCTTCTCGACCGATTCGCGCAGGGCGTCCAGTCCGTCGAGTGCGCTGAGGATCGCGTCCAGGCGGTCGGCGTCGGAGTCGGTCAGCGCCTCCCGGACTTCCTGCTCCCGGGCGTTCTCCCTGACCTCGCCCACGATGCGGTCGGTGGCGGCGCGTTGGCCCATGAGCACGGGGAGCGCGTCGGAGGCCCGGGGATCGGCGAGGAAGACCAGCGTCTGCCGTCGCTCGCCCTGGACGGCGCGGACGGCGTCCTCCAGCGGGTGGCCGACCTTCTCCACGATGGATCCGGCGCTCAGCAGCTCATCGGCCTGACGGCCGGTGATGTAGGTCGCGAAGACCCAGAGGCCTGTGAGGGAGACGAGCGGCACCAGCAGCAACGCCACGATCTTCCTGCGGATGGACTTCCCGCGAAAGCGCATGGCCTCCCCCAGATCGGCCCCGCATCGCGGGGGTGGTCTTCTCCCGGTCGTCCCTCGGCCCGGCCCCGCCGCGCACCGTGCGTACACCGGCGCGCATCGGGCGGACGCGGGCGAGGTCCGTCCTGCGTCAATAAACGGCGCGAGCCTACTACCGACACACAGACAACTCGAAGACACGTCCGGATGATTTTCAGCCGCCCGCACTGGACTTGATCATGAGTTGTCCCGGTATTCCCGGAGATGAAATTCGCGAAAGCGACAGTGGACACCCACTGGATCTGTCGGCGCCGACACGTATCGGTTGGCTGGAATTATTCGCTCCGTGCCCTTCTGCGCCCTGCGAGCGTTTTCAGGGGAATCTTCGGGACGAGTGGTTCGTCCATATGTACGGGGTAGACGCACGGTGGGGTCGTGCGCGGCAGGACGGACGTGTTCCGCCCGCGTAGAACCGGCGCAAGCCGGGCAGCCACCCTGAAGTCGGACAGTGGTGGGGAGTTGAAGGTCCTTGAGCACGCAGGAACGCGGGAGCGCCGGAGCACCGGCGGCCGCGGATACGGAAGCCGCGGACGGGGCACGGGTCCCGCGGCAGTTGTGGGTGGAGGAGCCGGCGTCGAAGCGCCGGATGCCCGACGCGGTGCGGACGGCGGCCGTGCGGGCCGTGCTCATCATGTCGCTGACGATCATCCAGGCGATGGTCGCCTTCCTGAGCACCTTGACCGGCTCCTGGCTGGCCTTCCCGATGGTGCTCAGCAGTGTGGCCAGCACGGTGGTCGCCACCTGGTCGGTACTCGACGTCTGGGTGACCCGCCAGGTGTGGAACCAGCGCAACGGGGTGGTGTCCGTGCCGAGCAGCTCGGCCCGGCAGATACGCCGTGAGCGGCGCCGGTCCCGCCGGGCCGAGCGGGCGGCCGAGCGGGACGGCACGGGCGGTGGCATAGGCGACCGCCGGAAGACCGGAGACCTCTCCCGGGCCTGATCGGGGACCGCCATCGGCATCGCCGCCACCGCCACCGCCACCGCCACCGTCGCCGCCGAGCAGAACCGCTCGGCGGCGACGGCGGTGGCGGTCCGTGGCTACGCGCCGGACCGCGGTGCCGGGGTTTCGGCGGCGGTCTGCTCGTTCCTCCTGAACATGCGGGTCGCCGTGATCTCGCCGTGGACCGTCTCCCCGTCCGGGTCCTGCTGCGGCAGACCGGGGCGCAGATGCTCCTCCACGCTGATGTACTTGAGTCCGGCCCTCAGGTCCGCGTCGTTGCGCAGCCGGATGACGAGAGGGAACTCGGCGAGCGCGGTCGTGTCGAACAGGCCGGTCGTGTAGAGCAGTTGCACGCCCAGCGCGTCCGACACCGCCCGCTGGAGCTCCAGCAGGTACGTGGCGTTGGCGCGGCCGATCGGATTGTCGAGGAACAGGGTCCCCGCGTGCCGATGGCGGTCGCGGCCCCGGTCGTTGCTGCGCAGCGCCGCCATCGTGCAGTACAGGGCGATGGCGGCGGTGAGCAGCTGCCCGCCGGAGAAGACGTCGCCCATCTGCCCGACGGGGACCCGCTCGGCGCGCAGCACGGCGTCCGGCTTGAGGATCTCCACCGCGATGCCCTTGGGCCGCAGCGCCGCCTCCACGCCCCTCAGCAGCAGGGACATGCCGTCCCGGCGCAGGTCGGAATTCTTCTTGAGGGCGGCGTGGGTGGCCTCGTCGACGACCTCGCCGAGGCGTTCGGTGAGGGTGGCCTGGTCGGGTTCCTCGAAGCGGATCCGGAGGAACTCCTGGCCCGACCACTCCCCCAGTCCTTCGGGGAGCTGGGAGAGCCGCTGGGCGGAGCGCAGGGTGGTGAGCGCGGAGTCGACCAGGCCGCGCAGCCGGTCGACGATCGAGTCGCGGTTGCGCTCCAGCTGGATCAGCTCGTCGGTGAGGACGCGCAGCCGGGGGGCGAAGGCGTCGGCCCACTTCTGGGCGTGCTCGGGCAGCGCCGAGGCGGGCAGCTCGCGGATCTGCTGGCGGGCGGGGGTGCGGACCTGCTCGTACCGGGTGGAGTTGGCGTGCCGGACGAGGACGTCGCTCGCTTCCCGGACGGCGCTCTCGGCCGCCGAGAGGTCGGCGTTGCAGCCGCGCAGGGAGCGGCGGGACTCGGCGGCGGACTGCCGGGCCTCCTCCAGGGTGCCGGGGTAGGGGTCGGGGTGCTCGGTCCCGTCCTCCGTGCCGTGGTCGCGCAGGAGGTCCCGCAGCAGGGCTGCCGTCTCGTCGAAGCCGCCGGCGGAGTCCTCGGCGGTGCGGTGGGCGTGCAGAAGCTCGCTGTGGGCGGCGCGGGCGGTGTCCAGGGCCCCGGTGGCGGCGGCCAGCTCGGCGGTTGCGGTACGCAGGAGGGCCTGGGCCCTTTCGGCGTCGGCCGGTACGAGCTCGTCCGGCAGTTCGGTGTGGTGCTGCCGCTCGTCGTCGGGGGCGAGCCGCTCGGCCTCGCCGCGCAGCCGTCCCAGGTGCTCGCTGGCGGTGGAGGCGCGGGTCTCCAGGAGCTGGACGTGTGCCTCGGCGCGGGCGGCGGCGGCCTGGCGGGAGGGCCCGTCGGCTCCGTCGGTGCCCTCCAGGAGCTGCGCGGCGCGGGTGCGGACCTTGTTGGTGAGGCGGTCCAGCTCCGCGAGGGCGGCGCTCTCGTCGCTCTCGGCGCGGGCCTGTTCGGCGCGCAGGTCGGCGCCGACGCCGACCTTCTCGTACAGCTGGGACGCGGCCCGGTAGGCCTCGCGCAGAGTGGGCAGGGCGGTGCGGGCCGCGGTCGCGTCCGGCTCGGGGAGGACTTCGGGGACGCCGGCGATCTCGGCGCGCTCGGCCCGCAGGGCGCGGGCGGTGCGGCGGGCGTCGTCCCCGGCGCGTTGGGCGGCCCTGCGGTCCTCGTCGGCGGCGCGGGCGAGGTCGAGGCAGACGGCGGCGCGGGCCTCGGACTCGGCGGCCTCGTCGACCAGTTCGCGCAGCCGGACCTGCCAGCCGGCCCGCTCCCGCAGCCGGTGGGCGAGCCCGGCCAGGGCGTCGGCGGCGCGGCGGGCCCGCTGGGCGGCTTCCTGGCGCTCGTCGCGGACGCGGGCGGTGTCGGCCGCGGTCTCGTCGGCCTCGGCGCGGGCGGTGCGGGCCTCGGCGAGGACGGCTTCGGCGCTCTCGGTCGCCGTACGGGCGGTGGTGGCGGCCTCGGCCAGTTCGGTGAGCATGCCGGGCGGGCAGTCCGCGCGCCAGGAGCCGATGCGGGCGGCGAGGGCGCGGTCCCCGGAGAGGCGGGCGGCGAGCGTCCTGATGTCCTCGTCGCGGGCGGCGGCGCGGCTGCGCAGCGCGTGGCGCTCCTCGTCGGCGGCGTGTTCGTCGTGCATGGCCGGGTTCGGCGGGACGAGGAAGACGCCGTCGTGCTGCGCGTCGGAGCCGGGGGCCGGGACGGGGGCGAGGAGGGCGGCGGCGGTGCCGACGGCCACGGCAGACCGGGGCAGCAGGGCAGCGCTGCCGAGGACCTCGCGGGCGCGGGTGTGGGCGTCGGGGTCGGTGATGACGACACCGTCGACGAGCTCCGGGCGGGCGGCGAGGACGGTGGCGTGGTCGGCCGGGTCGACGGCCTGTGCCAGGTAGCGCCAGCCGGGCAGGGCGGGGATGCCGTGCTCGCCGAGATACTCGACGGTGGCGAGGACGTCGGGTCCTGGCGGCAGCAGCCCGCCCTCGCCGAGCGCGCCGAGGATGCGGGCGTCGTCGGCTGCGGCGGTGCGCAGGTCGAAGAGGCGGCGTTCGGCGCCGGCCACGGACTGGTCGAGGAGGTCGCGCAGCTCGTCGGCGCCGCGGTCGAACTCCTCGGCGGTCAGCGGCTGCTGGGCGGCGGCGGGCTGGTCGGCGAGGGCCACCGCGCGGTCGGCGGCCGGTTCGGCGGCGGTGTCCGCGCCGTCGCCGCCCGTCCGGCCGGGGCCGGCGGTGGTGGCGGTCCGGTCGGGTCCCGGGGCCTCGTCGGCGGCTTCCCGGCGCGGGTGCGGGACGCCGGTGGTGGAGGGCAGGCCCAGCAGGTCCGCGAGTCGGGGGTCGGCGGCGATGGAGGCCGCGGCGCGGAACTCGTCCTCGTGGCTCTGCTCGGCCGCCCTGGCCCCGTCGGCGGCGCGGGCGGCGGCCAGATCGGCGCGGCTCTCGGCGACGGCCGCCTCACGGGCGGTGTCGGCGGCGGCGCGCGCGGCTTCGCGGGCGGTGTCCCAGGCGGCGACGGCAGACTGTTCGGCATCGCTGGCGGCGAGGGCCGCGCGGGCGGGGTCGGCGTCGGGCGCGGTGTCGTCGAGCCAGCCGGCCCGGACGGCTTCGGCGGTCTCCTGGCCGACTTCGGCGAGGCGCTGGCGCAGGTGTCCGGCCTCGCTGCGGGCGCGCTGGGCCTCGGTGGCGGCGACGGTGGCGTCGCGGTGGGCGCGTTCGCCGGTGGCCTGGAGGGTGTCGGAGCGCTCCTCCTCCTCGTTGGCGACGCGCTCGCCCTCCTCGGCGGCCCTGTGCAGGGCGCGGACGAGGTCGGTGGCGGCGGCGCTGCGGGCGGCGAGGGCGGGGGCGGCGTCGCGTTCGGCCTCGCGGATGGCGGCGGCGACCCTGGCGGAGCGGTCGGCGGCGGCGCGGTGGCGCAGGACGGCCTCGGCGGCCTGCCAGGCGGCGTGCAGGGTGCGGGCCTCGACCAGCTCCTTGCGGCCGGCGGCGGCGCTCTTCTCGCCGGCGGCCAGGGCCAGCGAGGCGTGCCGGTAGGCCAGTTCGGCGGCGATCAGGGACCGGCTGCCCCGGGTGGACTCGGCCTCGGTGACGGTGTGGGCTGCGGCGGTGACCCGTTCGGCCAGCTCGGCGGTGCGGCCGCGCTCCTCGGCGGCGCGGGCGGTCAGCCGGCGGGCCAGGGTGCGGGTGCGGCGCTCGGCGCCGGCGTGGATGTCGCGGGTGCGGGCGCGGGTGTCGGTGGCCTCGACGATCCGGCCCAGGAGGTCCACGGAGCCCGCGGTGAAGTCGCGTTCGGCGGTCAGCTCGGCGCGGCGGCCCAGCTTGTTGCCGAAGCCGCTGACCAGGTCGGCGAGTCCGTCGGTGTCGCGGGTGTCGGTGACGGCGCGGAGCAGGAGGTCGGTGAAGTCGGAGTCCTTCTTCACCGCGAAGAGCCCGGCGGCCTCGCCCTCGTCGGCGTTCATCTCGCGCTGGTAGCGGAAGAGTTCGGGGTCGAGGCCGAGGTCGCCGAGGTGTTCGTTCCAGCGGTCGTGGATCTCTTCCCAGTGCACGTCGAGGTGCGCGTAGAACTTGCCCGCGTCCATCAGCGCGTCGCGGAAGCCCTTCATGGTGCGCCGCCTGCCGCGTGCGCCGGAGACGCCTTCGGCGGGGCGGCCCACGGCGGAGGACTCGGCGACGGGCAGGCTGTCCAGGCTGAGCCCGGGGCCGGGCCGGAACGAATACCAGGCCTCGGCGAACTTGCGGGGGTCGCCAGAGACCTGACGGCCGCGCCACTCGCTCACCTTGCCGACCACGACGCACTCGCCGGTGAGGGTGTGCTGCCACTCCAGGGCGACGTGCCCGCAGTCGTCGGCCAGGAGGAACTTGCGCAGCACGCCGGAGCTGGCGCCGCCGAGGGTGTTGCGGTGGCCGGGGAGCATCACCGAGAAGATCAGCTTGAGCAGGACGGACTTGCCGCCGCCGTTCTCCAGGAAGAGGACGCCCGCGGGGGCGGGGCGGCGGGGCGGGCCGACCGCCTCGTCCTCGAAGAACTCCGCCTGGGCGGGGGCGGGGCTGGGAACGGGTGCGCCGACGCCGCGCAGGTCGAGGACGGTGTCGGCGTAGCGCGCACCGGCAGGCCCGATGGAGTAGAGGCGGACCCGGGACAACTCGTACATGGCGGCGGACTCTCGTCGTTCGGTGAGCGGGGGCGGAGCGGCAGGTGCGGGGTGTGCGGGCCGGTCGGTAACGGCCGGTCGGGTGGGAAGGGAAGGTCAGGAGTGGAAGGGCAGCCCCGCGTCGGCGGCCAGCTCCATGCTGTCGGGGTCGGGCGGCGGCAGCAGGGTGGCGGAGCCGTCGGTGACGGGGACGACGCCGAGCTCCAGCAGTTCGGCCATGGCGGCGCCGCCCGCCAGGTCGCGGACCTGGAGCTGGTAGCGGGCGGTGGTGCGGTAGGCGCCGCCCGCGTCGTCGCCGGTGCGCTGGAGGAAGCCGGAGTCGGTGAGGAAGGCGACGGCCTTGCCGATGATGCCGGTGGTGGATCCGGCGAGCCGGCGGGCGTCCTTGGTCGCGCCGGTGGAGCTGCGGCGGGCGTAGATCCGCCAGCCGGCTTCGAGTCCGGGGGCGTCGCTGGCCGGGTCGGTGTTGTCGCCCTGCTCCTCGGCCCGCTCCTCCAGTCGGTGGCAGGCCTGGCGTACGAAGGCGTCGACGCCGTTGACCGTGATGCGGCCGATGTAGGCGTCGTCGGCGAGGTCCTCGGGGCGGGGGAAGGCCAGGGCGGCGACGGCGAGGTGGGCGAGGCCGTGCAGGAAGCGGTCGGCGGCGTCGGAGGAGGCGCGGCGGGCGTAGTCGCCCATGCGGACGGCGAAGACGGAGTCCTCACCCGCGGTCACGGCCATCCCGGCGCGCGGGGAGACCTCCAGGACAATGAGGCCGAGGCCGGTGGCGACGGCGTCGGCGAGCCGGGCGAAGGCGCTCTCCTCGCGGTAGCGCCGCAGCAGGTCGGCGTATTCGGCGTCGCGGGCGGGCAGCAGCTTGGGCTGGAGCCCGAAGGAGACCAGCCGGGCGGCGTCGGCCGCGTCGGCCGGCGTGACGGGCGGCTGCCCGGCGGGCGCGGCGGCGCCCGGGTGCGCGAAGTCGCCCGCGTAGGGGGTGGGGGGCCCGGCGTGCGCGGAGGGCTCGGTCCACGCGTCGGCGTGCTCGGCGTCGTGGTCGCTCACGGCTGGGACTCCTCGGTACGGAAGACGTGCTGGTGCGGAAGGAGGGCGGGCCCGGTCGCGGCGGAGGGCGCGGAGCGGTGCACGGCGGAGGCCGCGGAGCGGTGCGCGGCGGAGGCCGCGGGGCCTGTCACGAGGCCTCCTTGCGGTCGGCGGCCATGCCGACGGCGTCCAGCAGGGCGGTGCCCACGATCAGGTCGGCGCCACCGAACTCCGGGTCGTCCAGCTGCGCGCCGTCGTCCACGGCGAACAGCAGGCGTCGTTCGCCCTGGCGGTAGGCGGTACCGACCGGCGGGCTGGCTGCGTGAACGGCGAGCAGGGCGACCAGGTAGGGCAGGTCGGTGTCTCCTGTGTCGCGGGCCTCGGCGAGCAGTCCGGAGAGCCGGCGCGGGGCGTCGTGCTCCAGGTCGAGCAGGGTCATGGCGCGGGCGAGCTGCTCCTCGCTGAACCGGCTGTCGTCGGGGGTGGCGATGAGGTCGGGCTCGGGCATCTCCGCGCCCAGGTGCTCGCGCTCCAGCGGCGGGGTGAGCAGCAGGTCGACCAGGTCCGCGACCCGTACGGACGTGGGCGTGCGCAGTCCGGTGCCGTGGGCGAAGAAGGCGTCGGTGGCCCGGGTGGACTGCTCGACGGGGAGGGGAAGGAGCGGGGCGAGCAGCTGCCCGTACAGATCGAGGCCCGCGTGGGCGGTGGGCGGGGCGAACGCCTGCCGGTCCTGCTCCGCGCGGAAGAGGGGGCCCGCCTCCAGGAGCCGGGACTGGAGCTGGGTGTGGCGGCGGATGCAGTCCTTGACGATGTCGACCAGCTCGGCGGCCCGGCGCTTGTGCTCGGGGTCCTCGGCCTCGTCGCGGGCCTTGCGGATGTTGGTGAGGATCGCGTTCTCGTGGCGGTAGCGGTCGGCCACGTGGTCGAGGGCCTCGGCGATCATGTCCGGGACGGTGTGGAGCCAGTCGACGGCGCGGACGTTGCGCCGGGTGGCCTCCAGGGTCCGGCGCAGGGTCTCGGCGTACTGCACGGTGCGGTAGCGGGCCTGTTCGGCGGCGAGCTGGGCGTCGGCGAGGCGGCCCCGGCTGATGAGGACCTCCAGCTTGACCTCGGCGGCGATCTGGGCGCTGGTGACATCGGTGTCCAGCGCGCCGACCAGGACGTTGACCGCTTCGTCGGTGGCGCGGAGGTAGACCGTGCCGCCGTAGCCCGGGACCTCTTCGATGAGCTTGAAGTCGTAGTCCCGGCGGACGTAGACCCCGTCGGGACCGAAGGTGCCGTAGACCGCGCGGAAGCCGCGGTCGACGCTGCCGACGTTGATCAGGTTCTCCAGGACCCAGCGGGCGACCCGTTCGTGCTCGGTGACGGGGCGGTCGGGGGCCTGGGCGCCGACCCGGGACAGCAGTCTGGCCACTATCTGGTCGTGGTCGGCACCGGTGTCGAAGTCCATGTTGAGCGTGACGTGGTCGATCGCGGCGAGGGCGACCTCCGCCATGGCGTACACCGTGTACTCGCCGGCCAGATTCGCCTTGCGGACATCGAGGTCGTGCAGCGGCGCCGTGCACGCGAGCGCGCGCAGCCGCCGCGAGAGCCCCTCGTCGGCGGCGGGGCCCGGGGCAGGCCGCGGCCCCGCGCTGAGCTGCGGCGAGGCGGTGTCCGGGTAGGCAGGCGAAGTCACGTGGGACAGATTAGGTCCTCGCACCGACAACGGTCGAAACGGCGTTTATGCGACCGGCCCCGTGCGGGCCTCCAGGCCGGCCTCACGTCCGTGCGGGTCCGTAGCCGCCGCCGCCCGGTGTGCGCACCACGAGCACGTCTCCGGCGTCGAGTTCGGCGGTGTCGCGGCCCTCCAGCGGGACCACTTCGCCTCCGGCCCGCTCGATGTGCTGCTCCCCGAGCGCCCCCGGCCCGCCGCCGCCCGCTCCGTACGGCGGGACACGGCGGTGTCCGGAGAGCAGGGCGACCGTGACCGGCTCCAGGAAGCGGATACGACGCTCGACCCCGTCGCCGCCGTGCCACCGCCCCGCTCCCCCGCTGCCGTCCCGGACGGTGAACCCCTCCAGCAGGGCGGGCAGCCGCCACTCCAGGATCTCGGGGTCGGTGAGCCGGGAGTTGGTCATATGGGTCTGTACGGCGTCGGCGCCGTCGAAGCCGTCCCCCGCACCCGAGCCGCTGGCGATCGTCTCGTAGTACTGGACGCGGTCGTTGCCGAAGGTGAGGTTGTTCATGGTGCCGGAGCCCTCGGCCTGGCCGCCGATCGCTCCGTACAGGGCTCCGGTGACCGCCTGGGAGGTCTCCACGTTGCCCGCGACGGTCGCCGCCGGGTAGGCGGGGTCGAGCATGGACCCGGGCGGGATCGTCACCTCCAGGGGTTCGAGGCAGCCGCTGTTGAGCGGGATGTCCTCCCCGACGAGGGTCCGGAAGACATAGAGGACGGCGGCCATGACGACGGACCGGGGCGCGTTGGCGTTGCCGGGCTGCTGGGGCGAGGTCCCGGTGAAGTCGAGGTGGGCGCCGCGGGCCTCCCGGTCCACGGTCAGCCGGACCTGGATCACGGCCCCGCCGTCGGTCTCGTAGCGGCAGTGCCCGTCGTGCAGTCCGGCGACGATGCGGCGTACGGACTCCTCGGCGTTGTCCTGGACGTGCCCCATGTAGGCGTCCACGACGTCGGCCCCGAACTGGTCGGTCATGCGCCGCAGTTCGGCGATGCCCTTCTCGTTGGCGGCGATCTGGGCGCGCAGGTCGGCGAGGTTGGCGTCCGGGTCGCGGGAGGGGTACGGGGCGGAGGTGAGCAGGTCGCGGGTCTCGTCCTCCAGGAGCCGGCCGTCGCGGACGAGCGGCCAGTTGTCGAAGAGGACGCCCTCCTCGTGGATCGTCCGGCTGAAGGCGGGCATGGAGCCGGGGGTGATGCCGCCGATCTCGGCGTGGTGGCCGCGCGAGGCGACCAGGAAGCGCAGGCGGCCGCGCTCCCCCGCCCCGCCCTCGTCGAACACGGGGGTCACCACGGTGACATCGGGCAGGTGGGTGCCGCCGTGGTACGGGTCGTTGACGGCGTACACGTCGCCGGGGCGCAGTCTCCCCCCGTTGCGCCGCAGGACCTCTTTGATCGACTCGCCCATCGAGCCGAGGTGCACCGGGATGTGCGGGGCGTTGGCGATCAGGTTGCCCTCGGCGTCGAACAGGGCGCAGGAGAAGTCGAGGCGCTCCTTGATGTTGACCGAGTGGGCGGTGCTCTCCAGCCGGACGCCCATCTGCTCGGCGATCGACATGAAGAGGTTGTTGAAGACCTCCAGCATCACCGGGTCCACCCGGGTGCCGACGGCGGTGCGTTCGGGCCGGGGGCGGCCGCGGGTGAGGACGAGATGTCCGGTGGGGGCCGCTTCCGCCCGCCAGCCGGGGTCGACGACGGTGGTGGCGTCGTCCTCGGCGACGACGGCGGGCCCGGTGACGGTGTCGGCGGGGCGCAGGTCCGACCGGCGGTACAGCGGGGCCCGCTGCCATCGCCCCTCGGCGTACAGGTCCACGGTGTCGGCCGGGCGCGGCGGGGTGCCGGGGTCGCCGTCGCGCGGACCGGTGCCGGCGGCGGGCGCGGCATCACCGGTCGCATCGGCACCACAGGCACCGCCGGCATCACGGGTCGCATCGGCACGACCGGCATCACTGGTCGCATCGGCACGACCGGCATCACTGGTCGCATCGGCACGACCGGCATCACTGGTCGCATCAGTCGCACCGGTCTCAGCGGTGGCATCGGTCGCTCCGGTGGCTTCCACCGTGACCGTTTCCACGACGACGGGCTTGTCCATCGTGAAGCCGAACCGGGCCCGGTGGGCGGCGGCGAACGCCTCCGCCATGGCGGTCTCCGTGTCCAGGTCCACCGGCAGCGCCGCGTCCGTCCCGGCGTACCGCAGCAGGACGCGGGCCTGCGTGGTGATCGCGGAGTCCGGCGTTCCGTCGGCGCGCAGGGCTTCGCGGGTACGGTCGGCCAGCTCCGCGCAGAGCCTCTCCACACGCTCCCGGGCGGCCCGGTCGAGCTGCTCCTCCACCGACTGCTCGCGCATGGCGGTGGCGTCGGCCAGGCCGATGCCGTAGGCGGAGAGCACCCCGGCGAGCGGGGGGACGAGGACCGTGTCGATGCCCAGGGCGTCGGCGACCGCGCAGACGTGCTGGCCGCCCGCGCCGCCGAAGCCGGTCAGCGCGTAGCGGGTGATGTCGTGGCCGCGCTGCACGGAGATCTTCTTGACGGCGTTGGCCATGTTGAGCACGGCGATCTCCAGGAAGCCCGCAGCCGCTTCCGCCTCGTCCGGCCGTCGCCCGGTGGCGCGCCCCACCTCGTCGGCGAGCGCCGAGAACCGCTTCCGTACCAGGTCGGCGTCGAGCGGGAGGCCTCCGTCCTCGCCGAAGACCGCCGGGAAGTGGCCGGGCTGGACCCGGCCGAGCATCACGTTGGCGTCGGTGACGGTGAGGGGACCGCCCCGGCGGTAGCAGGCGGGGCCGGGGTCGGCGCCGGCCGAGTCGGGGCCGACGCGGTAGCGGCTGCCGTCGAAGTGCAGGACGGAGCCGCCGCCGGCCGCGACGGTGTGGATGCTCATCATCGGGGCGCGCATCCGGACCCCGGCGACCTCGGTGCCCAGCTCCCGTTCGAACGCGCCGGCGTAGTGGGAGACGTCGGTGGAGGTGCCGCCCATGTCGAACCCGATGACGCGGTCGTATCCGGCCTGCCGCGACGTGCGGACCATGCCGACGACGCCTCCGGCCGGGCCGGAGAGGACGGCGTCCTTGCCGCGGAACCGGGCGGCTTCGCGCAGGCCGCCGTTGGACTGGAGGAACATCAGCCGGATCCCGTCGAGGCGGGCCGCGACCTCGTCGACGTACCGGCGCAGGACGGGCGAGAGGTAGGCGTCGACGACCGTGGTGTCGCCGCGGGGGACGAGCCTGATCAGCGGGCTGACCTCGTGGGAGCTGCTGACCTGGGTGAATCCCGCCTCGCGGGCCGCCTCGGCGACGGCCCGTTCGTGGGCGGGGTAGCGGTAGCCGTGCATCAGGACGACGGCGGCGCTGCGCAGACCGTCGGCGTGCGCGGCGCGCAACTGTTCGCGTACGGGGTCGAGTTCGAGAGGGCGTACGGTGCGGCCGCGGGCATCGAGGCGTTCGGGGACCTCGATCACGCGCTCGTGGACGGACTCGGGCAGGACGATGTGCCGGTCGAAGAGACGGGGACGGTTCTGGTACGCGATCCGCAGCGCGTCGCGGAATCCTTCGGTGATCAGCAGGACGGTCGGCTCGCCCCGTCGCTCCAGCAGGGCGTTGGTGGCGACCGTGGTGCCCATCCGGACGGCGGCGACCCGGTCGGCGGGCACCGGTTCGCCGGGGCCCAGGCCGAGGAGCAGCCGGATTCCGGCGACGGCCGCGTCGTCGTAGCGGCCGGGGTCGTGGGAGAGGAGCTTGCGGGTGATCAGGCGGCCGTCGGGACGGCGGCCCACCACATCGGTGAAGGTGCCGCCCCGGTCGATCCAGAACTCCCAGCGTCCGGTCATGGCGCCATTCTGTGCCCGCGCCCGCAGCCTCGCAGGGGGCGGAGCATCCGCAGGGTCTCGCTAGGGCGTGTTTCGAAAGTCCCGCCTGCTCGGCGACGCCTGGCACTTCCCCAAGCTCTCGGCTTCGCTCGAGCAGGGGAGGCCCCATCCCTCGCCGCGTTGTCGGGATCGCCCCGATACATCCAGTATCGGGGCGACCCTCCGCCTTGCGATCGCACGCACCAGACGCCGCCGAGCCCGCCCTCCGGGCGGACGGCGCTACTTTCGAAACACGCCCTAGGCCCTGTCGTCGAGCTGCCGCCTGCCCCGCTGCGCCCTGCACGCGCTCGCGCCGCACCGGGCACAGGCCCGAGTACGTCCCGACCCACACCCGGCACACCGGGAACACGCACCCGACCCCGCAGGGCCGCCCTCCGGGCGACGACGGCAGTTCGACGACAGGACCCGGGCCGGAGTGCCCGCGCGGGATTCCGTCCCCCAGGGAGGGGACTCAGTCCTGGAAGAGCGCCGCCAGCCGGGGCAGATGGCGGCTGTTCGCGGCGGCGTCCTCGGCGTCCCAGCTCTCGCCCGCCGGGTCCGCCGGCCGTATGCGCTCGCGCAGCGCCGCCTCCACGGCGGCGTCGAGGGAGGCCCTCTCGCCCCGGAGACGCTGGTAGGCCTCGGTGATCGGGGTGTTCAGGGACTCGTATCCGATCCAGCCGCTCTCCCCCCGGCTCATCCGGATCACCACCGGCAGTGCGGCCAGCGTGTCCGGATCGGCCACCGCCCGGGTGAAGGTCTCCCGGCCGAGCAGGGCGAGCCCGTCGCGGAAGTCCATGAACCCGTCGTCGCCGCAGCCGCCCTCGATGAGATAGGCCGCGTTCCACAGGGGCCACCGGTAGGCGGACCGGGTCACGTCCGCCGCCGTGACGGCGAAGGCGGCGATCCGCTCCGGCTCCAGGGCTGCCGCGAGCACATCGGTCAGGGCTCCGGGCAGGGGGTCGTCGGGCGGGTCCCGGTCGTCCGCCCGGTCCCCGGCCGCGTCGCGAGCCCGTTCGACCAGCTCCCACCACTCGTTGTCGTCCATGGGGGAACCCTAGGAGGAGGGTCTGACAACGCCCCTCCTCCTGGGCTGCCGGGGCCTCCCGGGCTCGCGTGCGCTCCTGGGCTCCCGCGGTCAGAGAGCCGGCGCGTCCGGCCCGATGCGGCTCCGTACCGCCGTCTGGACCTCGGCCTCCTCCGCCGGATCGGCGGCCAGGCGGCGCAGGCGTTCGGCGACGCGGACGTCTCCGGTCTCGGCGTGCAGTGCGGCCACCTCGCGGGTGGTCTCCTCGCAGTCCCAGAGGCACTCCACCGCGAACCCGGTCGGGTAGGACGGGTCGGTGGCGGCCAGGGCGCGGGCGGCCCTGCCCCGCAGGTGCGAGGAGGACGTCTCGCGGTAGACGTGGCGCAGCACGGGCGCGGCGCAGGCGATGCCGAGGCGGCCCGCTCCGTCGACCAGCGTCCAGAGCCGGGGGGCGTCGGGTCCGTCGCCGCGTACGGCCTCCCGCAGCGCGCCGAGGACTTGGGGAGCGTCCTGGGCGGTGCCTCGGCAGGCGAGCACTCCGGCGGCCGAGGCCCCGAGTGCGTCGGGGCGGTGGGCCCAGCGCCGGGCCCGTTCCACGGCGTCGTCGCAGGTCATCCGCTCGAAGGCGGCGATGGCCGAGTCGGCGACGGTACGGGAGGGGCTGACGGCGGCGGCCTCGATGAGGTCGAGGACGGCGGGATCGCCCGCCTCCGCGAGGTAGTGCAGGGCGGCGCAGCGTGCGCCTTCGGGGCCGCTTCGGGCGGCCTCGACGATCAGGGGCAGATCGTCGGGTCCGGCGACGGCGGAGAGGCAGCGGGCCGCGGGGACGTGCAGTTCGCTGCCGCGCTCCAGGGCCTGCTGGGCCCAGTCGAAGACCGCCTGGACGCTCCAGCCGGGGCGGGGACCCCCGGGGCGCATCTGGCGTTGCCATCGGTCGAACGAGCCCTGTTCGCCGGCGGCCCTGACCCGGGCGCCGACCGCTTCGCGCGGGTCGTCGGCCCACAGCCGCCAGGGCCGCGGCTCGAAGGAGTCCCGTACGGCGGCGGCGAGGTCGGCCGAGCCCTGGTCGGTGGCCGGGAAGCGGGCGAGGACCGGCAGCGCGAGGGAGCGCAGGCCGGCGTCGTCGTCGCGCAGGGCGAGTTCGTCCAGGGCCCAGGCCCAGTTGGCGCCGGTCGCCGCGTAGCGGCGGAGCAGGGCCAGGGCGTCGTCGCGCCCGTAGGAGGCGAGGTGGCCGAGGACGGACAGCGCCAGGCCGGTCCGGGAGTCGTCGGTGTCGAGGTGGTCGTCGGGATCGGCGAGGTGTCGCTCGATCTCCTCGATACCGCCGTCGAGGTCGAGGTAGAGGCGCGCGTAGTAGAGGGAGCGGTTCTCCACCTGCCAGTCGTGACGGGGGTCGCTCACGACGCAGTGGTTGAGAGCCGCGAGGGCCTCGGGGCGCGGTGCGGCGAGCGCGTGGAGCGTGCCGTCGCCGCGGCCCCTCTGCAACAGGCCGAGCAGGGTGCCGCTCGGCGCTATGAACGGATCGAACATGGGAGAAAGCCTCACATCAAGCTGTCGACGCAACCGGGACTGTGCAGTGCCCCGTGCCTCTCGGCACGCGGGAGTGTCCGGGGGACACCGTTACGCCGCGCAGTGACATGATCGGCCGACCGCCGTCTTTCGCCTGGTGTAGAGCATCTTCCTCTGCCTCTCGTCGGTGGCCCTGAGAGGGCCCGCGACGTCATGATGACCCAGCCATTTCGCCACCGCGACCACATTTACGACGGACCGGTCAGCGGAGCCCACGACGGACGCGCGATGCGGCGCGCCCGCCGGCGTCTCACCGGGCACCGAAGCGTTCCAGCAGGTCGGACTTGCCGAACATCCGGGCCGTGTCCAGCGCGGACGGTGTTCCGGCGGCCGGGTCGGCGCCGGCGGCGAGCAGCGCGTCGATGACGGCGTCCTCGCCCTTGAAGACGGCTCCGGCCAGCGGGGTCTGGCCCCGGTCGTTGGCCCGGTCCGGGTCTGCCTCGCGTGCGACGAGGGCGGCGACCGTCCCGGCGTGCCCGTGGTAGGCGGCGAGCATGAGCAGTGTGTCGCCCCGGTCGTTGGTCAGGTTGGCGGGGACTCCGGCCTCGACGTATGCCGTGAGCGCCTCGGTGTCGCCGGCGCGGGCCAGGTCGAAGACCTTGGTCGCCAGCTCGACCACCTCGGGATCAGGGGTTTCGCTCATCGGACGGACCGCCTTCCTTGACTGCTGCCACGGCTCACCGCCGCGTTGACCTGGTGGGGAGTACGGCACGGGACCGTACGAGTGAATCGACAGGGTACTGCTCCCGGGACGACATGACCCGGCCCGGATGCGGCAAGGGATCACCGCGGCTGATCCTGCCCGGCACGGACGAGGTGATGCCGCTCTCCGGGAGCCGACTTCCGTGGGCCAGTCAAGTGAAAGAGCAGGTTATTCACTCGATTGCACCTTTTGTCGTATAGATACTTCTCGTGATCCTGGAAGGACTCATGGTGACTGTCCCCTTCAACCAGGAGAGAACCGCTCATGATCCTTTCCATCTCGGGCGTGGTACTGCTCGCCATCGTCGTCTTCCTGTTCTTCAAGAAGGACGGACTCAAGGCCTCCCACGCCATCGTCTGTGCCCTGTTCGGCTTCTACCTGGCCGGCACCGCCATCGCGCCGAGCATCACGGCGGGCGGGGCGAGCCTCGCCGGCCTGCTGGGCGGGATCAAGTTCTGACGCTCCGCAACCGCTCCCACCCCTTCAGGAGACCGACGTGGCCCGGCGACCACTCCCCCGCATTCTGAGCAGCGGCAGCGCTTCGATCACTCGCGGCAGAGAGATCGCGCGCACGGCCGCCGACGGTGCCACCGATGTCCTCCATCCGCTGATCACGGTGGTCCGCGGACTGCGGCTGCTGGCCGTGTCCGGCCGGCAGAAGTGGGTCGCGACGCCCAAGGAACGGCGCGGTCCCAAGCTGTTCCTCGGCGCGGCCTGCGTGCTGGCGGTGGCGCTCGTCCCCTACGGGCCGATCCTGGCCCTGGTCACGGTGATGGGCGCTGCCGCGTGGAAGGGGCGGGAGCGGACCCCGGTGAGGACCGGGCCCGACGACGCGGAGACCGCGCGCCTGCGGTCGCTGTACGAGGCCCTCGTGCCGTACTTCTCGACGCCCGACGACCCCGCTCCGCTGTTCGCCCACGGCGGCGACTGGGACAAGGCCTTCGACGGGTACGCCTTCGACGCCGACGGGCGGCTCACCCGCCTGCGGGTCTCCTACCCCGCGTACTTCACGGACGGCGAGGCGGCCGCCCGCTCCCGGATCGAGCAGTTGCTCCACACCAAGTCCGGCCGGGGCCGCGAGTACCGCTTCGGCTGGGACGAGGAGGCCAACCGCCTCGTCATGACCGTGCTGGACGCACTCCCCACGACGATCGCCGCGCAGCGCTTCGTCACCGCCCCCGGCGAGACGGTGCTCGGCTTCACCGACCCGGACGCCGTCTCGCGCACCGTCCCCGTGCGCGACGGCGACATGACGGTGGACGCCTCGCCCGTGGTCTGGCGGACCGGCGGCCGCTCCACCGAACCGCACCTGCTGGCCGTCGGACAGCCCGGCGGCGGCACCACGACCCTGGTCCGTTCGATCGCCCTCCAGGCGCTCCGGGACGGCGACGTCATCGTCGTCGACGGCGGCGGCACCGGCGAGTACGGCGCCCTCGCCGGGCGCGGCGGCGTCCTCGCCGTCGAGTCGGGCCTCGGCGGGGCGCTGGCGACGCTGGAGTGGGCGGCGCACGAGACGGAGCGCCGGCTGATCGCCGCCAACCGGGCACGGCAGAGCGGCCATCCCGTGCCGGACGACATCCGGCGCCCGCTGTGGATCCTGCTGGACCGCCCCGGAGCGCTGGGCCATCTCGCGGCGGCCGACGGCAGGACCGATCCGCTGGAGCTGCTCCGGATCCCGCTGCGGCACGGCCGGGCCGCCCAGGTCACCGTCGTGCTGGCCGAGCAGTTCGACGCGCTGGACACCCTCACCGAGACCGTCACGACCCACACCCGCGCCCGCGCGGTCCTCGGACCGGCCTCCCGTGAGCAGATCGAGGCCGTCCTCGGCGCCGAACCGCACACCACACCGCCGTCCGAGGTCCCCCCGGGGCGCGGTTACGTCCGCCTCGGGGCGGGTCCGGTCCTGCGGCTCCAGGTGCCCGCCACCCCGGACCCGTACGACGACGCCACGAGCGACGCGCACCGGCAGGCGGTGCTCGACCTGCTGCCCGGCCGGCATACCTCGGTGGAGGCGGCGTCCGCGCCGGAGCCCGCCGACGAGGGGCCCTCGACGGAGCAGGTCCCGGTGGCGGTGGAGACGGCGGCCCGTCCGGTCCAGGCCGTTCCGGTGGAGGCGATGGCCGTCGAGGCCAGGCCGTCCGAGCCGCTGGCGAAGGCGCAGCCGGCGGGCGCCGAGAGCTGACCGGGGCGCCCGGCACGGCACCGCGGGCGGGAGGACGGTCCGCTTCCCGCCCGCGGTCGTCCGCGCGGGGCCCGGCAGCAGCCCTCAGGCCACGAAGCTGCGCGGGGTGTCGGCCCCCACACCCGCCCCGGAGCGCACCAGGTCCACCGCCGCGGCCAGCCGTACGGCCGCCTCGTCGGCGACCGGCCCGCCGACCGTGAACGGCAGCCGCACGTACCCCTCGAAGGCCCCGTCGACCCCGAAGCGGGGCCCCGAGGGCACCCGGACGCCGACCCGTTCGCCGGCCACGGCCAGCCGCGATCCGGAGAGGCCCCCGGTGCGCACCCACAGCGTCAGTCCGCCGCGCGGCACGGCGAACTCCCAGTCCGGCAGCTCCCGGCGCACCGCCGCGACCAGGGCGTCCCGGTTCTCCCGCGCCTGGCTCCGCCGGACCTCGACGGCCTGTTCCCAGCCGCCCGTGCCCATGAGCCAGTTGATGGCGAGCTGTTCCAGGACGGGGGTGCCCATGTCGGCGTAGGCGCGGGCGGCGACCAGGCTGCGGATGACGTCGGGGGCCGCGCGCACCCAGCCGATGCGCATGCCGGCCCAGAAGGCCTTGCTGGCCGAGCCGACGGTCAGGACCGTGCTGCCCGCCGGGTCGAAGGCGCAGACGCGGCGCGGCATGTCGATGTCGGCGTCCAGGCGGAGTTCGTTCATGGTCTCGTCGACGACCAGGACCGTTCCGGCGGACCGGGCCGCGTCCACCAGGTCCCGGCGCCGCTGCTCGTCGGCGAGCGCGCCGGTGGGGTTGTGGAAGTCGGCCACCACGTAGGCGAGCCGGGGCGCGGCGTCCCGCAGCACCTGGCGCCAGCGGTTCATGTCCCAGCCGCCGAGCCCCTCCTCCATCGCGACCGGGACGAGGCGGGCGCCCGTCTCGCGCATCAGCTGGAGGATGTTGGCGTAGCTGGGGGACTCGACCGCGATCCGTTCGCCGCGGCCGGCGAAGAGGTGGCAGATCGCGTCGATGGCGCCCATCGCGCCGGTGGTGACCATGATCTGTTCGGGCATGGTGGGGATGCCGAGCGCGGTGTAGCGGTCGGCGATCATCTGCCGCAGGGCGGGCAGTCCGGCCGGGTAGTCGCCGTGCGTGTGGGCGTACGGCGGCAGCTCCTCCAGCGCCCCCTGGACGGCGCGGGTCAGCCAGGGCTCGGGCGCGGGCAGGGCCGCGCAGCCCAGGTCGATCATCGAGCCGAGCGACTCCGGCGGCAGCGGTTCGAGGCCGCGGGCGGGCAGCGGGTTGCCCGCCGGGACGGCGGTCCAGCTGCCGGCGCCGCGCCGGGACTCCAGGAAGCCCTCGGCGCGCAGCGCCTCGTAGGCGGCCGCGACGGTCGTACGGCTGACGGCGAGGGCCAGGGCCAGTTCACGTTCGGCGGGGAGGCGGGCGGCGACCGGGACCCGGCCCTCCAGGACGAGCAGCCGGACCCCGTCGGCGAGCGCGCGGTAGGCGGGCGGTTTGCGGCCGCCGGGTCCGGTGGGCCGGGCCGTCTGCGACCGGAGCTGCCGGGCGAGCTGGGCCGCCCCCACCGTCGATGTCCACTGCGCCATCGAAATCAGTCCACCTTCCTCGAATTGGCCATAGTTGGTGACCGATCCCCTGCCACAGAGTGACATGAAGCAGTCCACCACCACTACAGCAGGGGGCACAACGTGGCCAGGACCACCGGCCGGAGCACCACTCACCTCACCCGGCGGCTGGTCCAGCTGTACGTCGGTCTCACGCTGTACGGGGCGAGCTCCGCGCTCCTGGTGCGGGCCGAGCTGGGCCTGGAGCCGTGGGGCGTGCTGCATCAGGGCCTGGCGGAGCTGACCGGTATATCGATCGGTGTGGTGTCGATCATCGTCGGCGCGGTGGTGCTGCTGCTGTGGATCCCGATGCGCCAGCGGCCGGGGCTCGGCACGGTCTCGAACGTCTTCGTGGTCGGCCTGGCGATGGACGGGACGCTCGCCGTGGTCGGCGATCTGGACGGGCTCGGGTTCCGCGTTCCCGTGATGGTCCTGGGCATCGTGCTCAACGGCGTGGCGACCGGTCTCTACATCGCGGCCCGGTTCGGGCCGGGACCGCGCGACGGGCTGATGACCGGGCTGCACCGGGTCACCGGGCGTTCCATCCGGCTGGTCCGCACGGCGATCGAGGTGGCGGTCGTGGTGACCGGGTTCCTGCTGGGCGGCTCGCTGGGGGCGGGCACGGTGCTGTACGCGCTGGCCATCGGCCCGCTCGCCCAGCTCTTCCTGCGGATGTTCGCGCTCCCCGCGCCCGCGGGCGCGGGTGTCACCGTCGCCTCGGGCGAACCGTCCACCACCGCGCCGCCCGCCGGTTCCGGCCCCGTCGCCGGCCCGGCATCCGGGCAGGCCATACTGCCGCAGTGAATCCGAGCCACCCCTATCTGGACCACCCGACGCCGATCGCCTTCGCCCATCGCGGCGGGGCGGCGGACGGCGTGGAGAACACCGCGACCGCCTTCCGCCGGGCGTCGGAGGCGGGCTACCGCTACTTCGAGACCGATGTGCACACCACGGCGGACGGCCGTCTGGTCGCCTTCCACGACGCGACGCTGGACCGGGTCACCGATGCCCGGGGCCGGATCTCCGCGCTGCCCTGGAGCGAGGTGCGCCGGGCCCGGGTCGGGGGCGGCGAACCGCTCGCGCTCTTCGAGGAGCTGCTGGAGGAGTTCCCCCGGGCCCGCTGGAACGTGGACCTGAAGGCGGAGTCGGCGCTGGAGCCCCTGCTCGGCCTGATCCGTCGCACCGACGCCTGGGACCGGGTCTGCGTCGGCTCGTTCTCGGAGGCCCGGGTGGCCCGTGCCCAGCGCCAGGCGGGGCCCCGGCTGGCCACCTCGTACGGGGTGCGCGGCGTCCTGGGGCTGCGGCTGCGTTCGTACGGCGTCCCGGCGCCGCTGCGGGCGGGCGCGGTCTGCGCCCAGGTCCCGGAGCGGCAGGGCGGCATCCCGGTGGTGGACGCCCGCTTCGTCCGCACGGCGCACGCGCTCGGGCTCCAGGTGCACGTCTGGACGGTGAACGAACCGGAGCGGATGGCGGCGCTCCTGGACCTCGGTGTGGATGGCATCATGACCGATCACATCGAGACGCTGCGTACGGTGCTGAGCGAGCGGGGGGAATGGTCCTGACGCCCGGTCCGTCCACGTCCACAGGGGACGACCGAGGGGGCGCGGCTTGAGCACCGGGACCACAGGGAAGGCCGATCCGTCCGGGCGGCCGCCGGACGACGGCACGGCGGCCGCCCGCCGACGCGAGCAGCACGGCTGGTACTTCTACGACTTCGCGTGCTCCGTCTACTCCACCAGTGTGCTGACCGTCTTCCTCGGTCCGTATCTGACGTCGATCGCCAAGGCCGCGGCGGATCCCGACGGGTTCGTGCATCCGCTGGGCATACCCGTGCGCGCGGGGTCGCTGTTCGCGTACTCCGTCTCGGCGTCCATCGTGGTGGCCGTCGTGCTGATGCCGATCGTGGGCGCGGCGGCGGACCGTACCGGGCGCAAGAAGCCGCTGCTGGCGGCGGCGGCCTACACGGGGGCCGCGGCGACGGCGGGGATGTTCTTCCTGGACGGCCACCGCTATCTGCTGGGCGCGTTCCTGCTGATCGTGGCGAACGCCTCCATCTCCGTGTCGACGGTCCTGTACAACGCCTACCTGCCGCAGATCGCCGAGCCGGAGGAGCGCGACGCGGTCTCCTCGCGCGGCTGGGCCTTCGGCTACACCTCGGGCGCGATCGTCCTGGTGCTCAACCTGATCCTCTACACCGGCCACGAGTCCTTCGGGCTCTCGGAGTCCGACGCGGTGCGGATCTGCCTCGCCTCGGCCGGTCTGTGGTGGGGCGCGTTCACCCTCGTGCCGCTGCGCAGGCTGCGCGACCGCCGGATCCCGCCGGGCGGCGAGGGAGCGGTCGGATCCGGGTGGCAGCAGCTGAAGGCGACCCTGCGCGACATGCGGCGCCACCCGCTGACGCTCTCCTTCCTGCTCGCCTACCTCGTCTACAACGACGGGATCCAGACGGTGATCTCGCAGGCCTCGCTGTACGGCTCCGAGGAGCTGGGTCTGGATCAGACGACGCTGATCGTCGCCGTGCTGCTGGTGCAGATCCTGGCGGTCGCGGGGGCGCTGGGCATGGGGCGGCTCGCCCGGACGTACGGCGCGAAGCGCACCATTCTGGGATCGCTGGTGATCTGGACCCTCATCCTGGTCTCCGCCTATCTGCTGCCCGCCGACGCTCCGGCGTTCTTCTTCGTCCTGGCGGCGGCGATCGGCCTGGTGCTGGGCGGCAGCCAGGCCCTGTCGCGGTCGCTGTTCTCGCATCTGGTGCCGCGTGGCAAGGAGGCGGAGTACTTCTCCGCGTACGAGTTGAGCGACCGCGGGCTGAGCTGGCTGGGGCCCCTGGTGTTCGGTCTGGCGTACCAGCTGACCGGCAGCTATCGCGACGCGATCATCTCGCTGATCGTCTTCTTCGCACTCGGCGCGGTGCTGCTCGCGCGGGTCCCGGTGAGGCGTGCGGTGGAGGCCGCGGGCAACCCCGTGCCGGAACGGATTTAGACGTTGAAGTCAAAGGGCGGTAGTATACGTCTTTGGCCTGCCCGGGAGGACCGTTACTGCCAGTGGAAGCGGCTCGACCGTTGAGTGACAACTTCCATCAGAGGTGACAAACCGGGCATGCGCGGGTATTCAACCCAGACAAAGCAGCGGCACGACGGGCGACGCATGACCGGCAACGGGAATCTTTGCCGCCGACCGGACGTTGACCGGATGACGACGACAGCGACATTTTGTCCTGTGGGCGACAAGCCCGGGAGGCACGATTCATGAGTGAGCGAGCTCTCCGCGGCACGCGACTTGTGGTTACCAGCTACGAGACGGACCGCGGCATCGATCTGGCCCCGCGCCAGGCGGTGGAGTACGCATGCCAGAACGGACATCGATTTGAGATGCCGTTCTCGGTAGAAGCAGAGATTCCGCCGGAGTGGGAGTGCAAGGCGTGCGGCGCCCAGGCACTCCTGGTGGACGGGGACGGCCCCGAAGAGAAGAAGGGCAAGCCGGCGCGCACGCACTGGGACATGCTCATGGAGCGGCGCACCCGCGAGGAGCTGGAGGAGGTGCTGGCCGAGAGGCTGGCGGTTCTGCGCTCCGGAGCCATGAACATCGCCGTGCACCCGCGGGACAGCAGGAAGTCTGCCTGACCGCGTAAAACCGCACAGCAGCAAGAGCCGCGGGCCGTGACACAGCACCTGTGTCACGGCCCGCGGCTCTTCTGCATGGCCCGTCCGGGCCACTGGCCCCGATGTCACGGCTCCCCGACACACTGACGCGCCGGGAGCCGGTGCGCCGGGAAGCCTCCTGTCAGGGCGTGAGAGGCGGGCGGGGCCCCTGGGGGCCGTCATCGGGCCCGGAGGGCGTCTGGGGGCCGTCCTCGCGGATGACCTCGCCCTGGACGACCTTGCCGTCCGGCCGGTGCATCCTGGCCTGCTGGAAGGCGTCCGAGAGGCCCCCCGGCGTCGCGGCCCGCATACGGGCCTCCAGCGAGCGCTCCGCGTACCGGCTGATCATGGTGCGCACCGGCGGGACCAGCAGGATCAGTCCGGCCACGTCCGAGATCGGACCGGGGATCAGGAGCAGCAGCCCGCCCAGCATCAGCAGCCCGTTGCCCCGGGAGCCCTTGCCGCCCGCGGGCGCGGCCGGCGGGGTGGCGGGGGCGCCGGGCTGACCCGGCATCTGCTGGAGGGTCTCGGTGAGGTTCTTGAAGGCGCGCCGGCCGGCGCTCTTGATGACCACGGCGCCGAGCGCGGCCCCGGCCACCAGGATCAGCAGCACGACGAGGCCGCCCGCGGCCGAGGCGATCAGGGTGAGGAGCCAGACCTCCAGGACCAGCCAGGCGGCCAGGGCCAGGGGCAGGAATCTACGGGCGCGCGAGCGCCGGGGACGGGTCGGGGGCGGAGTGCCGGTCGTCATGTCCCCAGTGTGCCTGTACGGGCGTGCAAGCGGCGTAAGGGGGTGATCATGAAGCCGGGCCGGCGGCGGCCTCGTCCGCCGGACCGGTGTCCCGGCCTTCGCCCGGCCCGGGGGCTGAGAGGGTCTTGCGGCCCAGGACCTTGTTCGCGCGGGAGGTGATGCCCCAGCCGGTGACCCGCCACAGCGCCTCGACGAGGATGTCCCGGCTCATCTTGGAGTCGCCGATCTCCCGGTCGACGAAGGTGATGGGGACCTCGACCACGTGATAGCCCGCCTCGACCGCGCGGCGGGCGAGATCCACCTGGAAGCAGTAGCCCTGCGAGGCGACCTCGCCCAGCCCGAGGCCGTCGAGCGTCCCGGTGCGGAAGGCGCGGTAGCCGCCGGTGACGTCCCGGACGGAGAGACCGAGGGCGAGCCGGGAGTAGAGGCTGCCGCCCCGCGAGATCACCTCGCGGCTCTTGGGCCAGTTCACCACGCGGCCGCCCGGCACCCAGCGGGATCCGAGGACCAGGTCGGCGCCCTTGAGCGCGGTGAGCAGCCGGGGCAGCTCCTCGGGCTGGTGGGAGCCGTCCGCGTCCATCTCGACGAGCACGCCGTAGCCGTGCTCGGAGCCCCAGGCGAAGCCCGCGAGGTAGGCGGCGCCGAGCCCTTCCTTGCCCTTGCGGTGCAGGACGTGGACCTGGTCGTCGGCCGCGGCGATCTCGTCGGCCGCCTTGCCGGTGCCGTCGGGGCTGTTGTCATCGGCCACCAGGATGTCGGCATCCGGGACGGCGGTGCGCACCCGGTCGACGATCGGCCCGATGTTCTCGACCTCGTTGTAGGTCGGAATGATCACCAGGACCTTGCCGAGCGGGCCGAACTGCCTCTGACCGCCGTCGTTCACTACTGCCCCTTAGAGTCCGTACACAGGGGGACACCATATCCAGCGCACCGCCGCCGGTCTCCGACGCGGTCGCGCGGGCGTGTGGCGCGGCGTGGACAGATCCGTGGAACTGCGGACAGAACACGGCTCCACGTCACGGGCGAACGTCCGGGAGGAGCGCGCGAGGAACGTCGGAACTTCGGATCGGGGCCCGGCGCCCTTCGGGCCGACCTGGGACCCGCTGGCTGCGGGTCGACCGAAAGCCGTTGTCTACTGAACGTCCGGGCCCCACCCGGATCCCACCCTCCGTCCGGCTGGAACCTTCCCTCGCCCCCGAGGCGCGGGCGCTGAACCTGGCTGCCAGCGGTGGTGGGCCGGTGCGGCACACCACCTCATGACCCAGCGGCGTTCGACGACTGCGTGGAGGTTTAACCGGACGGACGTCCTGTGGTGGACCCGGCCGAACCTACCGGCCCGTGGGCGCTTTCTGTCAATAGGCGTCCGACCTGCGGCTTTTTCCGAAATTGCCTGGTCAGTGCCGAAGGGCCGCAGGTCGCGGACCCATGATCGGGCCATCGATCGGCGGTACGAAATGTTCCGGCATCACTCGTTCGGTCGCACGTAGACAGTTTGTCCGAAGACCACGGTCCGCAGGCAGACGGGAAGGTCGGCCCCGGGGGTGAGATCCGGCAGGCCGGGCGTGCCGGACCGGGGGTCGGTGGACCAGCGGGCGACCCGGTCGTCGGGGGCCTGGACCAGGAGTTCGGCGGTGCGCCAGACGGCGTAGTCGGCCGGGGCGCCGGGCACCAGGAGGCCCGCGTCGTCTCGGCCGACGGCCCGCCAACCGCCGCGGGTGTGCGCGGTGAACCCGGCGCGGACCGAGATGCGGTGCTCCGGGGTGCGGTGGTGGGCGGCGGCCCGCACGGTGCCCCAGGGGTCGAGCGGGGTGACCGGGCTGTCGGAGCCGAAGGCCAGCGGCACTCCGGCGCGCAGCAGCGCCGCGTACGGGTTGAGGCCGGCGGCCCGCTCGGTGCCGAGGCGCTCGGCGTACATGCCCTCCGGGCCGCCCCAGGCGGCGTCGAAGGCGGGCTGGACGGAGGCGGTGAGGCCCAGTTCCGCGAAGGCGGCGATCGTCTCGGGGGTGAGCATCTCGGCGTGTTCGACGCGGTGGCGGGCGGCCCGGATCCGGTCGAGGCCGAGCGTCGCGGCCGCGGCCCTGATCCCGTCCACCACGGCGGTGACCGCGGCGTCGCCGATGGCGTGGAAGCCCGCCTGGAGACCCGCCTCGGTGCAGGCGGTGACATGGGCGGCGATCCGGGCGGCGTCCAGGTGGGCGGTGCCGGTGTGCGGGTCGTCCGCGTAGGGCTGGTGCAGGCAGGCGGTGTGCGAGCCCAGGGAGCCGTCGACGAACAGGTCGCCGGCCGCGCCGACCGCGCCCAGTTCTCGGATGCGCCGGGCGTCCTTCTCGTCGGCGATCTCCTCGGCCCAGAGGCCGAGGACGCGCGGTCCGGGCCGCTCGGCGGCGAGGGCGAGGAGGGAGGTGAAGTCCTCCTCGTCGGTGATCTCGGGTCCGCCGCACTCGTGCACGCTGCCGATGCCGAGGGAGGCTGCGTGGTCGAGGGCGGCGCGCTGCGCGGCCGACCGCTGGGCGGCCGGGAGCGCGCTGTGGGCGGCGGCCCGTACCGCGTGGTGGGCGTCGCCGGTCAGCGGCGCGTCGGGGTGGTACCCGGTCATCGCGGTGACGCCGGGGACGAGGTCGAGCAGGGCCGTCGTGACGACCGCGGAGTGCACGTCGATCCGCGGCAGGTACAGGGCCCGGCCGCCCGCCGCCGCGTCGAGCTCGGCGCGCGAGGGGTGACGCCGCTCGGGCCAGCGGGCGGCGTCCCAGCCGTGTCCGAGCAGAACGTCCCCGGCGGGGCGCCCGTTCGCGAACGCACGGACGAGGCCGAGGGCCTCGGACAGCGTGCGGGCACCGGAGAGGTCGAGCCCGGTCAGGGCCAGACCGGTGGCGGTGGTGTGCACATGGGCGTCGGTGAACGCCGGGGTGACCAGGGCGCCTTCGAGGTCGACCACCTCGTCCACGCCGCTCGCGAAGGCGTCGGCGGCCCCCTCCGATCCCACCCAGGCGACATGACCGCGTTCGACGACCATCGCGGTGGCGAACGGGTCGGCGGGGCTGTGGACGTCTCCGCCGCGCAACAGCACGGTGCGGTGTTCGGGGGCGCTCTGGGGGGCGGTGCTCTGGCTCATGGGACCAGTCTCGCGCCTGCCGGCCGCCACCTGGCCCCCGGCCCCCTCCGGAGCGGGCGCCCGCCGCTCAGATACGCGGGGGCCGGGCCTCGTACGGGGTGGACAGGACGATGGTGGTCCGGGTGGACACGCCGGCGAGCGTACGGATCCGGGTGAGCAGGTGTTCCAGCTCCAACGGGGTCGCCACGCGCACCTTCAGGATGTAGTTCTCGTCCCCGGCGACGCTGTGGCAGGCCTCCAGCTCGGGCACCCCGGCGAGCCGTTCGGCGATGTCGTCGGGTGCGCTCGGGTCGAACGGCTTCACCGAGATGAACGCGGTGATGGGCAGCCCGACGGCCTCGGGGTCGACGACCGCGGCGTAGCCGCGGATCACCCCGCGCTGCTCCAGTCGGCGGACGCGCTGATGAACCGCCGACGTGGACAGGCCCGTGGCCTTGCCCAGGTCGGTGTAGCTCATCCGCCCGTCCCTGACGAGCAACTCAACGATCTGACGGTCCAGCTCCTCCATGTGGATCAACCTATGGCCCCGGGCACCGCTCGGCACAGTCGCGCGGGTCACGGTTGGGCACCCGCGGGCCACATGTGACCAATGCCACACGCTCGCGGGTCGGTAGCGGGCCGCCTCGCGATTACCGGCGATGCGCGACGGGAAGTGCTTGCTGTGGTCGAGGCCGTGGCGCCTTGTCGGCCCACCCGAGGGGGGAACTTCCATGCAGAGCCTGAAGCTCACCGAACGCGGCGAACCGGAGCCTGTCGATCCGGACGACGACGACAGCGCCGACGCGTACGACATGTTCGAGATGGTCCGGGTGATCTGCCCGGACTGCGCCCAGCCCATCGCGCTGCTGGCCGACGAGGACGTCCTGCCGGAGCACGCCCGGTGCCCCACGCCGTGGAACCCCTTCGTCCTCACCGTCTGCGCCGGGACCGGCCGCGGCGTGAGCGACGCGCGGCCCGCGGACGAGACGCTGGAACTCCAGGAGCAGGAGGCGGGGCTGCTGTTGACGCTCCCCCAGGGGCTCGACTGGCGGATGCAGCCCTTCTCGCACGCCGGAGGACCCGGCTCCCGTCCGCTGCGCGTGCCGAGGATGCGGCGCGAGGCCGCCTGACCCGTACGCCGTACGCCCTGCCCAGCACCACGACGGCCCGGCCGCCGTGGTGCCCGAGCACCGCGGCGCAGGTCGCCGGCGACGGGTGCGGACACCCGCGAACGAGCGCTCGAATCGGCGTGGCAGTGACCCCGGCACGCCCGGTCGCGTTGGCCCCGTATGACCACGCCGCATTCGACAGTCGGTCCGGGTCGCCGCCTTTTCGCCGTGCCCGCCACCGAAGAATCGGTTCCGCGGCCGGGGACGCTCCCCCGGCCGCTGCTCCGCTCCACGGGGGCCTCCCCCTTGGGCACCCCCGTGGACCCGCCGATCTACAGCGCGCTGCTCAGGCAGTGGGAGAGCGACGGCCGCACCCTGCCGGGCCGCCGCGACCCGGAGTGGCACCAGGCCGCGGCACTGCCTCCCTGGCCCGAGGCGCCGCCGCGCTTCAGCGCGTCTCGGGACCCGCGAGGTGGCGCGCGATGACCATGCGCTGGATCTGGTTGGTGCCCTCCACGATCTGGAGCACCTTCGCCTCGCGCATCAGCCGTTCGACCGGGAAGTCGAGCGTGTAGCCGTAGCCGCCGAGCACCTGGACGGCGTCGGTGGTCACCCGCATGGCCGCGTCCGTGCAGAACAGCTTCGCCATGGCCGCCTGCCGGGAGAACGGCTCCCCCGCGTCCCGCAGCCGCGCCGCCTCCAGGTACAGCGCACGGCCGGCCTCGATCTGGGTGGCCATGTCGGCGAGCATGAACCGCAGCCCCTGGAAGTCCGCGACGGGGCGGCCGAACTGCCGCCGGTCCGTGGCGTACCGGACGGCCTCGTCCAGGGCGGCCTGGGCGACCCCGACGGCACAGGCGGCGATGCCGAGCCGCCCGGAGTCGAGCGCGGACAGGGCGATGGCGAAGCCCTGGCCCTCCTCGCCGATGCGCCGGTCGTCGCCGACCCGGACGCCGTCGAAGTGGAGCTGGACGGTGGGCGAGCCCTTCATCCCCATCTTCTTCTCGGGGAGGGCGGCGTTCAGCCCCTCGGCGTCGCCGGGGACGAGGAAGGCCGTGATGCCGCGGGGGCCCTCGACGCCGGTGCGGGCGAGGACGGTGTAGAAGTCGGCGACGCCGCCGTGGGTGATCCACGCCTTGGTGCCGGTGATGACCCACTCGTCCCCGTCCCGCACGGCCTTGGTGCGCAGCGAGGCGGCGTCGGATCCGGAGGCGGGTTCGGAGAGGCAGTAGGCGCCCAGCAGGCCGCCGGAGAGCATGTCCGTCAGGTGCGCGGCGCGCTGCCCGTCGGTGCCGAATCCGGCCAGGGCGTGGCAGGCGAGGGAGTGGACACTGACGCCGAGACCGACGGTGAGCCGGGCGGCGGCCAGTTCTTCCAGGACCTGGAGGTAGACCTCGTAGGGCTGGTCACCGCCGCCGTGGGCGGAGTCGTACGGGAGCCCCAGGAGTCCGGCCTCGGACAGGAGGGTGAAGACCTCGCGCGGGAAGACGCCCGCTTCCTCCTGCTCGGCCGCCCGGGGAGCGATCTCCTTCGACACGATGTCGCGGACGAGCGCGACGAGCTGCCGGGACTCCTCGGTGGGCAGACGGCGTTCCACCGGCTGCGGGGCACGGTCGGACATGACGGCGCTCTCCTCCCTGTCGGGCGTTGCGGCGGTCGCGCGCTCGGGGTGGGAGAGGCGCCGCCGGGTGATCTCCCGGAAGTGGCCCGGGAAAGAAGGACTGCCCCGCCGATCCTGCCCTCCCGGATCACGGGGGGCGCGGTCATCGGGCGTGGCGGGTTGAGTATGCCCGATCGAATGCCTCCCGTCACGGGGTCAACGCGCAGGCCGGAGGGGTTGACGGAGCCGCGGGGCACCGGTGAATTGGTCCGAACCATTGACCCAACTGGTCTAGTCCTTCTACGGTTCCACCGGACGCCTATCGCGTTCATGTCAAAGCGGGCGCACCGGCCCGCGGTTCCCCCCGCACCCCCCACGCACCAGCCCTCCCCCACGAGGAGCCACGATGCTCAAGCTGCACCGTCCCCGCGCCCGGCTCCGGGCGCTCGCCGCGGCCGCCTGTACGGCGGCCCTCGGCGCCACCCTGCTCGGCGTCGCGGGAATGTCCCCGGCCGGCGCCGCCCCCGCCGCACAGCCGGCCGCGACCCCCGCCGCGGCCGAGGCCGCCCCCACGGCGGCGGGAGACAAAGTGATCGGATACTTCACCAACTGGGGTACGTACGACCGCGATTACCACGTCAAGAACATCGAGACGTCGGGTTCCGCGGACAAGCTCACCCACATCAACTACGCCTTCGGCAACGTGACCGGCGGCAAGTGCACGATCGGCGACTCGTACGCCGACCACGAGAAGGCCTACACCGCCGACCAGTCGGTCGACGGGGTCGCCGACACCTGGGACCAGCCGCTGCGCGGCAATTTCAACCAGCTGCGCAAGCTGAAGAAGCTCCACCCCGACCTCAAGATCCTCTGGTCGTTCGGCGGCTGGACCTGGTCCGGCGGCTTCGGCCAGGCGGCGCAGAACCCGGCCGCGTTCGCGAAGTCCTGCCGCGACCTGGTCGAGGACCCCCGCTGGGCCGATGTCTTCGACGGCATCGACATCGACTGGGAGTACCCCAACGCCTGCGGTCTCACCTGTGACACCAGCGGCCGCGACGCCTACGGCAACCTGCTGGGCGAGCTGCGCAAGTCCTTCGGGACCGACCTGGTCACCTCGGCGATCACCGCGGACGGCTCCGACGGCGGCAAGATCGACGCGGTCGACTACGCGGGGGCGGCGAAGCACCTCGACTGGTATCTGCCGATGACGTACGACTTCTTCGGCGCCTGGGAGGCGAAGGGGCCGACCGCACCGCACTCCCCGCTGACCTCCTACCCGGGCATCCCGACGGAGGGCTTCAACTCCGACGCCGCGGTCTCCAAGCTGAAGGCCCTCGGCATCCCGCCGGAGAAGCTGCTGCTGGGCATCGGCTTCTACGGCCGCGGCTGGACCGGCGTCACCCAGTCAGAGCCGGGCGGCAGCGCGACCGGGGCGGCCGCGGGTACGTACGAGGCGGGCATCGAGGACTACCGGGTCCTCAAGAACAGCTGCCCCGCCACGGGCAAGGTGGCCGGTACGGCTTACGCGCACTGCGGCACCGACTGGTGGAGCTACGACACCCCGGAGACCATCGGCACCAAGATGAACTACAAGAACGAACAGGGCCTGGGAGGCACGTTCTTCTGGGAGCTGAGCGGTGACACCGGGAACGGCGAGCTGATCAAGGCGATCCGCTAGCGTTCACGGGCCGACGGACAGAAGGGGCGGGGCGCCGGACGGTGCCCCGCCCCTTCGCGCGCCCTGCCCGCGCTCACGACCGGAGTCGGACCTCACAGCAGGCCGAGCTGGGTGACGAGCATCGCGAACACGACCACGAACGCCCAGCCGGCGATGTGCTCCAGCAGCTTCGAGCCGTCCTCGGGGCCGCCGGTGCGCGCGCGGCGGGCGTGGTGGGCGTTTCCTGCGGCGGTGGTCGCGGTCATGGCGTCTCGCTCTTCGTACGGCTTCGGCTGGGGTCCCCCGTGACCCGACCAGCGTGCCAGGACCCCGGGCCGCGGGAAACGAGATTCCGGTCACGGCCCGGGGCGGACCGGGCCTCCGGCGTCGTCCCGCTCCCCCTGCGCGGCGGGGAGAACGGGCCGGTACGGGCGACGTCCGCGGGAGCGCACAGTGGGCCACGCCACACCGGACCCGCCGCCCGGCGGCCCGGCGGACCACCGGGCCCCTCCCTCACTTGCGGCCGACGCCCGCGTACATCGCGACGTCCGGCGCCGGCGTGGCCGCCCGCCACGCGGAGCACGGCACCACCCCGGGCTCCAGCAGCTCCAGGCCGTCGAAGTAGCGCGCCACGGCGTCCGGGGTCCGCTGCGTGAGCTTCGGCGTCCCGTGCTCGTTCCAGAACGCCACCGCCTCGTCGACGTCCGGCATGTCGGGGTGGGTGACCGTGTGGGACAGGACGAGGTGGCTGCCGGGGGCGAGCGCGTCCATCAGCCGGCGGACGAGTGCGTACGACTCCTCGTCGTCCTCGATGAAGATGACGACCCCGAGCAGCATCAGCGCCACCGGCTGCGAGAAGTCGAGAGTCCTCGCCGCGGCCGCCAGGATCGCGTCCACGTCCCGCAGATCGGCGTCCAGGTAGTCGATGCGCCCCTCGGGCGTCCCGACCAGCAGGGCCTGGGCGTGCGCCAGCACGAGCGGGTCGTTGTCCACGTACACGACGCGGGCGTCGGGGGCCACGCGCTGGGCGACCTCGTGGGTGTTGTCGGCGCTGGGCAGCCCCGTTCCGATGTCCAGGAACTGGGTGATGCCCTCCTGCTCGGCCAGGTGCCGGACCGCCCGTCCCAGGAACAGGCGGTCCTCCTTCGCGTACGCACCGATCCCGGGGTGCAGCTCCCGGATCTCGTCTCCGGCCTGCCGGTCGACGGGGTAGTTGTCCTTGCCGCCGGTCCAGTAGTTCCATATCCGGGCCGTGTGCGGGCGGGATGTGTCGATGCGCGCGTCGATGTCGTTCACGCGGTCAACATAGCGCGGCCCTTCGGCAACTCCTCTGCGGCCACGGCACTTTGGCCGCCCCCGGCGGGGGCGGCCGCGGGGCCGCACCCGCTCACAGCAGACCGAGCGACCTGAGCACGCGGTGCCGGCCCGGTGTCGTCCGGGTCGGCCAGTAGACGTAGCACACACCGCCCGAGCCGCTTCTGACCTTGCCGCTCGCGTCGTAGCGCTTGGTCCGCAGCCAGATGTTCTCGAACTCGCGCCGCCGGTACACCCGGCGTACGGCGTCGTTGTCGGGGGACGCGGGGTCGTTGGCGATGACGTCGCCCCCGGGGGTGAAGCCGATGACCGTCATCAGGTGGCCGGCCGTCCCGTATCCGGCGCCGGTCAGCTCCTCCTTCAGGAAGGACTGGGAGGTGATGACGGGGATGCCGGCACCGATCAGCCGCTCCAGGTCGGTGAGCGAGCCGAGCCGGGTGACGACGGCGTTCAGGTCGCGGTACGTGGCGGCGTAGGCGGCGTTGAACGGCCAGTTGCCGCAGCCCGCGTACTGGTAGTCGTAGGTCTGGCGGGCGGCGTGGCAGACCTGGGGGTCGGGCAGGCCGGGCTTGACCCAGGCCAGGTCCTCCGCGGTGGGGCGGCGGCCCCAGTGCTCGATGATCATCTGCGAGGAGGTGGGGCTGCACCACGCCTCGCCGCCGTTGTCGTACTCGGGGTACTGCCCGATGTGGATGTTCTGCGAGTAGCGGGGCACCGGCAGTTCGCGGGCGACCGCGGGGGTGCTCGCGGGCACGGTGAAGCGGTCGGGCACGTCGGAGGCCATGGCGCCGACCCGCCGGACGGTCGGGGTGAGGCGGCTGCCCGGGGTGCGGTAGAGCGTGAGCCGCAGCCGGTAGGAGGCCAGGCGGACGCCGCTCGCCGGGTCGTCCACCGACCAGGTGTCCGTCCACACCGAGCTGTGCGGGTCGCCCTGGCCGTCGACGGACGTACGGCGGATGTCGCCGTCGCCCGCCGCCCAGCGGCCCATCACGAACCAGGGCGTCGCGGTGCCGTCCGCGTAGACGCCGCTCAGCTCGACCTGGATCCAGGTCCCTTCCGGGGTGTGGGCGTTCCAGGAGGCGATCACCTCGGTGGCGGGGACGGCGGAGCGGTGCACGGGGGAGGTCCAGGTGGCGTAGTCCCAGGCGGCCGTCGTGCCGGTGTGCGGGTCGGTGTAGTCGGTGCGGCCCGCCGGCACGGCGATCACCACGCCGGACCGGGGGCCCGGAAGCACCCGGGTTCCGTCGCCCGTGCCGCGGCGCCAGTCGGTGCAGGTGTGCCAGAAGTGGTTCTCCACGAGGGCCTCCGGGGCGGCGGAGGAGCCGGTGGGCGAGGTCGGGGCGGCGGACGCGGACGCGGTGGAGCCCAGCGTGCCGGCGGCCGCCGCCGCGGCGAGCGCGGCGGTCAGAACGGTTCTGCGCGAAGTCGGACTGGTCATGGTCGTGACCCCCGGTCGGATGCGGAAGGTGGTCTGCGGGTGCCGTGCGGTGCGCCAACTATCCCGGTTCGCAGCCGGATCGGGCCAGTGCCCGGCAGTCGCCACCGGACCGGATATGGGTCTGGACCACTGGCGTGACCTGCGGTGGCCCCCGGGTGCTTTCGTGCCGGAACGTACCCTGGAGCCATGGACGACCTGGCCCGCCACGCCGATGACCTCGCCGCACTGCCCCCCTCCTGCGGACCGGTGCGGCTCGTCGCGGTCGACGGGCACGCCGGCTCGGGCAAGAGCACCTTCGCCGCCCGCCTCGCGGCGGCGCTGGGCGGTGCGCCGGTCCTCCATCTGGACGACCTCGCCACGCACGAGGAGCTGTTCGGGTGGACGGGGCGGCTGCGGGAGCAGGTGCTCCTGCCCCTCTCGCGCGGCGAGAGCGCCCGCTACGCCCCGTACGACTGGGCGGAGCGGCGCTTCGGCCCGGCGCGGACCCTGGAACCGGCCCCGGTGGTGCTGGTGGAGGGCGTCGGCGCGGGACGCCGTCGGGTGCGCCCGTGGCTGGCGGCGCTGTGCTGGATGGAGCTGGACCGGGAGGTGTCCTGGGAGCGGGGCCGGCGGCGGGACGGGACCGGGCTCACCGGGTTCTGGGACGGGTGGACGCTCGCCGAGGCGCGCCACTTCGCCGAGGATCCGTCGCGGCCGTACGCCGACACTCTGGTACGCCAGTTGCCGCAGGGGTACGCGTGGCTGGCGGGGCCCCGCGCGACAGCGGGAGCGAACCGAACCGTCACGCACGGTAGCCAGGACGCCCCGCCATACTGAGCAGTCGGAAATCGGCCCGGAAGTGCCCCAACTCCGCTTGACCGGGGGGCCTTACTGGTCTTACGTTCTCATTGTGCGGCTTTTCGGAGCCCCCATGGACGCGAAGCCCCCGGTTGTTCCCCCGTGATCGGGGGCTTCGCCCTGTGCTCCCCCCGCCACCCCGGCGACCACGCAGAGCGATTCGCTCACCCTGGGTCACCACCGCAGGGGTCGGCCGTCGGACGTCCGCCTCCCCGTGCGCGGGTACGATGCACCTCGGTGTGGTCAATTCCCTTCCTCCACGCCGTGATTCAGCACGCTCCGGTGGGCATGCTGTGCGGGCGGGACATCCTGGGGGCACGGTTTGTGGGGGACCTGATGGACATCGGCACACAGGGCGCTGGAGCCCCTGCCGACCTCGCCTGGCTGCGTGGCATGGACGCCTACACGATGGGCGCCTACCCGCAGGCCGAGGAGGAGTTCAGAGCCGCGGTGCGGTTCGATCCGGGCATGGCGGACGGCTGGCTCGGCCTCCACGCGCTGCGCATCGACACCACCACGGCGCTGTTACGCATGTACCGGCACCGCGACCGCTTCGGCGAACAGCGTGCACGCCACCGTCGTACGCTCAACTCCTGGTACTGGCTCGGCTGGTGGGTGCAGCCGGTGCTGGAGAGCCGGCGCGATCTGCTGCTGGCGCACGCCTCGCACTGGCTGGACGGCCGCCACGTGCCGGAGCTGGACCGGGCGCTGGCGGGGCTGCCGCCGGTGGACACGGATCCGCAGGTGCGGTTCCTGCACGCGTGTCGCTCCTATCTGGTCAAGGACTGGGAGCAGTTGGTGCGCTGCACCGAGCAGCTCGTCGACGATCCGATGCTGGGCATCGAGGCGGGTCTGTTCGGCGGGATGGCGCGGGTGCGGCTGGAGATGTTCGGGCAGGCCGAGCCCCTGCTGTCGGCCGCTCTGATGCGCTGCCGCAGCGAACAGCCGCAGCGCAAGGAGCTGCGCTACTGGCTGGCGCGGGCCCACGAGGGCACCGGGCGCAGCGCGGCCGCCCTGCCGTTGTACCGGGCGGTGCACCGGGTCGACCCGGCCTTCATGGACACCTCCGCCCGGCTCGCCGCGCTCGTGGAGGGCGACGGGTACGACGAGTCGGCGGACCTGGCCGCCGTGACCCTGACCGGTTTCGGTTCGGGTGCGTCGGGGACGGGGGCGCAGCCGGAGGGCGACGCGCTGCTCGGCGCCGATCCGGTGGACGGGCGGGAGTCCTGGCCCATGAGCGACGCGGGGCTGCTGGGCGACGAGCCCGTCCCCGGCCCGCCCGTCCCCGTCGAGGGCGCCCGCCGCACCAGGACCCGGAAGCCGCCGCCCTTCCCGGCCGGGCCCAGCGATCCCGCGCTGCTGGCCGACGCGCTGGCGCAGCTGGAGCGGATGGTCGGTCTCGAACCGGTCAAGCGTCAGGTCAAGGCGCTCTCGGCGCAGCTGAACATGGCCCGGCTGCGGGCCGAGCAGGGTCTCCCCGTCCAGCCGCCGAAGCGCCACTTCGTCTTCTCCGGCCCCTCCGGCACCGGAAAGACCACCGTGGCACGCATCCTCGGCCGGGTCTTCTACGCCCTCGGGCTGCTCGGCGGCGATCATCTGGTCGAGGCCCAACGGTCCGATCTGGTCGGTGAGTTCCTGGGGCAGACGGCGGTGAAGGCCAACGAGCTGATCGACTCGGCCCTCGGCGGGGTGCTGTTCGTCGACGAGGCGTACAGCCTGGCCAACTCCGGTTACAGCAAGGGCGACGCGTACGGCGACGAGGCGCTCCAGGTCCTCCTCAAGCGGGCCGAGGACAACCGGGACCATCTCGTCGTCATCCTCGCGGGTTATCCGGAGGGCATGGACCGGCTGCTCGCCACGAACCCGGGGCTCTCCTCCCGCTTCACCAGCCGGGTCGACTTCCCCAGCTACCGGCCGCTCGAACTCACCGCGATCGGGGCCGTGCTGGCCGCCGAGAACGACGACGTCTGGGACGAGGAGGCGGTGGACGAGCTGCGCTCGATCAGCGGCCATGTGGTGGACCAGGGCTGGATCGACGAGCTGGGCAACGGCCGCTTCCTGCGGACGCTGTACGAGAAGAGCTGCGCCTACCGCGATCTGCGGCTCTCCGGCTATCCGGGCGAGCTGACCCGCCAGGACCTGTCGACGCTGCGGCTGGCCGACCTGATGCAGGCGTACGGCGAGGTGCTGTCGGGGCGCGGTCCGGTGGGCCGGGGCAAGCAGGAGCCGGGCACGCTGTGACGCCGCGCCGGGGGCGTTCGCTCCCGGCGCGGCGCGGTCCTGCCTCAGTGCACGAGCGCCCCGGGCGCCGGAAGCGCCGGCGCCTTCGGCGCGTCCACCGTGTGGCGGGGCACCGAGACCGTCCGGTGGGCCGGGTCCCGGACCTCTCCCACCAGCGTCTCCAGGACGTCCTCCATGGCGACCAGGCCGAGGATCCGGCCCGAGGCGTCCGCGACCTGCGCCAGGTGCGTGGCGGCGCGGCGCATCACGGTCAGCGCGTCGTCCAGCGGGAGTTCGGCCCGTACGGTCGCCATCGGGCGCCAGAGCTGCTGCGGAACGGCGCGGTCGGCGTCCTCCAGCTCCAGGACGTCCTTGACGTGGAGGTAGCCCATGAAGGGGCTATCGCCGTCCGCGCAGACCGGGAAGCGGGAGAAGCCCGTGCGCACGGTCAGCGCCTCGATCCGGCGCGGGGTCACGGACGGGTCGACCGTGACCAGGGACGCCCGCCCCAGCAGGACGTCGGCGACGGGTCTGCTGCCCAGTTCGAGGGCGTCCTCCAGGCGTGTCGCCGCCTCGGGTCCCAGGAGGCCGGCCTGTCCGGAGTCCCCCACGAGCCGGTTGAGCTGCTCGCTGGTGAAGACGGCCTCCACCTCGTCCTTCGGCTCGACGCCGAACAGCCGCAGCACGAGGCCGGCGCAGGCGCCCAGTGCGGTGGTGACCGGGCGGCAGAGCCGGGCGAAGGCGACCAGACCGGGGCTCAGCCACAGTGCGGTCCGCTCGGGCGCCGCCATCGCGAGGTTCTTCGGGACCATCTCTCCGATGACCAGGTGCAGGACGACCACGGACAGGAGCGCGAGGGCGAAGCCGAGGGGGTGGACGAGTCCGTCGGGTACGTGCGCCGCGTGGAAGAGCGGCTCCAGGAGATGGGCGAGCGTCGGCTCGGCGACGGCTCCGAGGGTGAGGGAGCAGACGGTGATGCCGAACTGGGCGGCGGCCATCATCTGCGGCAGGTTCTCCAGGCCGTGCAGGACCGTGCGGGCCCGGCCGGAGCCCTGGGCGGCGAGCGGTTCGATCTGGCTGCGGCGTACGGAGACGAGGGCGAACTCGGCGCCGACGAAGAAGCCGTTCGCCGTTACGAGGAGGGCGGCGAGGAGGAGTTGGAGCATGCTCATCGCGCGGCCTCCAGCAGTGCCGGTGCGGCCCTGTCCGGCCGCGGTTCGGGCATCCGGGTGAAACGGACCCGTTCGGCGCGGTTGTGGCCGACCTGGCGGACGGAGATCCGCCAGCCGGGGAGGTCGGCCCGGTCGCCGGGGGCGGGGATGCGGCCCAGCAGTCCGGCGACGAGCCCGGCGACGGTCTCGTAGGGCCCCTCGGGCACATCGAGTCCGCTGCGGCGCAGGGTGTGCACCCGGCAGCTGCCCTCGGCGTCCCACACCGGGCGGCCGTCCTCGCCGGGGGCGGCGGTCAGCTCGGGGCGGCCCGCGCCCTCGGCGTCGTGCTCGTCGCGGACCTCTCCGACGAGCTCCTCGATGATGTCCTCCAGGGTGACGACGCCGGCGGTGCCGCCGTACTCGTCGACGACCACGGCTATCGGCTGTTCGTGGCGCAGCCGCCGCAGCAGTGCCTCCACCGGGAGCGTCCCGGGCACCAGGAGCGGGGGGACGGCGATCCGTCCGGCCGGGGTGCGCAGGCGGTCGGGGGCGGGGACGGCGAGGGCGTCCTTGAGGTGGACCATGCCGATGACCTCGTCGATGCGGTCCCGGTAGACGGGGAAGCGGGAGAGGCCGGTGGCGCGGGTGAGGTTGAGGACGTCCGCGGCGGTCGCGGTGGAGTGCAGGGCGCTGACCTTCACCCGGGGGGTCATGACGTGCTGGGCGGTGAGACCGGCCAGCGAGAGGGTCCGGACGAAGAGGTCGGCGGTGTCCTGTTCGAGTGCCCCGGCCTCGGCGGAGTGCCGGGCCAGGGAGACCAGCTCGCCCGGGGTCCGGGCGGAGGCCAGTTCGTCGGTGGGCTCGACGCCCAGGAGCCGCACCAGCCGGTTGGCCAGGGCGTTGAGGAGGGTGATCACCGGACGCAGGAGCGCGGCGAAACGGGCCTGCGGTCCGGCGACGAATCGGGCCACCTGGAGCGGCCGGGAGACCGCCCAGTTCTTCGGGACGAGTTCGCCGACGATCATCTGGACGGCGGAGGCCAGCAGCATGCCGATGACGACGGCGACACCGGACACCGCGCCCGAGGGCAGTCCGGTGGCGGTGAGGGGTCCGGCGAGCAGCTGGGCGAGGGCCGGTTCGGCGAGCATGCCCACCACCAGCGAGGTGATGGTGATGCCGAGCTGGGTGCCGGAGAGCTGGAAGGAGAGTTCGCGCAGGGCTTCGACGACGGTACGGGCCCGTCGGTCGCCTTCGGCGGCGGCGCGCTCCGCGTCGGCCTTCTCCACGGTGACGAGCCCGAATTCGGCTGCCACGAAGAATCCGTTGGCGAGGATGAGGAGGAAGGCCGCTCCGAGGAGCAGCAGGGGGGTGGTCATGAGGCCGCCGCCTCCGGGGAAGGGGCGGCGCAGGTACTACCGGACGATCCGTCCATTGCTGGAGGGAGTCACTCCTTGGGTCGCAGGGAAGGCCCCGCGGGCCCGGGAGCGGGCCGTGGTACGGGCGGGGCGGGGCGCGCGGGGCGCCGCCGCCCACCAGAGTAGCCAGGAAGGCCGCGCGCGGGGCAGGGGCTCAGCCGCCGGCCGGGGTGTCGTCGCTCCCGGAGCCGCGCGACTCGGCGAGGGAGCGCAGGGCGCGGGCGTCGCGGATGGCCTGCTGCTTGGCCAGGCCGGGCTGGATGCCGAGGGCGGGCAGGCTCGTTCCGTCGCTGAGGTCGAGGAAGACCCAGGGGTCGCCGGAGCGCAGGTTGACGCGGAGGATCTCCTCCCACGCCAGCCTGCGGGTCAGAGTGAGGTTGACGACCGTGACCCCGGTGTCGTCGGCGGTGACCCTGGGCCTGCTGAGCAGGGCCAGGACGCCGAAGAAGAGCGCCGCGACGAAGACGAAGGTGACCCGCTCCCCCGGGTTGAGCCGCTCCAGCATCAGCGCGATGACGGTGATGACGAGGAACATCGCCAGGCCCGTGCTCAGCAGGACCACCCGGGTGAGGGTGGGCCGGAAGGTGACCGGCAGGGTGGGCTGTTCGGGCCTGGGCGCGGACATCGGGTCTTCTCTCGGGAGGTGCGGGCGGGCCGTCAGAGGCGGCAGGCGTGGATGGCCGTGGTGAGGATGGCGCGGGCGCCGAGTTCGTACAGGTCGTCCATGATCCGCTGGGCTTCCTTGGCGGCGACCATGGAGCGGACGGCGACCCAGCCCTCGTGGTGCAGCGGGGAGATGGTCGGCGACTCCAGGCCCGGGGTGAGGGCGACGGCGCGCTCCAGGTGCTCGACGCGGCAGTCGTAGTCCATCATCACGTAGGACCGGGCGACCAGGACGCCCTGGAGGCGGCGGAGGAACTGCTGCACCTTGGGGTCGTCGGCGGGAGCGCCGTCGCGGCGGATGACGACGGCCTCGGAGGTCATGATCGGCTCGCCGATCACTTCGAGTCCGGCGTTGCGCAGGCTGGTGCCGGTCTCCACCACGTCGGCGATGATCTGGGCGACGCCCAGCTCGATGGCGGTCTCGACCGCGCCGTCGAGGTGGACGACGGAGGCCCTGACGCCGGCCTTTTCGAGGTGGTCGGCGACGATGCCCTCGTAGGAGGTGGCGATCGTCATGCCGTCGAAGTCCTGCGGGCCCGCGGCGGTGCCGGGCTTGGTGGCGTAGCGGAAGGTGGAGCGGGCGAAGCCGAGCTGGAGGATCTCCTCGGAGTCGGCCCCGGAGTCCAGCAGCAGGTCGCGGCCGGTGATGCCGATGTCGAGCTTGCCGGAGCTGACGTAGATCGCGATGTCGCGGGGGCGGAGGTAGAAGAACTCGACCTCGTTCCCGGGGTCGACCAGGACCAGTTCCTTCGACTCCTTGCGCTGCTGGTAGCCGGCCTCATGGAGCATCGCCATCGCAGGCCCGGAGAGTGAACCCTTGTTGGGAACGGCGATGCGCAGCATGAGGTCGGCTTCCTTCGTGCGGAGGGAGTGTGCGGGCGGTTTCGCGGTGGTGCCACCCGGGCCGGGCCCGGGGAACGGCGTGGAGGTCGGCTCAGAGATGGGCGTAGACGTCGTCGAGCGTGATCCCGCGGGCGACCATCATCACCTGGACGTGGTACAGCAGCTGGGAGATCTCCTCGGCGGCTGCCTCCTTGCTCTCGTACTCGGCCGCCATCCAGACCTCGGCGGCCTCCTCGACGACCTTCTTGCCGATGGCATGCACGCCCTTGCCCACCAGTTCGGCGGTGCGGGAGGTCGCGGGGTCGCCCTCGGCGGCCTTGAGCTGGAGCTCGGTGAAGAGCTCTTCGAAGGTTTTGTCAGCCATGATGGTCCTCAGAATACGGGGTCGCCGGAGGGCACTCAGCGCCAGGGTTCGCTGACGGTGCGCAGCGTGGCGGCGGTGGCCACGGCGGCGGTGACCGCTTCGTGCCCCTTGTCCTCGTTGGACCCTTCGAGGCCGGCCCGGTCCAGCGCCTGCTCCTCGGTGTCGCAGGTCAGTACGCCGAAGCCGACGGGAACACCGGTGTCGACGGTGACCTGGGTGAGGCCGAGGGTGACGCCCTGGGAGACGTACTCGAAGTGGGGGGTGCCGCCCCGGATGACCACGCCGAGGGCGACGATCGCGTCGTAGCCGCGTCCGGCGAGCACCTTGGCGACGACGGGCAGCTCGAAGCTGCCCGGGACGCGGAGGAGGGTCGGTTCGTCGATGCCCAGCTCGCGCAGGGCGCGCAGGGCGCCGTCGACGAGTCCGTCCATGACCTTCTCGTGCCACTGGGCCGCGATCACGGCCACGCGCAGGTCGCCGCAGTTGCGTACGGACAGTTCGGGTGCACCCTTGCCGCTCATGTCTCTCCTGTTGCTGGTTACGTGGTGTGCGGTGGTTCGCGTTACTGGTTGGCGCAGGTCGACGCGGGGGCGCCGTCCAGCCAGGGCAGGTCGTGGCCCATGCGGTCGCGCTTGGTACGCAGATAGCGCAGGTTGTGCTCGCCGGCCTGGACGGGCATGGGTTCCCGGCCGGTGACGGCGAGGCCGTGGCGGACGACGGCGGCGGTTTTGTCGGGGTTGTTGGTCATCAGCCGCAGGCTGCGCACGCCGAGGTCCGCGAGGATCTGGGCGCCCGCCGCGTAGTCGCGGGCGTCGGCGGGCAGGCCGAGCTCCAGGTTGGCGTCGAGGGTGTCCACGCCGCGTTCCTGGAGTTCGTACGCGCGCAGCTTGGAGAGCAGGCCGATGCCGCGTCCCTCGTGGCCGCGCAGGTAGACGACGACGCCCCGGCCCCGCTCGGTGATGCGCCGCATGGAGGCGTGCAGCTGGGGGCCGCAGTCGCAGCGCTGGGACTGGAAGATGTCGCCGGTCAGGCACTCGGAGTGGATCCGGACGAGGACGTCCTCCCCGTCGCCGAGGTCGCCGTGGACCAGGGCGACGTGTTCGACGCCGTCGACGCTGGAGCGGTAGCCGTACGCGGTGAAGTCGCCGAACGCGGTGGGCAGCCGGGTCTCGGCCTCGCGGCGGACGGTCGGCTCGCTGCTGCGGCGGTAGGCGATCAGGTCCTCGATGGAGATGATCGTCAGGCCGTGCTTGCGGGCGAAGGGGATCAGCTCGGGCAGCCGGAGCATGACGCCGTCCTCGCCCGCGATCTCGACGATGGCCCCGGCGGGGCGGAGGCCGGCGAGCCGGGCGAGGTCGACGGCGGCCTCGGTGTGGCCGTTGCGGACGAGGACGCCGCCGGAGCGGGCGCGCAGCGGGAAGATGTGGCCGGGCCGGACGAAGTCGCCGGGGCCGGCGACGCCGCCCGCGAGCATGCGCAGGGTGGTGGCGCGGTCGGCGGCGGAGATGCCGGTGGTGACGCCGTGCTCCGCGGAGGCGTCGACGGAGACGGTGAACGCGGTCCGCATCGACTCGGTGTTGTGCTCGACCATCTGCGGGAGGTCGAGGCGTTCCAGCTCGTCGCTCTCCATGGGCGCGCAGATCAGGCCGCGGCACTCGCTCATCATGAAGGCGACGATCTCCGGGGTGGCCTTCTCGGCGGCGATGACGAGGTCGCCCTCGTTCTCGCGGTCCTCGTCGTCCACGACGACGACGGGCCGGCCGGCGGCGATGTCCCGGACGGCCTGCTCGACCGGGTCCAGGGAGAGGTTCTCGGGGAGCGGTTCGTGGTCGGGGTGCAGCCAGGTGGGCTGGGCAGTCATGCCGTGGCTCCTTCCAGAGCGGGTGTCCGCGTGCGCAGCCACCAGTCGCGCATCCCCCACAGGACGAGGGCGCCGTAGATGACGTAGACGAAGCCGGAGAAGGCGAATCCGTTGGCGAAGTTCAGCGGGACGCCGACCAGGTCGACGAGGAGCCAGGCGAACCAGAACTCGACCATGCCGCGGGCCTGGGCGTACATCGCGACGACGGTGCCGACGAAGATGTACGCGTCCGGCCACGGGTCCCAGGACAGCGACGGGAAGGCGGTGAACAGGCCGCCGACGGCGAGCGTGCCGAGAGCGGCGGCGCCGATCAGCACGCCGCGCTCGCGCCAGGTGGCGAAGCGGACGGCTATGGAGCCGTCCTGGGCCTGCTGCTTGCCGCGGTTCCAGGACCACCAGCCCCACAGGGCGACGACGATCACGACCAGCTGCTTGCCCGCGCTGCCGGAGAGGTGCGCGGAGGCGAAGGCGACGAGCAGGATCACGCCGGAGAGGAGCTGGGCGGGCCAGGTCCAGATCGAGCGCCGCCAGCCGAGGGCCAGGGCGATCAGGCCGACGGTGTTGCCGATCATGTCCGACCACTTGATGTGCTGGCCGAACACGGTGAAGGCCTCGGAGTTGAGCCAGTTCGCGAGGTTCATCGCGGGTCCTGTCCGGCCCGGTCGCCGAGCAGCCGCTCGACGTACTTGGCGAGGACGTCCACCTCCAGGTTGACCGGGTCGCCGGGCTGTTTGCGGCCGAGCGTGGTCAGGGCGAGGGTGGTGGGGATGAGGCTGATGGTGAAGTGGTCGGCCGCCGCGTCGACGACGGTGAGGCTCACGCCGTCGACGGTGATGGAGCCCTTCTCCACGACGTACCGGGTCAGCTCGGGCGGCAGGGAGACCTTGACGAGCTCCCAGTGCTCGGAGGGGGTGCGCTCGACGATGGTGCCGGTGCCGTCCACATGGCCCTGGACGATGTGTCCGCCGAGCCGGCCGCCGAGCGCCATCGGGCGCTCCAGGTTGACCCGGGAGCCGGTGGTGAGCGCGCCGAGGCTGGAGCGCTTCAGCGTCTCCGCCATCACGTCGGCGGTGAACTCGCCGTCGGAGGTGTCCACGACGGTGAGGCAGACGCCGTTCACCGCGATCGAGTCGCCGTGCTTGGCGCCCTCGGTGACGACGGGGCCGCGCAGCCGGAAGCGGGAGGCGTCGGCCAGCTGCTCGACGGCGGTGATCTCACCCAGTTCTTCGACAATTCCGGTGAACACTCAGTTTCCCTTCCGAGCAGGGGCGGGGACGGCGGTGATACGCAGATCGGGGCCGATCGGCACGGTCTCGGTCACATCGAGGCGCAACGCCTCGGCGATCGTGGAGATTCCGGCGTCGGCGAGGGCGGCGGGGCCCGCGCCGAGCAGGACCGGGGCGAGATAGCCGACGACCTTGTCGACCTTTCCCGCGGCGACGAACGCGCCGGCGAGGGTGGGGCCGCCTTCGAGGAGTACGGAGAGGACGCCGCGCCCGTGCAGGGCCCCGAGGAGGGCGTCGAGGTCGAGGCCGGGTCCGGCGGCGGCACGGGGCAGGCGCAGGACGGCGGCCCCGGGAAGGTGGCCGGCCGGGGCGTCGTCGGCGACGGCGACGAGGGTGGGCGCGGTGTCGTCCAGGACCCGGGCGCCGGGCTTCACCGCGGTGGCGTTCGTGTCGACGACGACCCGCAGCGGCTGGGTGACGCCGTCGATGCCGCGTACCGCGAGCTGGGGGTCGTCGGTGCGGGCGGTGCCGGAGCCGACGAGCACGGCGTCGGCCTCGGCGCGCAGCCGGTGGACGTCGGCGCGGGCCTCGGGCGAGGTGATCCAGCGGCTGGTGGCGTCGGCTGCGGCGATCCGGCCGTCGAGGGTGGCGGCGTACTTCCACAGGACGTACGGCCGCCCGAGGCGCACCGAGGTCAGCCAGGCGGCGTTGCCCGCCTCGGCCTCCTCCGCGAGGAGGCCCTGCTCGGCCCGGACCCCGGCGTGGCGCAGGGTGTCGCCGCCGCCCGCGGCCCCAGGGTTCGGGTCGGCGACGGCGTACACGACGCGGCTGATCCCGGCGGCCAGGAGGGCCTGGGAACAGGGGCCGGTGCGGCCGGTGTGGTCACAGGGTTCGAGGGTGACGTAGGCGGTGCCGCCGCGGGCCCGTCCGCCGGCCGCGCGCAGGGCGTGGACCTCGGCGTGCGGCCCTCCGGCGCGCTGGTGGAAGCCTTCGCCGACGACGGCTCCGGCGGCGTCGGTGATCACGCATCCGACGACCGGATTGGGGCTGGTGGAGCCGAGACCGCGCGCCGCGAGTGTGATCGCTCGGCGCATGGCGGTGATGTCGGCTGCGGTGTCCACCGGGTCCTCCTGCCTCTTCGGGCACGGACTCCGGGGCCTGTCGATGACGACAGATAGAGCGGCTCACCAGCGGAAACGCCGAAAACCCGCGAACGGGAACGCCAGGAACGCACGGCGTCACGGGAGAATCCCGGCCATGCGTCCGCCGACGGCGGCGTACCGATGACGACCCGCCGCGCACTGCCTCCCATCCGGACTTTCACCGTCGGTCCAGGAATCTCACCTGGTCAACCGGCCGCTGGCTGCGGACGGGTCGCGGACTATAACCGCCGGTTCGGAATTGCACCGACCCCGGAGTGCGCTGCTACTGGTACGGAACCAGTCTGCCACGGACGCCTCACGGCCATGCGGGTGAGCACTGTGGGCTGGGTCACAGGAAACCTGGCGCGTTTCCGTCGGCGAGAAGTCGACAACGTAGTCATCGGGAAAGTTGACGGCTAAAGGTCCAGACCTATTGACGCACTGGTCTAGTCCTCTTAATCTCTGCGTCACCTCCGAGGTTCGGTCCGGCGGTGTGCGCACACCAGGACCCCGACACGACCCACCCCCCTTTGCCAGTTGTGTTCTGCCGACCTCCCCAGGAGGAACGTCCACATGCTGTCCCCCACCCGAGCGAGAGCCACGCTCCTCGCCGCCGGCGCCGCTGTCGCCGGTCTGCTGATGACCTCCCTCGCCGCCACCCCGTCGGCCGCCGCCACCGACCACGAGTCCTGTCGCCCCGACGGGCTGTACAAGACCTCCGGCGTCGACACCCCGTACTGCACCGTCTACGACGGTGAGGGACGCGAGAAGATGGGCGCCGACCACAAGCGCCGCGTCATCGGCTACTTCACCAACTGGCGTACCGGCAAGGACGGCAAGGACGCCTACCTGGTCCCCGACATCCCCTGGGACAAGGTCACGCACCTCAACTACGCCTTCGCGCACGTCGACAGCTCCAACAAGCTCTCGGTCGGCCCCGACAGCGCCGACAACGCCTCCACCGGGATGACCTGGCCCGGTGTCGCGGGCGCCGAGATGGACCCGACGCTCCCGTACAAGGGTCACTTCAACCTGCTGACCAAGTACAAGAAGCAGCACCCCGACGTGAAGACCCTGGTCTCCGTGGGCGGCTGGGCCGAGACCGGCGGCTACTTCGGCCCGGACGGCAAGCGCGTCAACTCCGGCGGCTTCTACTCGATGGCGACCAACGCCGACGGCTCGGTCAACCAGACCGGCATCAACACGTTCGCCGACTCGGCCGTCACCTTCATCAAGAAGTACGGCTTCAACGGCGTCGACATCGACTACGAGTACGCGACGTCCATGAAGGACGCGGGCAACCCCATGGACCACACGCTGGCCAACGGCCGCCGCGCGGGCCTGGTGAAGGGCTACGACGCCCTGATGAAGACCCTGCGCGAGAAGCTGGACCGCGCGGGCGCCGCCGACGGCAAGCACTACCTCCTGACCGTCGCCGCCCCGTCCTCCGGCTACCTGCTGCGGGGCATGGAGACGTACCAGATGCAGAAGTACCTGGACTACGTCAACATCATGTCCTACGACCTGCACGGCGCCTGGAACGAGTACGTCGGCCCGAACGCCCAGCTGTTCGACGACGGCAAGGACAACGAGCTGGCGCAGGCCGGTGTCTACACCACCTCGCAGTACGGCGGGGTCGGCTACCTCAACACCGACTGGGCCTACCACTACTTCCGCGGCTCGATGCCGGCCGGCCGCATCAACATCGGCCTGCCGTACTACACCCGCGGCTTCAAGAACGTGCAGGGCGGCACCGACGGCCTGTGGGGCAAGGCGGCCACGACCACCTGCCCGGCGGGCGCGGGTCTGACCAAGTGCGGTGACGGCGCCGTCGGCATCGACAACCTGTGGCACGACAAGGACGACAACGGCAAGGAATCGCCGGCCGGTTCCAACCCGATGTGGCACGCGAAGAACCTGGAGAAGGGCATCGCCGGCGACTACCTCGCCGACTACGGCTTCCCCGCGAACACCCAGCTGACCGGCACCTACGTCCGCAAGTACGACTCCACGCTGGTCGCCCCGTGGCTGTGGAACGCCCAGAAGAAGGTGTTCCTCTCCACCGAGGACGAGCAGTCGGTGAAGGCCAAGGCCGACTACGTCGTGGACAAGGGCATCGGCGGGACGATGATCTGGGAGCTGGCGGGCGACTACCAGTGGAACGCGGCGAAGGGCCAGTACGAGAGCGGCGAGACGCTGACCACCGCGATGTACGACGCCTTCAAGTCGGCGGCCCCGTACGGCGCGAAGCGCTCCACGGTCACCCTGCCCACCGAGGCCGTCAACATCGACGTCTCCTTCAACCAGTTCGCGCTCGGTGACTCCAACTACCCGATCAGCCCGAAGCTGAAGATCACCAACCGGACCCAGGCCACGCTGCCCGGCGGCACGGAGTTCCAGTTCGACTACTCCACCTCCGCCCCGGCCAACGCCAAGGACCAGTCCGGCTTCGGTACGTCGATCATCCGCAGCGACCACACGGCCGCCAACAACATCGGCGGGCTCAAGGGCCCCTACAACCGGGTCTCCCTGAAGCTCCCGGCCTGGCAGACGCTGGCCCCCGGCGCCTCGGTGGAGCTGGACTTCGTCTACTACCTGCCGACCTCCACCCCGTCCAACTGGACCGTGACCTTCGGCGGGAAGTCCTACTCGCTCGCCGGTGACCTGGCGCGCGGCACCACCGCCGTCGAGCCCGGCACCGGGACCAACCCCACGCCGACCCCGACGCCGACCCCGACCGGCCCGACGCCGACGCCGACCCCGACGCAGCCGGGCGGCAGCTGCGCGGCCCCGGCCTGGAACGCGGCCACCGAGTACGGCGGCGGCTCCACCGTCAGCCACGGCGGCCACCAGTGGAAGGCCTCGTGGTGGACGAAGGGCGAGACGCCCGGATCCGCCGGCCAGTGGGGCGCCTGGAAGGACCTCGGCGCCTGCTGAACCCTCCTGCGACCGCCCGGTGGTGAGCGGCTCCACCCCTCCGTCCACCACCGGGCGACCAGCCCTGTCGTCCCCGGCCCCGGCGTCCACCGCCGGGGCCGGGGGCGTTGCCGGGGCCGGGTGCCTTCCGGCGGGCCGGACCCCGTTCTGGCAGGCTGGCCCCATGACGACGATTCTGGTCACCGGCGCCACCGGAACCCTGGGCCGGCAGGTCGCGGAGCAGCTGCGCACCGAAGGCGCCGACGTCCGCGGTCTCAGCCGCCGATCCCCCTCGTACGCCGTCGATCTGCGCGACGGCAAGGGCCTGGACGCGGCGGTCGAGGGAGCGGACGCGATCGTCCACTGCGCCTCGGCCCCGCGCGGTGGCGACGACCTGGCGGCGGGGTATCTCATCGACGCGGCGAGGCGGGCCGGGACGCCGCATCTCCTCTACATCTCGATCGTCGGCGTGGACCGGCTGCCGCTGGGCTACTACACGATCAAGCACCGGGTCGAGCGGATGATCGAGGACTCCGGGCTCGGCTGGACGATCCTGCGGACCACGCAGTTCCACGACCTGGTCCTGCGCGTCCTGGCCGGCGCGGCGAAGCTGCCCGTGCTGCCGGCGCCCTCCGGTGTCCAGGTCCAGCCGGTCGACAGCGGCGAGGTCGCCGACCGGCTGGCGGACCTGGCGCTGGGCGGACCGGCGGGCCGGGTTCCCGACCTGGGCGGCCCGGAGGTCCGCGGGTTCACGGACCTGGCGGGGGCGTTCCTGCGGGCCACCGGACGCAAGCGGCGGGTGGTGCCGGTCCGGCTGGCCGGCAAGGCGTACGCCGGCTACCGGCGCGGCGACCACCTGGCGCCCGAACACGCCACGGGCAGCGTGACGTTCGAGGAGTTCCTCGACCGCCGTCACCGCCACCCGGCCTGAACCGGACCGCCTTCCCCGGCCGCGTACGCGCGGCTCCGGCCGGGGAAGGCGGACGTGGAACTCCGGCCGGTTCAGCCCTCCGGCGCGAACAGCGCGTCCTGCGCCGCGTCCCGGGCGGTGAGCAGCGCACCGCGCAGCACGGCCCCGTCGCCCAGCGAACCGGCCCGGACCTCGGTCCGCAGGGGTGACATCGCGGCGAGCCGCTCCTCGACCCGGGCGGCGAGCGCGGCGCCGCCCGCGTGACCGACCGCCCCCGCGAGCAGGACGCAGCCGGGGTCGAGCACCGAGACCACGGCGGCGGCGCCCAGCGCGAGGCGGTCCGCCAGCTCCTTCAGGAAGGGCTCGCCCGCCGCCCCCGCCTCCAGGGCGGCCCGCACCGCGTCCACGGCCGCCGCCTCCTCCCGGCCGTCGGTCACCGCGACGGGGTCCACGAGGCCGTGCGCGGCGGCGAGTTCGCAGAGGGCGGCGGAGCCGGTCAGCGAGTGGAAGCCGCCCTCGCAGTTGACCGCCGAGGGCAGCCCGCCGACTCCCGGGACGGGGAGGAACCCGATCTCCCCCGCACCGCCGGACGCCCCCTGACGCAGCTTGCCGTCCAGCATGACGGCGGCCCCGACCCCCTGGCCCAGCCAGAGCAGGACGAAGGTCTCCCGGTCGCGGGCCGCGCCCGCCCGGTGTTCCGCGACGGCCGCGAGGTTGGTCTCGTTCTCCACCAGGACCGTGGCGGGCAGCCGCCGCTGGAGCTCCCGGACCAGGCCCCGGTGCCAGGCGGGCAGGCCGGTGCTGTCGCGCAGTTCGCCGGTGCCGGGGTCGATCAGCCCCGGCGCTCCGACCCCGACGCTGTGCAGGGGGACGGACCCGGCCGCGCGGGCGGTGCGCTCCAGCAGCGCGACGGCCAGCCCGACCGCGGGCTCGGTGCCGGTGTCGCTGCCGATGGGCAGGGAGCCCTCGGCGAGCGTGGCCCCCACCAGGTCGGTGACGACCACGCTGACGCTTCCCAGACGCACGTCGAGCGCCGCGAGATGGGCCCGGTCCGCGACGATCCCGTACAGCCGGGCGTTGGGTCCGCGGCGGACGGCCCCGGACTCGCCCACGACCTGGATCAGCCCGGCCCCCTGGAGCCGTTCGACGAGGTCGGCGACGGTCGGGCGGGAGAGTCCGGTCGACGTCTTGAGCTGGGTGGCCGTCAGCGGGCCGTCCTGCTGGAGCAGCCGCAGGGCGAGCCGGTCGTTGATGGCCCGAGCCGTGCTCGGAGATGCGGGCATACCGGGATCCTTCCAGATCGCCGCCCCGCCGCTTCCCGGGGCGGCGAAGTAACGACTATTTATCAGGCAGGGTTCCTGATAGTTTACGGCCCGCATCGTCGCACGGGAGCGCCGGGACCACCGGCGTCCGAGCATTCCCAGGGGAGGGACACGACGGCATGAGAGACGACCCGACCGTCACGGTCTACAGCACGGAGCAGGTGAAGCGGGCGCGGATCGCCATCGCCGCGGTCTTCACCGTCCACGGGGCGGTGACCGGCAGCTTCGCGACCCGGGTGCCGTGGATCCAGGACCACGCCGGGGTGAGCGCGGGCCAGCTCGGTCTGGCGCTGGCCTTCCCGGCGATCGGCGCGTCGATCGCGATGCCGCTCGCCGGCCGGATCAGCCACCGGTTCGGCGCGCGGACCGCCCTGCGGACGCTGCTGGCACTGTGGACGCTGGCGCTGATCCTGCCCGCGCTCGCGCCGAGCCTGGTCGCGCTGTGCGCGGCGCTGTTCGTCTACGGGGCGACGGCCGGGATGTCCGACGTGGCGATGAACGCGCTGGGCATCGAGGTGGAGAACCGTCTCGACAAGTCGATCATGTCGGGCCTGCACGGCATGTGGAGCGTGGGCGCGCTGATCGGTTCGGCGGCGGGCACCGTCGCCGCGCACACCGCGACCGACGCCCGGCTCCACCACGCCGTCGCCGCCCTGGTGCTGACGACCCTGGGCCTGATCGCCTGCCGGGGCGTCCTCGATCTCCAGAGCCGCCCGGACGAGGAACCGCCGCCGCGCTTCACGCTGCCGCCGAAGTCGGCCCTGATCATCGGGGCGATCGGGTTCTGCGCGGTGTTCGCGGAGGGCGCGAGCCTGGACTGGTCGGCGGTCTACCTGCGGGACGTCCTGGACAGCTCGGACGGTCTCGCCGCGGCGTCCACCACGGCGTTCACCCTGACGATGGCCCTGGCCCGGATCGCCGGGGACCGCATCGTCGACCGCTTCGGCGCGGTCCGCACGGTGCGCACCGGCGGCCTCATGGCCACCGCGGGCGGGCTGCTGGTCGTGTTCTCGCCCTCCCCCGCGGCCGCGATGTGCGGCTTCGCACTGCTGGGCCTCGGTGTGGCGGTCGTGGTCCCGCTGGCCTTCGCGGCGGCCGGGCGCAGCGGACCGAACCCGAGTCAGGCCATCGCGGGCGTCGCCACCATCACGTACACCTCCAGCCTGATCGCCCCCTCCGCGATCGGCTCGCTGGCCGAGGCCACCTCGCTGGTGGTGTCGTTCGGCGTGGTGACCGCACTGGCCTTCGGCCTGGTGCTGGGCGCGGGCGTGCTGCGGTCGGCCGACCGCAAGGTCACCGGCTCGGCGGCCGGGAGCGGTACGACGGCCAAGAGCGCGACCGGAAGCTGACGGGACGGGGCGGCGGCGCGCACGGGTGCGGCGGCGCGCGGCGGGAGACCTCCGCGCGGCCGCCGCTCGGCGCACCACTACCATGGCGCTGATCTTTTCCGCAGGTGAACACCGAACACCGGGTCGCAGACCGGCCGGCACACCGAGCAGACCTTCAGGGAGCAACCATGAGTCTCGGCGTGCGCTGGAGACTGCACGGCGACGGGAAGAACCTCGCACCGGGCGAGATCGTGAGGCCGGACGAACGGCTCACCTGGGGGCGCACCGCCGGTCTCGGGGCACAGCACGTGGTCTCGATGATCGGGGCCTGCTTCGTCGCCCCGATCCTGATGGGCCTGGACGCCAACCTCGCCGTCATGGCCTCCGGTGCGGCCACCATCCTCTTCCTGCTCATCACCCGTGGCCGCATTCCCAGCTATCTCGGCAGCAGCCTGTCGTTCATCGGCGTGGCCGCGGTCATCCAGACCCAGGGCGGCGACGCGGCGACCCTCACCGGCGCGCTGCTGGTCGTCGGCGCGGTCCTCTTCCTGTGCGGGGCGGCCATCCGCGCCCTCGGCGCCCGTGTCATCCACGCCGTCCTGCCGCCGGTGGTCACCGGCGCGGTGGTCATGCTGATCGGCTTCAACCTGGCTCCCGTCACGGCCGGCACCTACTGGCCGCAGGACCAGTGGACCGCGCTGCTCACCATGGTCTTCACGGGCTTCGGCCTCGTCGTGCTGCGAGGCTTCTGGTCCCGTATCGCGATCTTCCTCGGCCTCGCCTTCGGCTACCTGGTCTCCTGGGTCTTCGACCGCGTCTTCGGCAAGATCCACTCCCCCGCCGGAGGCACCGAACCGGTCGACCACTGGCGCCTGGACCTCTCGGGGGTGGCCGAGGCCGACTGGATCGGCCTTCCCACCCTCCACGCCCCGAGCTTCTCGCTCTCCGCGGTGCTCGTCGCCCTGCCCGTCGTCATCGCGCTCATCGCCGAGAACGCCGGACACGTCAAGGCCGTGGGCGAGATGACCGGCGACCCGCTGGACGACAAGCTCGGCACGGCGATCATGGCCGACGGCGCTGCCACCGTGATGGCGACGTCGGTCGGCGGTCCCGCGACGACCACGTACGCCGAGAACATCGGCGTCATGGCCGCCACCCGCGTCTACTCGACCGCCGCCTACTGGTGCGCCGCCGGCTTCGCGATCCTGTTCGGTCTCTGCCCCAAGTTCGGCGCCGTCGTGGCCGCCATCCCCGGCGGTGTCCTCGGCGGGATCACCGTCATCCTCTACGGCATGATCGGCCTGCTCGGCGCCCAGATCTGGGTCCGCTCACGCGTCGACCTGTCCAACCCGCTCCACCTCGTGCCCGTGGCCGCGGGGCTCATCGTGGGCATCGGCAACGTGAGCCTGAAGCTCACCGACAACTTCGAGCTGAGCGGCATCGCGCTGGGCACGCTGATCGTCCTCGTCGGCTACCACGCCCTCCGGGCCCTGGCTCCCGCCCACATGAAGGCCGAACCGCCGCTCACCGATGCGGACAACCCGGGGTACGACCGGGGGCTGCCGGGCGGGTCGTGAGCGCGGACTCCGCGGATGGGCCGAGACGCCCGAGGCGACTCCCGCGGGCCGTCTTCCGTCGGACGTGCCGCATTGGCCGGATTCGAGGGTGTGGTCTAGAGATCTCCTGACTCCGCGCCGAGGCGCGTGATCAGTACTGTCGGGATCCCCGGGAAGCAGCAACGAATCTGGAGTCCCCCGTGCGCATCAGCGTCTGTATCCTGCCCGACCGTCCGTTCCGGGAGGCGGCCGCGAGCTGGCGGCACGCCGAGGAGCTGGGCTTCCACGCCGCCTACACCTACGACCACATCACCTGGGCCGGACTGCCGGACAGCGCCTGGTACGGGGCGATGCCCACGCTGGCCGCCGCCGCCGGGGTCACCTCGCGGATCAGGATCGGCACGCTGGTGACGTCGCCGAACTACCGCCACCCGGTGCCCCTCGCCCACGACGTCGTCACGCTGGACGCCATCAGTGAGGGCCGCTTCGTCCTCGGCTTCGGCGCCGGCTCGCCGGACGCCGACGCCTTCGTGCTCGGCCAGGGCGAGCACGGCAAGGGCTGGTCGGTGCACGAACGCGGCGGCCGGTTCCGCGAGTCCGTGGAACTCCTGGACCGGCTGCTGACCGGAACGCCCGACGGCCGCAAGCGGACGACCTTCCTCGGCCGCTACTACGAGGCCGTCGACGCCGGGCTGGAGCCGGGCTGCGTCCAGCGGCCGAGGGTGCCGTTCGTGCTGGCGGCGAACGGTCCGCTGGGGATGCGCACCGTCGCGCGGTACGGCGCCTCATGGGTCGTCACCGACCAGGGGGACGTGCCCAGGCAGGAGCGGACCGCGTCCTGGACCTGGTCGGTGCTCGCGCGGCGTATGGAGCAGCTGGACGAGGCGTGCGAACGGGAGGGCCGCGACCCGAAGTCCCTGGACCGTACGCTGCTGACCGGTTTCTCCCTGCTGCCGACGACGGAGTCCGCACAGGCGTTCGCGGACGTCGCGGGGCGGTGCGCCGAGCTGGGGTTCACCGAGATCGTGGTCCACTACCCGCGCGAGTCCGGGTTCTTCGCGAGTCCCCGTCACGTCATCGAGGAGATCGCCCCCGCCAACGGCTGAGCGCCCCCTGCCGCGCCTCCCGGCCCCGTCCACCGCGATCGTGGACGGGGCCGGGTCCGTACCCGGAGGCCGCTGCGCGCGGAGACCGCTCAGAGCAGGCCGTGCAGCCGCAGGTCGGCCACGCACTTGGCGAGGTACGGGGGCGAGAGCGACGGCACCCGTCCCTCCCCCACCCCGAGGGCGCCGACCGCCGTGCTGAACCGGGTGGCCGGCACGGCGGAGCCCGCCCTCGGTACGCCCGGCCGGGCGTACGCCCGCATCAGCGGCAGCAGCGACAGCCGGCGCTGGTGGTCGGGCAGACCGCGCAGAGCCGCCTCGGTGCGCATGTGCCACTGCCGGTGGTCGTCGAACCGGGCGATCGGGTGGCCCGCCTCGATCAGCCAGTCCACGAACTCGTCCCAGGAGATCCCGTCGTCGTGGGCGTTGACCGCGTTGTAGGTGACGTACCCGTCCTCGTTCCCGGCGCTGAGCGCGGTGATCGCCGCGGCGGTGAAGTCGACCGGCAGACCGCTGTAGTGCGCCCGCGAACGGTTGCCGTCCCGGTCGATCCCGTAGAAGGAGCGCGGCGCCATGCCGGTCGTGAGGACACTCAGGAGCAGCCGGCTGAACCGGTCGGTCAGGTTCAGCCCGCCGGGCAGGCTGCTGTGGGCCAGGATCATGTCCGGCCGGAACACCGTGACCGGCAGCCCCGCCCTCTCGTGCGCCTCGCGCAGCAGGACCTCGCCCGCCCACTTGCTCGTGGCGTATCCGTTCGCGTCGGAGTCGTCCAGCGGCCGTACCGGGGACACCGTGCGGATGTCGGCCGTCTCGTCGAGGAACGAGCCGTCGGGCAGCATCGCGGCCGCCACCGTCGACACATAGGCGAACCGCTTCGCCCGGCCGGTGAGCGCCAGCCCGATCAGCTCCGCCGTCGCGGCGACGTTCGGCGCGAACAGGCTCCGGTACGGCAGGACATGGTTGACCAGCGCCGCCGCGTGCACGATCTGGTCGGTCTGTTCGGCGAGCGACTCCCAGGCCGTCTCCGCCAGGCCCAGCCGTGGCGCCGACACATCGGCGGCCAGGACCGTCAGATGCCGCTCCGCGGCCGCGTCGAACCAGTCGGCGGGGTCGGCCACCGCGGCGCGCAGGCAGGCGAGCACACGCTGCCGTGCGGCCCCGTCGTCGGTGGCCCGGGCCAGGCAGGTCAGCCGGCCGCCCGTCTCGCGGACGCGCCGCAGCCAGTCGACCGCCAGGAACCGTCCGAGATACCCGGTCGCCCCGGTGACCAGGACGTTCCCGACGGAGGCCGGACCGGGCCGCGCGCCGCGCCCGGTGGCCAGGAGCCGCCCGTCGAGGAAGCGGTCGAGAGTCAGATCGGCGGCCCTCACCTCGTGCGCGTCGCCTCCGTGCACCGAGGCGAAGGTGGGGCGCGCCTCCCGGGCGTCCCGCGCCGGGCGGCCGAGCCGCTCCGCTATGCGGGCCAGCGTCGAGGAGGGCTGGAGGATGACCTGGATGGGCACCTCCTCGTCGAGGATCTGTTCGAGGACGGTCGAGAAGGTGTGTGCCGACAGGGAGTCGCCGCCCAGATCCGTGAAGGCGGCCTCCGCCCGGACGAGCGACGAGGGGCAGCCGAGGGTGATCTGCGCGGCGGCGCGGACCGCGTCCAGCGGCGTGACCTTCCCGCCCGCGGCCCGCAGTGCCGCGATCTGGCCCGCCCGGCCGGCCGCGATGTCCGCGTACAGCCGCTCCAGGCGCGGTGCGTAGCGCTCCTTCAGGGCGGGCCGCAGAATCTTGCCGGCCCCCGACAGCAGCCCGTTCGCCACCGTGAACGGCTGCCGCTCGACGACGACGTCGTGCGGGATCTCGTACGCGTGCAGGCCCGCACCGTGGGCGAGCTCCCGCAGGGAGTCCAGGACCGCGGTCCGTACGGCGTCGTCGTCGGCCCGTCCCAGGCGCTCGGCGTCGGGGACCACCACCGCCAGCGGGAACGCCTGCTCGCTGCTGCCGTACACATAGATCTGCGCGATGTGCGGGCTGGTCGTGTACAGCGCCTCCAGACCGGACACGGCGATGAACTCGCCCTGGGACAGCTTCACCACGTTGTTCATCCGGTCGACGTAGACCAGCCGGCCCGGCGCGGTCTCGGCGAAGACGTCGCCGGTGCGGTAGAAGCCGTCCTCGTCGAAGGCGCGGGCGGTGACCTCGGGCTGCTGGTAGTACCCGGGGAACAGCCCGACCGACTTCACCCTCAACTCGCCCCGGGGGTAGGGCTTGTCGGTGCTGAAGTACCCGAGTTCGGGAACGTCGGCCAGCCGGTGGCCGGTCACCGGCGGGCAGCGGACCACCTGGTCGACGACGATGGC